>NZ_JCBANU010000009.1:0-142035 GCF_059816145.1 Methylobacterium sp. 001424705 | reverse complement strand
CGCCCCCGTACCAGACCCCGCACCCGCCCACCCCCCCCCCCCCCCCCCCCCCCCCCCCCCCCGCCCCCCCCCGCCCCCGCGCCCCCCCCCCCCCCCCCCCCCCCCCCCCCCCCCCCCCCCCCCCCCCCCCCCCCCCCGGGGGGAGCGAGGACCATGACGGTTTTGAAGCTGCGGGCATCGAAGGCGGGGCTGATCGGGGCCACGGCGCTCGCGGCGGCCGCGCTGGCCGGTTGCGAGACCTATGGCGGCGGCGCCACCGCGACGCGCCAGTTCGCCGTGCTCGAATCCGACCAGACGGGCGCCACCACGGTCAACATCACCTCGCTCACCGACGTGATCCAGCGCAATCCCAACGACGCGGCGGCCTACGTCACCCGCGGCGCGGCCTATGCCCGGGCCGGCCAATTCAACGACGCCATCGGGGACTTCACCAAGGCGGTGCAGATCGACCCGAATTCGGCCTCGGCCTACAACAACCGCGCGCTCGCCAACCGCCAGATCGGCCGCAACGACGCCGCGCTGCAGGACTTCTCGAAGTCGATCTCGGCCGATCCGAACTACGCCCCGGCCTATATCGGCCGCGCCAACGTGCTGCGCGCCCAGGGCGACCTCGAGGGCGCCACCGCCGACCTCAACCAGGCGATCCGCCTCGCGCCGGAATCGGCCGAGGCCTACCACGCGCGCGGCCTCGTCCGGCAGAAGCAGGGGCAGAACACCCAGGCCATCGCGGATTTCGACGCCGCCATCGACCGCAATCCCTTCGTGGCGGCGCCCTATGCGGCGCGCGGCCAGAGCCTGATCGCCACCAACCAGTACGACAAGGCGATCGAGGACTACAACGCGGCGCTCAACGTCAACAACAAGGACGCCACCTCCTGGGCCTATCGCGGCCTCGCCTACGAGAAGTCCAACCGCAGGAAGGAGGCGGTGGAGAGCTACCAGCGCGCCGCGCAGATCGAACCCGGCAACCCGGTGGCCAAGCAGGGTCTCGGCCGCGTCCAGGGCGGCGTCGGCTCGCTGTTCAACTGACGGACCCCGCGCGGGGGGTCGTCCGCGCCTCCGCAGGCTTCGTGACCCCGCCGGCCGCTCAGTCCGGCGGCGCTCCGTCCCGCAGCGCGCGCAGGTGCGTCTCGAGCCCGGCCGCCAGGGCGTCGTAGTCGCGCAGGTGCACGCCGTCCGGCGGCACCGCCCGGGTGGTCAGGCCCGGTGGACCGTCGCGCAGGTCCGCGAAGGGGTCGAAGACCCGGCAGCCCTGCCGCGCGCACAGATCACGCAGGAGCGCCGTGTAGCCGGCCACCGCCGCCGGATCGCGCTCCGCCCCGGCCTCCGGCCCGATCGGCGGCACGGCCGCCACCAGCACCCGATCCGCATTCGCCGCCAGCCACGTCACGATGCGGCCCGTCGCCGCCGCGAACCCGCCCGCCATGCGCGCCGACAGGGGGTCGGCCCGCCGCAGGATGTCGTTCGTGCCGACGAACAGCACCGCGACTCCGGCCCGGACGGGGAAGGCCAGTCCGTCGATCGCGCCGGCATAGCGGCGGGCCGAGGTGCCGCCGATCCCGCCATTCACCACGTCCGGCCGCCGCGCCATGGCGGCTCCGAGAAGCTCGGCCTGCGAGTTGCCCGCCAGGAACACGAAGCCCGGCCGCGCCGCCGCCAGCGCCGCCCGGATCGCCGGCAGACGCGCGGCGAGGTGGGCCTCGGCGATCTGGCGATCGTGCCGAACCGCGTCCGGCGGCGCGAGGATCCCGCCGGCCCCCAGCCCCACAATTCCGAGCGCCGCCGCTCCGACGCCCCCGGCGAGCAGGCCGCGCCGGGTCCACGGCCCGGATCGCGGGCGGTCGTCGTCGGAGCCGCTCATCCGTCACCCCGATGCCGGCCCCGGCTTTCGGGGCGTCCGGCATCAGCCCCGAAAGCCGGCCGTCGGGCAAGCCCGCTCAGGCGGCCTGGACGGTGGCGAGGAAGCCCGAGACCTCGGCGCTCAGCTGTTCGGACTGGCGCGCGAGTTCGGAGGCGGCGGCCAGGACCTGGGACGAGGCCGCCCCGGTCTCGCCGGCGGCCTGGGTCACGCTGCCGATGCTGACGGTCACCGACTGCGTGCCCTGGGCGGCCTGTGTCACGTTGCGGACGATCTCCTGGGTGGCCGCTCCCTGCTCCTCCATGGCCGCCGCGACGCCGACCGCGATGCTGCGCAGCTCGGCGATGGTCGCGCCGATGGTCCGGATCGACGTGACCGCCTGGCGGGTCTCGCTCTGGATCGTGGTGATCTGGTCCGAGATGGTCGCCGTGGCGCGCGCGGTCTGGGAGGCCAGCTCCTTGACCTCGCCCGCGACCACCGCGAACCCCCGGCCCGCCTCGCCGGCGCGGGCCGCCTCGATGGTGGCGTTGAGCGCCAGCAGGTTGGTCTGGGCCGCGATCCCCGAGATCAGGCCCACCACCGTGCCGATCCGCTCGGCCCCCTCGGCGAGGCCGAGGATGATCGTGTCCGTGGCCGCCGCGTTCTCGGAGGCCCGCTCGGCCATCGCCGCCGAGCGGGCGACCTGGGCGGCGATCTCGCCGATGGAGGCGGCCATCTCCTCGCTCGCGGCCGCCACGGTCTGGACATTGGCCGAGGTCTGCTCGGCGGCCGAGGCGACGCTCAGGGATTGCCCGGCCGTCTGGTCGGCGGTGCGGCTCATCGCCCGCGCCGTGGCCTCCATCTCGGTGGCGGCGGAGGACAGGCCGTGGGTCAGGCGTGCGACCTGCGCCTGGAACCCCCGCGTGGCGGCATCCAGGATCTCGGCCCGGCGCATCTTCGCGGCGCTCTCGATCGCGGCGGCGGCGTCGGCGTCGCGCTTGGCGATCATGGCGTCCTTGAAGACCTGGACGGCCCGGGCCATCGCGCCGATCTCGTCCCGGCGGTGCGCGCCCGCCACCTCGGTCGTGACGTCGCCGCCGGCCAGCTTGGCCATGGTGCCGGTCATGCCGCCGAGCGGGCGCACGACCAGGGCCAGCACGGTGTAGAGGCCGAAGCCGATGGCGGCGGCGGCCAGGGCGACCAGGGCCAGGAGCGCCAGGCGCGACCAGCCCGAATGGGTCTCGGCCCGGTCGAACTCGGCCTGCGCCTCCCGGACCTGCAGGGCGGTGAGCTGGCTCAGGACGACGTTGGCCTCCTCCATGCCCTTCACCAGAGCCGCGTGGGTCGCGTCGAAGTCGGGGGTGCCGCCGGCGGCGAGGCGACGGAGGATGTCGGCCGCGACCGCGGCGTTGTGGTCGATGCGCCGCTGCAACTCGGCGGCGATCTCCTTCTCCTCCGGGGTCAGGTAGGTCGCCAGGTAGGCCGACCACTGGGTCTGGATGTTGCCCAGATCCGCCTCGATCTTCGCGGTCGCCCGGCCGGCTTCCCCTTGCCGGTTCCGAAGCGCGCGCGACGTCGCCAGCAGGTCGTCGTAGGCATCACGGATCAGGCTGAACTGCCGCAGCGGGACGATGCGGTCGCCGAAGACGGAATTGAAGCTCCGATGGTTTTCCGACAGGGCGAAGGTGCCGATCCCCGTGGAGAGGAGCAGGAGAAAGCCCATCACGCCGAGCAGCGTGACCAGGCGGCCTTTGATGGTGGTGCACATGCGGTGATCTGCCGGATGGGAGAGTCGGGTGTCCGATCTCCCTTGGGTTCGGCGGGAGGCTCGGGATTCCTGCACCGAGCTTCTCCGGCGAAGTGGTGAAAGGTCGCTTTATTTCCAATCCGAATGCTTTGGCGTGTCCGTAAAAATCTTCGTGAAGCTCTTGCGAGACAACCACAGCATTTTCAGGTTTACTCTCTTTGGTTCCATCACGGTTTCGAGAGAGCCTATAGTCGTCGGCGCAGACGATGCGGGTCGGTCGTGGGCGGGCGCGACCGATCCGTCCATTCGTCCAGCGTAGACTTGGAGATTCCCGGCGCAGGACAGCGGCATCCCGGATGCACACCGACCGGTCCCGAAAGCGGTGGTTTCCGATCGCGGAGATGCCAGCGGATGCGGATGCCGGGTCCACCGGAACGGCATCGATCCTCCGCCGAACGGGTTCGCCCGGTAATGGCCGAAGCGAAGATCGCTCGCACGCGATGGGACGGAGTCGTCGCGGCTCCGCGCGATCTTCCGGCGATCCTGCGGCGATCTGCAGGGCTGCGCTCGAAGAGCGTCCCCGCCGATCCGACCCCGGACGTGTCCCGCTCAGGCGTCGCCCAGCAGGCGGTGCTCGCAGAGCATGCGCCGGACGGTGCCGCTGGCCGAGCGGTAGACCACGGTCTCGGTCTCGATCAGGCCCGGCCGGAAGCGGACGCCCCGCAGCAGGGCGCCGTCGGTGACGCCGGTGGCGGCGACGATGACGTCGCCCCGGGCCATGTCGTGCAGCTCGTACTTCCGGTTCGGGTCGCTGATGCCCATCCGGGCGGCGCGCTCGCGCTTGTCGTAGCTGTCGAGGATCAGGCGGCCCTGCATGTGCCCGCCGATGCAGCGGAGCACGCCGGCCGCGATCACGCCCTCGGGAGCCGCGCCGATGCCGAGATAGATGTCCGCTCCGGTCGCCTCGGCATTGGCGGTGTGGATGATGCCTGCGATGTCGCCGTCCGAGATCAGGCGGATGCCCGCCCCCGTCGCCCGCACGGCGGCGACGAGCTGCATGTGGCGGGGTCGGTCGAGGATGATGGCGGTGATCTGGGCCGGGTCGACGCCCTTGTGACGGGCGAGCGCAGCGATGTTGTCGGCCGGGCTGGCATCGAGATCGACGAGGCCTGCCGGGTAGCCGGGCCCGATGGCGATCTTCTGCATGTAGACGTCGGGGGCGGCGAGCAGGGAGCCGGCTTCCGCCAGGGCCGTCACCGCGATGGCGCCGGGCATGTCCTTGGCGCAGAGGGTGGTGCCCTCGAGGGGATCGACGGCGATGTCGACCTTCGGGCCGTCGCCGGTGCCCAGGCGCTCGCCGATGTAGAGCATCGGGGCGTTGTCGCGCTCGCCCTCCCCGATCACCACGGTGCCGTCGATGGGCAGCAGGTTGAGCTCCAGGCGCATCGCGTCGACGGCGGCCTGGTCGGCCTCCTTCTCGCGGCCCTGTCCGCGCAGGCGGGCCGCGGCGATGGCGGCCCGCTCCGTGACCCGCGCCAGCTCCAGCGTCAGGGACCGGGCCACCGGCGCGCGCGATTCCAAATTGCC
Organism: Methylobacterium sp. 001424705; assembly: GCF_059816145.1. Lineage (NCBI taxonomy): Bacteria > Pseudomonadati > Pseudomonadota > Alphaproteobacteria > Hyphomicrobiales > Methylobacteriaceae > Methylobacterium > Methylobacterium sp. 001424705. Next base: position 136,864 of record NZ_JCBANU010000009.1, on the reverse strand, counting down.
ACCAGACATGTGAGCCTCGCGCCCCTGCGCCTCTCTCGGGCGCTCCTTATGAACTAAAATGCGCGTTTGGCATGAAGTTTCGCGCCGCGCGCGCAGTTTTCTTCGTTCATCCCCAGATCGTGCGCACGGCCCCTATTCGCGCTCGATCCGGATCAGCTGGGGGGCCTCGGCCAGCAAGCCGTCGGTCGCGATCGCGTCGAGGGCGTCCCGGATCGTGCCCTCGGTGGCGGCGTAGGTGATCAGCACCAGGGGGACCGGCTGGCCCGAGCGGCCATGCGGGTCCTTCGAGGCCGCACTCTCGGAGCGGCGCTGCAGGATGCTCTCGATGGAGATGTCGCGCTCGGCCATGCGGGTGGCGACGCCCGCGGCGACGCCGGGGCGGTCGTGCACGGTGAGGCGGATGTAGTAGCCGCCCTCGTGCCGCTGCATGGCGACGCGCTGGGACGGGCTCAGGGCGGCGGCGGGGCGTCCGAAGGTCGGGCGGCGGGTGCCGGCGGCGATGTCGGTGATGTCGGAGACCACGGCCGAGGCGGTGGCCTCGCCGCCGGCACCGGGACCGATCAGGGTGAGCTCGCCCACCGCATCGGCATCGATGGTGACCGCGTTGGTCACGCCCATCACCTGGGCGATGGCGGAGGATTTCGGCACCATGGTCGGATGGACCCGCTGCTCGATGCCCCCGGCCGCCGTTTGTGCGACGCCGAGGAGCTTGATCCGGTAGCCGAGTTCCTCGGCCATGGTCAGGTCGAGGGGCTGGATCGCCGAGATGCCCTCGACGGAGACGCCCTCGGCGTCGACCTCGGTGCCGAAGGCGAGGCTCGTCAGGATCGCGAGCTTGTGGGCGGTGTCGAAGCCCTCGACGTCGAAGGTCGGGTCGGCCTCGGCATAGCCGAGGGCCTGGGCGTCCTTGAGGCAGGCCTCGAAGGTCAGGCCCTCGCGCTCCATCCGGGTCAGGATGTAGTTGCAGGTGCCGTTCATGATTCCGTAGACGCGCGACACGGCGTTGCCGGTCAGGCCCTCCCGCAGGGCCTTGATCACCGGGATGCCGCCGGCGACCGAGGCCTCGTAGGCGAGCGCCACGCCCGCCGCCTCGGCCTGCCGGGCGAGGGCCGCGCCGTGCTTGGCCAGCAGCGCCTTGTTGGCGGTGACCACGTGCTTGCCGGCGGCCAGGGCCGCCTCCACCGTCTGCCGGGCCGGCCCCTCGGCGCCCCCGATGAGCTCGACCACGCAATCGACCTCCCCGGAGGTCGCCAGGGCGACGGGATCGTCGAACCAGGTCACGCCGGCGAGGTCGAGGCCGCGGTCGCGGCTCCGGTCACGCGAGGAGACGGCGGTGACGCGAATCGCCTGCCCGCTGGTCTGGCCGAGGGCCTCGGCCCGGCGGGCGACCATCCGGACGACGGCGGCGCCGACGGTGCCGAGGCCGGCAACGCCGAGGCGAAGGCTCTGTGTCATGGGTGTGTTCCGTCACTCTGTCGCGCCGTGGACCTGCCGGGTCCGGGACCTGCCGCGTCCGGCGGCGGTGCGGGCCCGGCGTCGATCGGCGGAGGCGAATGCCGCGCTCGGCGCGGCCCGATCTTCTGCAACGATTTGCCGGGGGGCGCAACAAAACGGCCGGCCGTCGGGGTGACGCGGCGTTACGATCGGCGCCGACGGTAGCGGACCGCGATGGCGATGAGCGCGCAGAGCACCCCGGCATTGAGGATGTGCCAGAGGGCGTGGGTGCCCAGGGGCCAGACCGGGCACACCGCCCGGTCGAGGGTGCGGAAGGCGAGCGAGACGGCGAACAGGGCGGCGACTCCCAAGAGGCCGAGCCCGGCCTCGCGCCGGGCGGGATCATGGCGGCCGAGCCCGGCCTCGCGCCGGGCGGGATCCGGGGGACCGCCCCGCGGCGCCAGCAGGCCGGCGGCGACGCCCGCCAGCGCCAGGATCGCGGGGGCGTAGGCGATCGAGCCGTTGGTGAGCGCGTCCGTCGACCGGCCGGTGAGCCCGTCGAGGGCGGGCTCCAGGCCGAGATTGACGGCCGCGAAGGCCAGGGTGGCGGCCAGCGCCGCCCCGGTCCCGAGGCCGAAGTAGCGCCGCATCGCCAGGAGGAAGTAGGCGTAGATGAAGAGCGCGATCGGGATGACGTCGGCCAGCAGCGCCCAGCGCACCGCCAGGGTGTGGAACAGGAACGAGCCGACGCCCACCACCGCCACCAGGGCGCTGAGCAGGAGGGCCGGCCTGTCGCCCGTGCGAGCGCGGCGCACGCGCGCCGCCGCCAGGGCGGCGGCGATCAGGAAGGCGCCGTTCGACAAGGCGTTGACCGGCTCCGCCCAGAAGCCGGGATCGCTGCGCTCGCAATAGGCGCAGATCGGCGTCAGCCAGTCCCCGTCCATCCGGACCTCCCCGTCATCGCCCGTCGCGCCTGCGGAGCGCAACGCCTCGACCCGAGCCTCGCCGTCGAAGCCTTGCCAGCCCGCGGCGAAGGCCCGATGACGGGCATCCACGCGCCCCAGCTCCCAGAGACTCCCTGCCCATGCGGATCGCCACCTGGAACGTCAATTCGATCAAGCAGCGCGTCGGTCACCTCGTCGGCTTCCTCGACGAGGCCAAGCCCGACGTGGTCTGCCTGCAGGAGCTGAAATGCCAGGACGAGGGCTTTCCCCGGGCGGAGATCGAGGCGGCGGGCTACGCCGTCGAGACCCTCGGGCAGAAAGCCTATAACGGCGTCGCCCTGCTGGTGCGCGCGCCCCTGGCGATGTCCGAAATCCGCCGCGGCCTGCCCGGCGACGACACCGACGAGCAGGCCCGCTACATCGAGGCGCTGATCTCCGGCGAGGGCGTGCGGCCGGTCCGCGTCGCCTCGATCTACCTGCCCAACGGCAACCCGGTCGACAGCCCGAAATACCCCTACAAGCTCGGCTTCCTGGAGCGGCTGCGGCGCCATGCGCAGGGCCTGCGCGAGGCCGAGGAGGCGGTGGTGCTGGCTGGCGACTACAACGTGATTCCCGAGCCGGAGGATGCGGCTGACCCCGAGGCCTGGCGCGGGGACGCGCTGTTCCTGCCCCGGAGCCGGGCGGCGTTCCGGGCGCTCCTCGCCGAGGGCTACACCGATGCCCTGCGCGCCTGCGATCCGCGGGCCGGCCTCTACACCTTCTGGGACTATCAGGCGGGGGCCTGGAACCGGAACGCCGGCATCCGGATCGACCACCTCCTGCTCTCGCCGCAGGCCGCCGACCGGCTGACCTCGGCCTCGGTGCAGAAGCACCTGCGCGGCCTGGAAAAACCCTCCGACCACGTGCCCGTGACGGCGGATCTCACGGACGCGTGAGCGAACGATCCGGGCGCCCGGGGGTTGGGCTCCAGCAATCCCCCACCAGAATCCCCCCAACACGGAGCAACCCCCCGCGTGAAACTCTACGGCACCAGCTACTCGCCCTACGTCCGCAAGGTGCTCGTCGCCCTGGCCGAGAAGGGCCAGGAGGCGGAGCACATCCCGCTGTTCTTCCACGACAAGGACCCGGCCTTCCAGGCGGCGAGCCCGCTGGGCAAGATCCCGGCCATCGACGATGACGGCTTTCTGCTGGCCGATTCCTCCGCGATCCTGACCTATCTGGAGGCGAAGTTCCCGAGCCCGGCATTGTACCCGTCCGAGGCCAAGGCCCGCGGCCGCGCGATCTGGTTCGACAAGTACGGCGACACCGAGATGTTCGACGTCATCATCGCCCCCTTCGCCAACCGGGTGGTGAAGCCGAAGATGCTCGGGCAGCCCGGCGACGAGGGCGCCGTCGCCAAGGCCCTCAACGAGGACCTGCCGAAGATCTACGATTACCTCGAGGGGCAGATCGACGGGCCCTACCTCGTCGGCGACGCCTTCAGCATCGCGGACATCTCGGTGGCCACGGGCTTCCACAACCTGCACCTGGCCGGCGAATCCGTCGATGCCGGGCGCTGGCCCAAGCTCGCCGGCTACGTCGACGCCACCCTGGCGCGCCCGTCCTTCGTCACGGCGCTGGCGGCCCGGACGTCTCCGAACTGATCGCCCGAATTGGTCACCCGAAGCGGTGCGACCGTCGGCATTCAGCGCCGGCGGCGCGCCGATCCGGTGACCTGGGCGGTGGTCTGGGAGGCCTGCGCCATCGCGGCGGCGCGGTCCTCCTCGCTGGCCGAGGCCCAGGCCTTCTCGTAGAGGGCGACGATCCAGTCGTCCTTGCGGCCCTGGGCGGCTTCCCGGGCCATCGAGAGCCACATCAGCCCGCGGGCGCGCTGGGCCGGCACGCCCTGGCCGTTGACGAGGAGCTGGCCGAGCAGGGCCTGGGCGGGGGCATGGCCCTTCTCGGCGGCGAGGTTGAACCAGCGCGCCGCCTGGCGCGCGTCGGTGTCGACGCCGGTGCCGTCGAGGTAGAGCCGGCCGAGATTGTACTGCGCGTTCGGGTCGCCGAAATACGAGGCGGCGTAGTTGAACATGTCGTAGGCGCGCTCGGGGTTCGGGCGCACGTAGGTGCCCTTGATCCCGTCGAGGAAGTAGGCGCCCAGGGCCGTGAAGGCGCTCGCGACCACGCCCGAGTTCTGGGCGTCCGGCCCCTCGTCGGTGGTGTCGTCGGCGATGCGCGAGAAGAACTCGAAGGCCTTGAGGTCGTCGTGGGGCACGCCGTCGCCCTCGGCGTACATGCGGCCGAGCTTCCACAGCGCCAGGGCATGGCCCTGCTCGGCGGCGTATTCCAGGGCGCGGGCGGCCCCTTCCTTGTCGCCGGCATTGTAGTCGCGCACGCCCATGCGCAGGGCCTCGCGGGCGCTGCGGTAATTGCCGCTGGGCACCGGTGTCCGGGCGGTGGCGTCGAGGGCCGCCGCCGGCAGGGCGCCGAGAGCCCCCGGCAGGGCGCCGAGGGCCGCCGGCAGGGCGCCGAGGAGCACGAGCCCGACCGCCCCGGCGAGCCGCCGGCCCATCGGGGCGAGCGGCCGATCCCGGGCGGCCCGGACCGGCCGCGGGACGCGGCCGAGGGCTGTCCTAGATGTCCGCATAGGTGTGCGTCTCCTCGGCGCCGCCCGGATGGGTCACCGCGCCGTTCACCGCCGGCCCGACGGTCTGCTGGTACTTCCACAGGTAGCCGGAGGTGGCCGAGTTGGTGCGCGGGCTCCAGGCGGCGCGACGCGTCGCGAACTCCGCGTCGGAGACCGCCACGTCGAGGGTGCCCTTGATGGCGTCGAGGGTGATGACGTCGCCGTCGCGGATCAGGCCGATCGGACCGCCGACGGCGGCTTCGGGCCCGACATGGCCGACGCAGAAGCCGCGGGTGGCGCCCGAGAAGCGCCCGTCGGTGATGAGCGCGACCTTGTCGCCCATGCCCTGGCCGTAGAGGGCCGCGGTGGTGGAGAGCATCTCGCGCATGCCGGGGCCGCCCTTCGGACCCTCGTAGCGGATGACGAGGACTTCGCCCTCCTTGTAGGTGCGCTTCTGGACGGCCTCGAAGCAGGCCTCCTCGCCGTCGAACACGCGGGCCGGGCCGGTGAAGACCTGCTTGTCCTCCGACATGCCGGCCACCTTCACGATGGCGCCCTCGGGGGCGAGGTTGCCGCGCAGGCCGACGACGCCGCCGGTGGGCGTCAGGGGGGTGGCGGCGGAGCGGACCACGTCCTGGTCCGGGTTCCAGTGAACCTTCTCCATGTTCTCGGCCATGGTGCGGCCGGTCACGGTCATGCAGTCGCCGTGCAGGAAGCCGTGGTCGAGCAGCGTCTTGAGCAGGAGCGGGATGCCGCCGACCTCGAACATGTCCTTGGCGACGTAGCGCCCGCCCGGCTTCAGGTCGGCGATGTAGGGCGTCCGCTTGAACACCTCGGCGACGTCGAACAGGTCGAACTTGATGCCGCACTCGTGGGCGATGGCCGGCAGGTGCAGGGCCGCGTTGGTGGAGCCGCCCGAGGCCGCGACGGCGGCCGCCGCGTTCTCCAGGCTCTTGCGGGTGACGATGTCGCGCGGGCGGATGTTCTTGGCGATGAGCTCCATCACCTTCTCGCCCGCGGTCATGCAGAATCTGTCGCGGATCTCGTAGGGCGCCGGGGCGCCGGCCGAGTAGGGCAGCGCCAGACCGATGGCCTCGGAGACGGTGGCCATGGTGTTGGCGGTGAACTGCGCACCGCAGGCACCGGCCGACGGGCAGGCGACCTGCTCCAGCTCGTCGAGGTCCTCGAGGGACATGTCGCCCACCGCGACCTTGCCCACGGCCTCGAACAGGTCCTGCACCGTCACCGGACGGCCCCGGAACGAGCCGGGCAGGATCGAGCCGCCATAGATGAAGATCGACGGCACGTTGAGGCGCACCATCGACATCATCATGCCGGGCAGGGACTTGTCGCAGCCGGCGAGGCCCACGAGGGCGTCGTAGGCGTGGCCGCGCATGGTCAGCTCGACCGAGTCGGCGATGACCTCGCGGGAGGGCAGCGAGGCGCGCATGCCGGCATGGCCCATGGCGATGCCGTCCGTCACCGTGATGGTGCAGAACTCGCGCGGGGTGCCGTTGGCGGCCGAGACGCCCTTCTTCACCGCCTGCGCCTGGCGCATCAGCGAGATGTTGCAGGGGGCGGCCTCGTTCCAGCAGGAGGCGACGCCCACCAGCGGCTGGTGAATCTGCTCGCGGGTCAGGCCCATGGCGTAGAGGTACGAGCGGTGGGGCGCGCGCTCGGGCCCCTCCGTGACATGGCGGCTCGGAAGCTTCGACTTGTCGGTTTTGCTCGCGTCCATCGTGTGTCTCACCGCCCCGGCCTGATACGCATGTGTGGGTTCGGCGCGACCGCAAACAGATGGGTGCGTTCCGTGGGGACCCACGGCGCGCGGCCCACCGGACCGTTTCTCGGAAAGCGTCTGAACTCCGCGGTAAAGCGTTGGGGGAACTATCGTTTACCGCGCTTGCTGAGGTGGTCCCGGTTTATGGCGGGATCGCGGCGGCGAGAGGGGTCTCCCAAGGCAAAGTCGGGATGCTTTCGGGGTGTTGCGACCTCGCCACAGCCACGCTTTGGGGCGGGATTTCTTCCGGACAACCTGAGGCGACGGCGGGGTTCGTCCCGGGTCCCCGCGCGAAGGCTTTGCCAACCTCAGGCCGGCTCGGACTCAGGCCGGCTCGGACCCGTCGCCCAGCAGGGTCGGGCCCGGGGCGGCCGCGAGGGCGGGCCCGCTGTCGTCCTTGAGGGTCACGCCGGAGAGCCCCAGCGCGAAGGCCTGGGTCAGGAGCCAGTCGAGCTTGAACGCGGCCAACGCGTGCGAGAGCCCGGCCGGGCGCACGTTCGAGAGGCAGTTGCGCTCGGCATCCGAGCGCCCCACCCGCGGGGCGAAGGTGAGGTAGAGCCCGAGGCTGTCCGGCGAGGACAGGCCGGGCCGCTCGCCGATGATCACCACCACGGCGCGGGCCTGGAGCGCCGCGCCGATGCCGTCGCCGAGGGCCACCCGCGCCTGCGTCGCCACCACGATGGGTGCGAGTCGCCAGCCGGCCCGCGAGATGTGGGGCTGGAAGGCGGCGAGGAGGCCCGCCGCCCCCTCGTGCACGGCCCGGGCCGAGAGGCCGTCGGCGACCACCAGGGCGAGGTCCACCGGGCCGTCGCTGCGGGCGGCGAGCGCCGCGGCGCCCTCCTCCGTCAGGGTGCGGCCGAGATCCGGCCGCCGCAGGTAGGTCGCCCGGTCCGGCGCGGCGGAGGCCACGCGGAGCGTCTCGAACCCGAGTGCCGCGAGGCCCGCGCTCACCGCCTCGGCGTCGAGGGGCGTGTGCACGGCGTCCCGGGCCTGGGCGTGGGCGAGGCCGAAGCGCAGGACCTCCCGGGTCGGCAGGCCGGAGCCGGCCCGGCCGAGGCCGATGCGGGCGGGGGTGAGCCGGGCGAGGCGGGCCCAGGGGTCGGCCTCGGTGCTCATGCGGCCAGCCCGGGATCGGCGAGCCCCGGCGCGGCGGCGATCAGGCTGGCGCTCGGCCCCTCCGGCAGCAGGGCGCCGTCCACGTCGGTGAGCCCGATCCGCTCCAGCCAGGCCTCGAATTCCGGGGCGCGCTTCAGGCCGAGCACCTCGCGCAGGTAGAGGGAATCGTGGAACGAGGTGGACTGGTAATTCAGCATCACGTCGTCGGCGCCGGGGATGCCCATGATGAAGGTGCAGCCGGCCGCCCCCAGCAGGGTCATCAGGGTGTCCATGTCGTTCTGGTCGGCCTCGGCGTGGTTGGTGTAGCAGACGTCGACGCCCAGCGGCACGCCCATGAGCTTGCCGCAGAAGTGGTCCTCCAGCCCGGCCCGGATGATCTCCTTGCCGTCGTAGAGGTATTCCGGCCCGATGAAGCCCACCACGGTGTTGACGAGGAGGGGCCGGAACGGCCGGGCCACCGCGTAGGCCCGGGCCTCCAGGGTCTGCTGGTCGATGCCGTGGTGCTGGCCCGCCGAGAGGGCCGAGCCCTGCCCGGTCTCGAAGTACATGCAGTTGTCGCCGACCGTGCCGCGCTTGAGGGCCAGCGCCGCCTCGTGCGCCTCCCGGAGGATCGGCAGGGTGACGCCGAAGCTGGCATTGGCCCCTTGCGTGCCCGCGATCGACTGGAACACGAGGTCGACCGGCAGGCCCCGGTTCATGGCCTCGATCGTGGTGGTGACGTGGGTGAGGATGCACCCTTGCGTCGGGATCTCCAGGCGCCGGATCAGGTCGTCGAAGAGGTGGAGCAGGCCGCTCAGGATCGAGACGGAATCGGAGGCCGGGTTGAGGCCGATCACCGCGTCGCCGCAGCCGTAGGACAGGCCGTCGAGGATCGAGGCGGTGATGCCGGCGGCATCGTCGGTGGGGTGGTTGGGCTGCAGCCGCACGGCGAGGCGCCCCGGCAGCCCGATGGTGTTGCGAAAGCGCGTGACCACCCGGCACTTGCGCGCCACCAGGATCAGGTCCTGGTTGCGCATGATCTTGGAGACCGCCGCGGCGATCTCCGGCGTGATGCCGGGGGCGATCCGCGCCAGGGTCCCGGACGAGGCCGTCAGCAGGAACTCGCGAAAGTCGCCGACGGTGAGGTGGGCGATCTCGGCGAAGGCCCCCGCGTCGTGGGTGTCGAGGATGAGGCGCGTGACGTCGTCGGCTTCGTAGGGAATCAGGGGCCGGGCCAGGATCTCGCCGAGCGGCACCTCGGCGAGGCACCAGCGGGCCGCCACCGCCTCCTCGGCGGATTCCGCCGCCACGCCGGCGAGCCGGTCGCCCGAGCGCACCGGCGTCGCCTTGGCCATCAGGGCCGCGAGATCGGCGAAGACGTGGGTGCGGGGGCCGACGGTGTGACGATAGGCCATGGCGCGATGCCCTCCGTGAACCGTTCACATCGCACGCCTGCCCGGTTCGGCAAGGGCGCGGCGATCGCGGCGCGCTAGGATGATCGGGGCGCGCTCGCCCCGGGTCTCAGGCCGCGCCCGCGTGCGGGGCCGGCTCCTCGGTGGAGATCGCGTCGACCGTGCGCTGGGGCGGGCTGCCCTGCCCGTCCGCGCGCACGATGCGGATCTGCTGGTTGACCGGCTGCATGTTGCCCCAGGGCGTCGAGAAGGCGATCTCGGCGGCGTCGCGCCCGACGCCGATGCGCACCAGGCCGTCGAGGTCGGCCTGGCGAGTCGCATCGAACAGCCACCAGCGCCCGTCGAGATAGGCCTCGAACACCGCGTGGAAGTCGCTCGGCACGAGGCCGTGGGCGTAGCAGCTGACGAAGCGGGCCGGGATGCCGAGCGCCCGGCAGAAGGCGGTGCCGATATGGGCGAAGTCGCGGCAGACCCCGGCCCGCTTGAGCAGGCTCTCGTCGGCGGTGGTCTCGCCGTCGCTGGTGCCGGGCTGGTAGGTCAGGTGGTCGTGGATCCAGTTGCAGATCGCGTTGACCCGCTGATGGCCCTTCGGCAGGGCGCCGAACTCGGCCAGCGCGAAGGGCGTCAGCCGGTCGGACGAGACGAAGCGGCTCGGCAGCAGGAACGGCAGGATGTCGAGGGGCAGCTGGGAGATCGGCGTCTCGTTGACCGTCGCCGGGTCGGCCCGGTGCACGGTGAGCTCGACCTCGGCGCTGTATTCCAGGGCGAACTGCCCCACCGGCACGTTGACGCCGAGGTAGCGGTTCTGGAGGTCGGGCGTGATGTAGATGTCGCGCTTCAGGTTCGGCGACAGGATCAGGCTCTCGCTGAGGATCTCGACGCTACGCAGGCGCGCGACCTCGAGGTTGAAGATGAAGGTCGTGTCCGAGAGGATGTTGTAGGATAAGTTGCAGCCCAGTTGATAGCGCACCATCCGCTCCTTGCTGACAGGTCTCGCATGCATGTCGTGGCGGTCGGCATAGCAAGGATCGCGCCTCCGGGCGCGGTGTCGCGCACCGGACTTCAGCCCCGGCGCGGCACCAGGATCACCGTGAGCGAGCGCACGCCCTGCGCGCCGTGGATCAGCACGCCCTCGATGTCGGCGGTGGCCGAGGGGCCGGTGTGGAGCACGGCGTAATCGGCGTGGGCGAAGTCCGGGCGGCGGTAGGCCGCCTGGATGTTCACCAGGATGTCGTCCGGGTCGAGGAGCACCACCAGGTGCTGGGCGAGGTAGGCGACGGCGTTCACCTGCAGTTCGGCCTGCGTGAACAGCACCGAGCCGGTCTCGGCGACCCCGAACACCGCCCGCACGACGGCGACGTCGACGTCGGCGAGGTCCTGCGGCCGGGCCACGGCGCCAAGATCGCGGTTGCCCGCGATCTCCGGCACGGCCGAGGCGATGACCGACGCGCCGGCCAGGCGCTCGCGCACGCTGGCGAAGGGGTCGCCGCCGGGGTCGGCCTCGGCGAGCCGGCCGCCCATGCGCTTCAGGCGCTCGCCGAACTCGGCCACGTGGTCGTCGCCGACCAGTGGCGCGAAGAGCGGCACCTCCGGCAGGGGGTAATCGCCCGCCGGGCGGTTCTGGCGGATGCGCGCCAGGGTGGTTTCGCGGACGCTCATGTCGCACTCTTCGTCGTGTCGCCGGTCTTCGTCGTGTCGCCGGTCTTCGTGGTGCCGTCGGTCTTGGTCGTGTCGCGGGTCTTCGTCGTGTCGCCGGTCTTGGTCGTGTCGAGGGTCTTCCTGCCCCCCGCCTGGCCCATGCGGTTCTGCTTGTACCAGGCGTGGAAGGTCTGGCGCGGGGCCTCGGGCATCTCGCGGCCCTTCCCCCAGGTGTTGAGCGGGTTGTAGACGGCGAAGCGCGGCAGCACCTTGAGGGCGGAATCGGCGGCGCCAATGGCCGCCCGGTAGGTGGCCGGGCGGCTCAGGACCTGGCCCGCCGCCTTCATCATGCCCTGCTTCAGGAGCGGGATCTGGTGCTCCTCGGCCAAGACCTTCCGCCACGCGAAGATCTGCTCGTGGATGTTGATCTTCACCGGGCAGACATTGGTGCAGGAGCCGTTCATCGTCGAGGAGAACGGCAGGGTCGAGTATTTCCGCTTGTTGAAGGTCGGGTCGATGATCAGCCCGATCGGGCCCGAATAGGTGGCGCCGTAGGACAGGCCCCCCGAGCGCCGGTAGACCGGGCAGGTGTTCATGCAGGCGCCGCAGCGGATGCATTTCAGGGACGTCCAGAACTCCTCCATGCCGAGGCGCTCGGAGCGGCCGTTGTCGACCAGCACCATGTGCATCTCGGTGCCCGCGCGGGGCGCGCGGAAGTGCGAGGTGTACTGGGTGATCGGCGAGCCCAGCGCCGAGCGCGAGAGCAGGCGCAGGAACACGCCGAGATGCTCGATGCGCGGGATCAGCTTCTCGATGCCGATGGAGTGGATCTGGAGCTTCGGCACGTTGCCCGAGAGATCGGCATTGCCCTCGTTGGTGCAGGTCACCACCGTGCCGGTCTCGGCGATGGCGAAGTTGCAGCCGGTGAGCCCCGCATCCGCCTCCAGGATCAGCGGGCGCGTGTGCATGCGCTGGCTCTCGGCGAGGTAGTGGGCGTCGTCGTTCTCGGGGTCGGTTCCCATGGTGCGGGAGAAGACCTCGGCCACGTCGAAGCGGGTCTTGTGCACGGCCGGCACCACCACGTGGCTCGGCTCCTCGTTGTCGAGCTGCTGGATGCGCTCGCCGAGATCGGTCTCGATCACCTCGATGCCGGTGCCGGCCATGTAGTGCCGGAAGCCGCATTCCTCGGTGAGCATCGACTTCGACTTGATCAGCGACTTGGCGCCGTGATCCTTGAGGATGCCGTGCACGATGCGGTTGTGCTCGGCCCCGTCGGCGGCCCAGTGCACGTGCACGCCGTTGGCCTTCGCCTGGGCCTCGAACTGCTCGAGGTAGCGGTCGAGGTTCGCCAGGGTGTGCGTCTTGATCTGGGAGGCGAGCTCGCGCAGCTCCTCCCATTCGGGGATGCCGAAGGCGGCGGTGTCGCGCTTGGAGCGCAGGTCCCAGAGCCGGGCGTCGTGCGCCTTCTGGTGCAGCGGCGCGGCGAGGAAGCGCTCGGCGGCCTCGGCCTGGTCGATGGGCCGGTCGCCGCGGATCTTGGCGCCGCGCGGCTGCGGCTCGCGGGGCGCCTTCGGGGAGATGGCCTCGGCCGAGATCGGCCGCGAGGCGCCCTCCGCGTGCTGCAGGCGCCGGCCGTCCTGGCCCCGCTCGCTCTCGTCGTTCGCGGCCAGCACCTCGGGATGGATCACGCCGTCGCGGCGGGCATCGTCGCGGGGTCGAAGGTTTTCGCGGGGACGGAGTTCGTCGGAGGCGCTCATGCGGTCGCTCCATTCAGGATGCGGGCGATGTGGATGTACTTGAGCGGCACGCCGAGCCGCTCGGCGCAGCCCTTCTGGTGCATCAGGCAGGAGGAATCGGCCGAGACGACGTAGGCGGCCCCGGCCTGGGCGTGGTCCGCGACCTTGTCGTAGCCCATCTTGGCCGAGACGGCGGGCTCGAACACCGAGAAGGTGCCACCGAAGCCGCAGCACTCGTCGGGCCGGGCGGGGGCCACGATCTCGATGCCCTTGACCTTCTTCAGGAGATCCAGGGGCTTTGAGAAGAACGGCGCGTTCAGCTCGGACGGGCGGGCGTGGTGGATGCCCCGGAGCGCGTTGCAGTTGCCGTGGTAGCCGACCTTGTGGGGGAACTCGGCCCAGGGGAATTCATCGACCTTGAGGATGTCGTGCAGGAACTCGACCAGCTCGAAGGTCTTGGCCCGCACCGCCTTGACCTCTTCGGTCTGCGGGATCGCCGTGAGGTGCTCGCGCACCTGGTGCACGCAGGAGCCGGACGGGGCCACCACGTAGTCGAACGGGGCGAAGTTCTTCACGAACAGGGCCTCGGTGGCGGCGGCCTCGGCGTGGCAGCCGGTGTTGGTCATCGGCTGGCCGCAGCAGGTCTGGTCGAAGGGGTAGTCCACGTCGAGCCCGAAGCGCTCCAGCAGCTCCAGGGTGGCCACCCCCACCTCCGGCTCGAAGGCGTCGACGTAGCACGGCACGAACAGTCCGATGCGCATGGCGTTCCCTGGTCCCGCGCCCGCCGGGACACCCCGCCGGCCGCCTTTGGAAATGTTCTACTCTGGGGCCGGGTTTAGAGCATCGGACCGGAAAGGGGAAACCGGTTTCTCGGGCGCGGGGGCCGTGGGCCGGCGCCCCGGCACGCATCCCGGCGGGTGGCGCACGCATCGGTCTCGGCGGGTTCACGTCTCGCGCCTTCGCGGAGCCTTTTCGCGCCCGCGCGGACGATGGCGTGCCGTCCGACCCGACCCCGACCCGTACCACGCGCCCGCGGACCGGGACGACCTCGCCGGCATCCGGCAGGGCGAGGGGTCGGGCGCTGCGCGGACGGTTCGTCCCTCGGGCGAGTCCGGGGGGGGCTCCGGGTCTCGCGCGGGGCTTGGGATCTCACGCGCGCGGCGCGGACTCCCGGTGCCCCAGGCCGCCCGGCCGCGGGGCCGTCGACGGACCGGGGCGCGTCGGGGCCCCGCCGGGGTGGAGCACCCGGAGGGCGACGCAGGCGAGCACGGCCAGGGCCAGCCCGAGCCCGAGGGGCACCCCCGTCAGGTCGGCGACGAGGCGCGGCAGGGCGAACAGGGGCGTCGCGCACAGGAGGGCCCGCTCCGGCCAGCGCAGGCCGCCGGCGTCCCGGGCCGCCAGGACGAGGAACAAGGTCGCGGGCACCAGGGGCGCGAGGTCGTAGACCGGCAGGTAGGGCGAGAGCAGCGGCACCGCGGCGAGGAGAGCGGCGGCGCGCAGGGGCGCGGGCGTCGGCCCACGCCAGCTGCGCAGCGCCAGCGCCAGCGCCGCCAGGGCGACGAGGCCCTGGAAGGCCCAGGCGGCTGCCATCGTGCCGCCCGCGAGCCGCACCGCGCCGAAGGCGCTGGCGTTGACGTCGAGGCCCGCCCCGGCGTCCCGGAGGATGATCTGGTTGGTGGTGCCGAGGGTCCGGAGGAAGCCGATCCAGGGCGCCGGGCCGAACGCCGCCAGGGCGGCGGCGGCGAGGGCGAGCATGGTGGCGAGGCAGGCGCCCAGGCAGGCCCGACGGCCGGTGGCCAGGAGCAGGAGCGGCGCCAGCACCGCGAAGTGCGGCTTGTAGCAGAGCAGCCCGAAGCACAGCCCCGCGAGCCAGGGGCGCCGGTCCACCAGGGTCGCGCCCAGGGTCAGGATCGCGGCGGTGAACAGGGCGTTCTGGCCGTAGACGAGCGTGCAGAAGACGAGCGGATGCGCGAGCGCGATCCCGGCCCCGTCGCGGCACCCGGCCGCGAGTCCCATCGCGAGGGCGAACAGGCCGACGGACAGCGCGGTCCAGAGCCAGAAGGCGGCCTGCGGCTCCCACACCGCCAGGGCGGCGGCCGGCAGCAGGAACACCGGCGGGTAGTGCCAGGCGAAGCGGCAATCCGGTCCGAACGCGGCCTTCAGGTTCGCGAGGTGCACCGGCAGGTCGTAGGGCTCGCCGGCGCGGCCCTCCAGCGCGGCCCGGCCCGCGACCCAGATCTGGCTGAAATCCACGCCGAGCACGTCGCCCCGCCAGTTCCGCCGCGGCTCGGGGCCGGTGCCGTACAGCACCGCCACCACTCCGAGGGTCAGGGGCACGAGGATCCAGGCGGCGCGCCGGGCAAAGGCCAGGAGGCGCGCATCGGAGCCCACCAGGTCTGCGAACGCGGCGCGCCAGGCGCCGCGCGGCGCAGGCGCGGTTGCGTGCCGTCCCGTCATGGCCATTCCGATCACACGCACCAGGAGCGCTCCGGGGCACGGGCGGCCGCGACGACGGTCCCGACCCGGGCGGCCGGACGCTGTGTCCGCCCGGCTTCAGTAAGGCCGAAAGCGCTTAACAAACCGCGCCCGGCCCGGGTGGATGCGGTCCGGCCGACGTGTCAGCGGGCCGCCAGGGTTCCGTCGGTCAAGTGGACCGTTGCGACGCCGAGCCCGGTGGCGAGGCCGGTGGGCAGGGCGCCCGCGAGGGTGCGCCGGATGCAGAGAAGGCTCGTCGGGCCGATGGGCGCGGCGATGGACAGACCCCGGCTCGCGCCGGCCGGCAGGGCCGTGGCGATGACGCTCACGGCGCCCGCCACGGGCGCCTCGTCGACCTCCGTGTGGTCGTGGGCGACGAATCCCGCCCGTGGCGCGACCGTCGCGAGGGTCGCCTCCGGGGAGCCGATCGGCCCGCGCTTCAGGGCCGAGGAAGCCCGGGCTCAGGCGAGATCGGGCCCGTCGTTCCGTTCGTCGGCCCGCGTCGCGGTGCAGGACAGGACGACGACGGCGCTGGCGCAGAAGGTCCTGATGGCGGGATCCTCCGAAACGCGGACAGTCTCGGCAGGTCCGGAAGGCACGGCCGCGGCCGTTCCGGTCGCTGCCGGCTCCGGCCGGTGCCCCGACCCCATCGAAAAAGCACCGTCTCGCCAGGGGTTTGCCGCGTACCGCGCGACCGGCCGGAGACCGCCCGCCGCACCGTGCTCCGCGGGCGGAGGGACCTGCCGCCGGCCCCGCGCCCGGCTCGGGCCGGCGACATCCCCCATTCGGAGGATACCGCCGCCGGTTTTGGACTGATATTGGTCTTATCAAGATCAGACACATCATCAGTGGGGCGGGCCGATGCGGGAAACTCTGATCGACCGGATCTATGAAGCGGCCGGCACGCCCGAATTCTGGCCGGACGTTCTCCAATGCTTCGGAGAGACGGCGCATTCGGATGGCGGCGTGCTCATGGTCCTGCCGCCCACGGGCACGCCGCGCTGGATCGCCTCCCCGTCCCTCGAGCGCCGCCTGCGGCATCACACCGACGCCGCGTCCTGGCGGGGCAGCGGGCGCACGGCGCAGTGGCGCGCCCTCGCCCAGGGGAGCTTCGTCCGCGACGTCGACCTGCTGCCGGGTTCCTATGACGGCCGGTCCTCCCGGGTCGACGAACCGTTCTGGCAAGTGGGGACGACGATCCCCCTCCCCACCGGCGACGTGGCGATCGTCACGGCCGAGCGCCGGGCCGAGGCCGGTCCGCACGAGGCCGGCCTCCTGCCGCGCCTCGATGCCCTGCGGCCGCATCTCGTCCGCGCCTGCCGGCTCGGGGCGCGATTCGGCTCCGGGCGGGCCCGCACCACCACCACGGCCCTCAACCGGATCGGGCTGCCGGCCGCGGTCCTGTCGGCCTCGGGGCGGGTCCTGGCCATGAATGCCCGCCTGGAGGAGCAGGACGAGATCCTGCCCTCGGGCCAGCATGGCGGCCTCCTGTTCAAGAGCCTGGCCAACAGCAAGCTCCTGCAGGACGCGATCGCCGACGTGGTCGCCGGCCGGCGCGCGGCCCAGACCATGCCGGTGCGCGGCTACGCCGACCGCCGCGCCCACATCGCCCACATCCTGCGCTTCGACCGGCACCCCGGCGACGTCTTCGACGCCTCGGTGGTGCTCCTCATCCTGGTGCAGGTCGGCGCCCGGGTGGCGCCGGATGACGGCCTCCTCCACCTGCTGTTCGACCTGACCCCGGCGGAGGCGCGCCTGCTCCAGGCCCTGGCCGGGGGCCTGCGCCTGCAGAGCTATGCCGAGAGCGTCGGCGTCCAGACCAGCACGGTGCGGACCCAGCTCACCTCGATCTTCAACAAGACGGGCACCAAGCGGCAGGCGGAACTCCTGAGCATCGTGGCCTCGCTCTCGATGTTCAGCGGGCCGTCGGCCCCGTGCTGAGGCCCGCGTCGCCGGAGGCGGCGTCCGGCCCGGCCCCGTCCAGGAAGGCCTCCAGCGCGGCGGCGGTGGGGAAGGCGTCGAAGGCGCCGAACTGCGCGGTGGCCAGCGCCCCGCAGGCCGCCGCCCGCCGCAGGGCCGCGCCGAGGGGCGCCTTCGCCAGCAGGGCCGCCATCAGGCCGGCCGCGAAGGCATCGCCCGCCCCGACCGTATCGACGGCCGCCACCGGGAAGGCCGGCTGGCGCAGGGGCGGCAGGCCGGGGCGGAACGCGACCGCGCCGCGCTCCCCCAGGGTGACCACGAGGTGGTCGAGGCCCCCGTCGAGGAGGGCGGCGATGGCGGGCGTCGGGCGCCGCGTCTCGGCCAGGGCCTCGGCCGGGCCGAGGCCGAGCGCGGCCGCCTCGATCCCGTTGACGACGAGGAGCGTGGTGCCGGTCAGGATCGCGGGGTCGATGGGGCGCATCGGCGACGGGTTGAGCAGGGTGGGCAGGCCCCGCGCCCGGGCCAGGGCGAAGGCCTCGCGGATGGGGGCATCCGGGGATTCGAAGGTCGCCGCCACGAGGTCGGCGGCCGCGACGCGGTCGGCCGCCGCCCGGACATCCGCCGCCGTCAGGGCGAGGTTGGCCCCGAGGCAGACCGCGAGGCAGTTCTCGCCCGCCGGATCGACGAAGGCGACGCCGGCGCCGGTCGAGCCCGCATGCGGCACCAGCATGGTCTCGGGAAAGCCCACCTGCGCGAAGGTCGAGCGGACCACCGGGGAGAACACGTCCGCGCCGACGGCGAAGAGCCCGTCCACCCCGACGCCGAGCCGGTGCGCGGCCAGCGCGAGGTTGAAGCCCTTGCCGCCGGGCTCCGCGCGGAAGGCCGAGCCCCCGAGGGATTCGCCCGCCTGCGGCAGCCGCGGGACCTTGACCGAGCAGGCGATCACGAAGCTGCCGATGACGAAGACCCGCATGGAGCACCCCGGCCCGATCCGATATAAGTATTCGTACCGGAGGTCGGACGGACGTGCGCCCCAGAAATCGGACGATACACGGCGATGTCGCGCCGGATCCGGCGGCCGGTGATCGCCCCTCGGTGCTGTCCCTCCTGCGGCTGCGCGCGGACACCGCCATGCCGCTCTACCGGCAGATCGAGGGCCAGCTGCGCGAGCTGATCCTGTCGGGCTCGCTGCCGCCGGGCGTCATCCTGCCGGCCGAGCGTCAGCTGGCCGACAGCCTCGGCGTCAGCCGCGTCACGGTCCAGCGCGCCTATGCCGAGCTCAGCGACGAGGAGCTCCTCGTTCCCCGCGGACGCTCCGGCTTCCTCGTGCGCCACCGCCCCGAGCCGGTGCGCCCGGGCATGGACCGCCTCAAGGGCTTCACCGAGGAGATGCGGGAACTGGGCAAGATCCCCTCCTCCCGCATCCTGGAGCGGGTGGTCGCCGAGGACCGCTCGATCGCCTCGATCTTCGGCCTGCCCTCCACGGCCCCGTTCCTGCGGCTGACCCGCGTGCGCTCCGGCGACGGCGTGCCGATGTCCCGGGAGGTGGCCTGGTACAACATCCGGGCCGTGCCCAGCCTGGAGACCGGCGACCTCTCCGGCTCGGTCTACGCCTTCCTGGCCGAGCACCCGGGCGGCCGCCTCGTGCGTTGCGAGCAGACCGTGGAGGCGACGATGCCGAATGCGGCCGAATGCGAGATCTTCGCCTTCGCCCAGCCCCTCCCCTGCCTGCTGATCAAGCGCCACAGCTACAACCGCGACGCGGTCATGATCGAGTATGTCGAGGGCCTGTTCCGCGGCGACGCCTACCGCTACCGCCTGAACCTGAGCACCTGATCCGGGCTCCGCTCGATCGAGGCGGTGCCCGGATCGGCAAGCCTGCGCGGCCCCTGAGCGAAGCCCAGATCCGGTCTCCCGAAGGGATCGAACGGATGGGCCGGGTCCCCCCTCCGCTTGGTTCCTGCGGCGCCCCTCACCCCAACCCTCCCGCACACGGGAGGGGAGCCGTTCCGCACGTGCCAACCGAAGCGATCAACCGGACGCGGTCGGCGGCGCGGCCGAAGGGCCGTGCGCCGCGTCCGCAGCCTCGGACGCCTGTCCGCC
Organism: Methylobacterium sp. 001424705; assembly: GCF_059816145.1. Classification (NCBI taxonomy): domain Bacteria; kingdom Pseudomonadati; phylum Pseudomonadota; class Alphaproteobacteria; order Hyphomicrobiales; family Methylobacteriaceae; genus Methylobacterium; species Methylobacterium sp. 001424705. The sequence goes on along the minus strand of NZ_JCBANU010000009.1, from coordinate 117,722 downwards.
AGAATTCGCGCGAAGCATCTAATCATTTTTCGTTATTCAAAGAACCAAAGGTTTGATTTTACTCGTTGTCCCGCTGCGGTACGTAAAATTGAACGAAAAAACGGCAGCGTTATCGTCTAGTGGCGAACGGTTGTTCTGGCGTCCTGATCTTTACTGGCGCTCGTCTGGCTTCTCCGGAACGCGCATCGGACCCTGTCCGCGTCGATAGATAAGCTGTGGTCGTCGTTGTTCGTATTTTTCTGTCGTAGGGAGACAGGGACGCCATGTATACGATTGACGGTAATCTCGGGGAATGGGCGCCTTCCGACCGTCTGAATCCCATCGACGGCGGGCCGATGGATTACGGCCTCTACGGGCACATCGAGAGCGGCGTGGCGACCTTCGCCATCACGGCACCCGCCGGGACCGCCATCGGAACCTTCACCACGATCTGGCTCGACACCGATGCCAACACGGCGACCGGATACCAGATCTTTGACCTCTACGGCGGCTACGACTTCAACATCAACATCGCGCCGGACGGGCAACCGTATCTCTATACGGGCGTCGACGGGGGGACACTCGTCTCGGTCACGCCCCTCACCCACGCCTACAACGCCGATCGCTCGGTGCTGGAACTCAGCCTCCCGACGGCCCAGATCGGCGGGCCGACCAGCCTGAACGTTTTCGCGGACGTCAACAACGCGGTCTTCATTCCGGGCGATTACGCGGCCGGCCCCTACACGATCGCTGAGACCAATCAGCCCGGAGACCTGACGCTGTCCGGGCTGACCGACGGCAATGCGTCCGAAGGCACGCCCATCGTGGCGACCCTCACCGATGCCGATGGCCTCGTGCCCGGTGGGCCGGCGCTCTACACCTTCCTGGATATCGTCGCGAATCAGGTGCTGCAGGCCACCGATTCCAACAGCTACACGCCGACCTACGGCGACAGCGGCAAGATCATCGCCGTCACGGTCACCTACACCGACGCCCTGGGGCACGCCGACTCGGCCTCGGCCTCGGCCGGCAGCGTCACGGACGTGGACCGCGCCGGCAGCGTCCTCCTGTCGGGCTCGGTGGCGGAAGGCCAGACCATCAGCGCCAGCCTGTCGGACCCCGACGGGCTCCCGGCACCGGGGGGCGTGACTTACGCCTTCCAACTCGACGGCGGCACGGTCGAGACCAACAGTTCCGGCCAGTACACCCTGGGCTATGGTGATGCCGGCAAGGGGCTCTCGGTGGTCGCCACCTACACCGATGGGCAGGGACATGCCGGCATCGCCTCGGCTGTCGGCGGCAGCGTCACGGACGTGGACCGCGCCGGCAGCGTAATCCTCTCGGGCGCGGTGACGGAAGGCCAGACCATCAGCGCCAGCCTGTCGGACCCCGACGGGGTCCCGGCGCCGGGCGGCGTGACTTACGCCTTCCAGCTCGACGGCAGCACGGTCGAGACCAACACCTCCGGCGCGTACACGCTCGGCTACGCCGATGCCGGCAAGGTGCTCTCGGTGGTCGCGAGCTACACCGATGGCCAGGGCCACGCGGACATCGCCTCGGCCGTGGGCGGGAGCGTCACGGACGTGGACCGCGCCGGCAGCGTCCTCCTGTCGGGTTCGGTGGCGGAGGGCCAAACCGTCAGCGCCAGCCTGTCGGACCCGGATGGGGTTCCGGCGCCGGGCGGCGTGACTTACGCCTTCCAGCTCGACGGCAGCACGGTCGAGACCAACACCTCCGGCCAGTACACGCTCGGCTTCGGCGATGCGGGCAAGGTGCTCTCGGTGGTCGCGAGCTACACGGATGCGCAAGGGCACGCCGACATCGCCTCGGTCGCCGGCGGCAGCGTGGCGGACGCGAACCAGGCCGGCAGCGTCCTGCTGTCGGGCTCGGTGACGGAAGGCGAGACCGTCAGCGCCAGCCTGTCGGATCCCGACGGGGTCCCGGCATCGGGGGGCGTGACTTACGCGTTCCAGCTCGACGGCAGCACGGTCGAGACGAATACGTCCGGCCAGTACACCCTCGGCTACGCCGATGCCGGCAAGGTGCTCTCGGTGGTCGCGAGCTACACCGATGGCCAGGGCCACACCGGCATCGTCTCGGTTGTGGGTGGCACCGTCACGGACGTGGACCGCGCCGGCAGCGTCCTGCTGTCTGGCCTGGTGACGGAAGGCCAGACGATCAGCGCCAGCCTGTCGGACCCGGACGGGGGCCCGGCACCGGGGGGCGTGACTTATGCCTTCCAGCTCGACGGCAGTACGGTGGAGACCAACACGTCCGGCGCGTACACGCTCGGCTACGCCGATGCCGGTAAGGTCCTCGCGGTGGTCGCGAGCTACACGGATGGCCAGGGCCACGCGGACATCGCCTCGGCGGTGGGTGGCAGCGTCACGGACGTGGATCGCGCCGGCAGCGTCCTCCTGTCCGGCTCGGTGGCGGAGGGCGAGACCGTCAGCGCCAGCCTGTCGGACCCCGATGGCGTGCCGGCAGCCGGCGGCGTGACTTATGCCTTCCAGCTCGACGGCAGCACGGTGGAGACCAACACCTCCGGCCAGTACACGCTCGGCTACGCCGATGCCGGCAAGGTGCTCTCGGTGGTTGCCAGCTACACCGATGCGCAGGGCCATGACAGTGTGGTGGCGGCTGCGGGCGGCACCATCACGGACGTGAATCGCGCCGGCAGCCTGCTCCTGTCGGGCTCGGTGGCGGAGGGCCAGACCGTCAGCGCCAGCCTGTCGGACCCGGACGGGCTCCCGGCACCGGGGGGCGTGAGCTACGCGTTCCAGCTCGACGGCAGCACGGTGGAGACCAACACCTCCGGCCAGTACACCCTCGGCTACGCCGAGGCCGGCAAGGTGCTTTCGGTGGTCGCGAGCTACACCGATCCGCAGGGCCACGCGGACATCGCCTCGGCGGTGGGTGGCACCGTCACGGACGTGGACCGCGCCGGCAGCCTGCTCCTGTCGGGCTCGGTGACGGAGGGCGAGACCGTCAGCGCCAGCCTGTCGGACCCGGACGGGGTCCCGGCGCCGGGGGGCGTGACTTACGCCTTCCAACTCGACGGCAGCACGGTGGAGACGAATACGTCCGGCCAGTACACCCTCGGCTACGCCGAGGCCGGCAAGGTGCTTTCGGTGGTTGCCAGCTACACCGATGCGCAGGGCCACGCGGACGTCGCCTCGGCCGTGGGCGGCAGCGTGGCGGACGGGGACCGGGCCGGCAGCCTGCTTCTGGCCGGCCTCAGCGATGGCCGGGCCGTCGAGGGACAGAGGCTGACCGCCCGGGTGACGGATGCGGATGGCGACCCGGCGGCCGGCAGCGTCGCCTACGACTTCAAGCTCGACGGGATCGTCGTCGAGACGAACAACACCGGCGTCTATACGCCCGGCTATCAGGATGGCGGCAAGGCGCTCGCCATCGACGCGACCTACACCGATGGTGCGAACCATCCGGGACTCGCGTCCCAGACGCTCGGGGCGATCGTGGACCTGGGATCGCGCGACGCCGTCACGTTCGCGTTCGCCTTCGACGCCTCGCAGGTCCGGATCGAGCAGGGGCGATCGTTCGTCATCGATCCGAGCGGACTGTCACACGACGTCACCGGGATCTCCGAAATCAAGTTCACCGATGGGACCATCGTCGAGAACGATGCCAGCCCGCTGGTCGACGACCTGTTCTACTATGGCAGCAACAAGGACGTCTGGCGGGACGGCATGGATGCCGACACGCACTACGCCCAGTTCGGCTGGCTGGAGGGCCGCGATCCGAACGCGGAATTCTCGACGACGGGCTACCTGGCGGCCAATCCGGACGTCGCGGCCGCGAAGGTGAATCCCCTGACGCATTACGAGACCAACGGCTGGAACGAGGGCCGCGATCCGTCGCTCGGCTTCGACAACGAGCTGTACCTCGCCCGGAATCCGGACGTGAAGGCGGCCGGCATGAATCCCCTGGTCCATTACCTCGCTTTCGGCCAGGCCGAGGGGCGCGAGACCTATGCCGCCGTCGGCCGCGCGCTCGACCTGAACACGCATCCGGGCTTCGACGCGGAATACTACCTGCTGTCCAACCTCGACGTCGCCCAGGCGGCGCTCAAGGCCGGCGGGGACAGCTTCGCCTTCGCCTACCAGCACTACGAGACCAACGGCTGGCACGAGGGCCGCGATCCGAACGCGATCTTCGACACCCAGGGGTATCTGGCGGCCTACCAGGACGTCGCCGCCGCCAACATGGATCCCCTGGCGCACTATCACGACTTCGGCTGGAAGGAAGGGCGGGATCCGTCCGCCGGCTTCCACACGAACGCCTACGAGGCGGCCAACCCGGACGTCCGGGCCGAGCAGATCGACCCGATGCTGCACTACCTGCAGTTCGGCGCACTCGAGGGCCGATCCCCCCTGGGCTGACGGCCTCGGGCGGCTGGGAGACCCCGGCCGCCCGAGCGGCGCTTGCGGTGAGGGCGGGCCGCCCGGGCGGCCCTCCGCCCTCAGCGCAAAAGGTTCGTCTTCGCCAGGTCGAGGACCGAATCCCCGCGCCCGCTCATCACCGCCCGCAGGACGTAGAGGCTGAAGCCCTTCACCTGCTTGCCGTCGATCTTCGGGGGCATCGAGAGTTCCTGGCGGGCCACCACGCAGTCGAGGAGAGCCGGGCCCGGATGGGCCATCACCGCGCGCACGGCGTCCTCGAGTTCGGCCGGGTCCTCGACCCGGACGGCATGGATGCCGGCGCCGCGGGCCATGGCGGCGAAGTCCGGGTTGTCGAGGGACACGCCCGTCTCGATGTAGCCGGCGGCCTTCATCTCCAGCTCGACGAAGCCGAGGGTGCCGTTGTTGTAGACCACGATCTTCAGGGGCAGCTTCTGCTGGCGCAGGGTGAGGAGGTCGCCCATCAGCATGGTGAAGCCGCCGTCGCCCGAGAGCGACACCACCTGCCGGTCGGGATAGGCCGATTGCGCGCCGATGCCCTGCGCCATGGCGTTGGCCATCGAGCCGTGGACCCAGGAGCCGATCAGCCGGCGCCGGCCGTTCATCTTCAGGTAGCGCGCCGCCCAGATCGTCGGGGTGCCGACATCGGCCGTGAACACCGCATCGTCGTCGGCCGCCTCGCTCACCAGCTTCGTCAGGTATTGCGGGTGGATCGGCGGCTTTGCCGATTTCAGGCCGAACCAGCCCTTGGCGGGCGCCCCGGTGGCGAGGTCGTCGAGGTCCTCCCGCGCCTTGGCGTAGTGCTTCAGGGCGGCGTCGAGATGCTTGCGCTCGGTCTTGACGGTGAGCTTCGGAAGGAGGGCCCGGAGGGTGTCGTCCACGTGGCCGACGAGGCCGAGGTCGAGCTTGCACCGGCGCCCGAGCTGGCCGGGGCGGATGTCGACCTGGGCGATCGTCGCGTCCTGCGGGTAGAACTGCCGGTAGGGGAAGTCGGTCCCGAGCATCAGCAGGGTGTCGCAGGACATCATCGCGGCGTAGCCCGACGAGAAGCCGATCAGCCCGGTCATGCCGACGTCGTAGGGGTTGTCGTACTCGACCACGTCCTTGCCGCCGAGGGCATGCACGATCGGACTCTTCAGGGCCTCGGCCAGTTGGAGCAGCTCGGCATGGGCCCCGGCGCAGCCGCGTCCGCACAGCAGGGTGATCCGCTCCGAGCCGTTCAGCAGCGCCGCGAGCGCGTCGAGCTCGGGCTCGGCCGGGCGCACCACGGGTCTGGGCGGGATCAGCCCCGCATTGGGGGCGACGCCGCGGGTGGGCGCGTCCATCAGGGCGACGTCGCCGGGGATGATGACCACGGCGACGCCGGAGAGGCCGATCGCCGCCCGCATGGCGTTCTCCAGCACCTGCGGCAGCTGGGAGGCGTCGCCCACCATCTCGCAGTAGTGGCTGCACTCGCGGAACAGCTCGCCCGGATGCGTCTCCTGGAAGTAGCCCGAGCCGATCTCGGACGACGGGATATGGGCCGCGATGGCCAGCACCGGGGTGCGGGTGCGGTGGCAATCGTAGAGGCCGTTGATCAGGTGGACATGGCCCGGCCCGCAGGACCCGGCGCAGACCGCGAGCTTGCCCGAGAGCTGGCTGTCGGCCCCCGCCGCGAAGGCTGCCACCTCCTCGTGGCGGACATGGACCCAGTCGATGGTGCCCCGGGCCCGCAGCGACTCGGTCAGCGCGTTCAGGCTATCCCCGACGATGCCGTAGATCCGCTGGACGCCCGTCTGGTCCAGGGTGTCGACGATGAGGTCCGCGACGGTGACGATCTTCATGGCGCTCGGCTCCGGTTGTCCCCTGCCGAACCGGATGCCGCACCCGGCGGTTCCAGCCGAGGGTTGTGTCCCACGCGCAGCTGTCATCCGGGGGCGTTGGCGCGGGGCGCGACCTCGTCGCGACCCTCGGCGTATACGCTGCGCGGTTTCCGGCCCCGACTTTTCTCGGGAATACGGGCAATTTGAGCGACCCGGTTAGGCCGTCCTTGGCGCGGGCCGCCGAATCTGGGCTGTCCGATCTGTCTCGAGATCCGCCTCATGCAAGACCGCCGCGCCGAACCCCGGATCCTGTCCGATGAGACCGGCAGCATCACTCTCGACGAACACACCGAGATCGCCTGCCTGGTCCATGATGTCTCCCTGGGCGGGGTCAGGATCACCCTTCCGGATGCCACCCGGGTGCCGAGTCCCTTCCTGCTGACGGCGCCACCGCTGGACGGGATCAAGCTCTGCCACGTCGTCTGGCGCACCGATGAAATGATCGGTGTGCAATTCCGCTGACGATCCGCCCGGCGGATCGTGGATACCGAGTCGTAACCACTGGGACTCTACCTTCGCCTCGACCACAACCACATGGCACCCCCGATGGAAGAGAGACGATCCGAGCCCCGCTCCCGCACGTTGCTGACAGGCAAGATCGCGTTGCAGGGTGGCGGCGTGATCGACTGCACGCTGCGCAACCGCTCCGCGTCCGGCGCCCGGCTCCGGGTCGCCAGCGTGGTCGGCATTCCCGACCGCTTCACGCTGCTGCTGGAGCTGCAGGGCGAGCGCCGCCCGGCCCGGGTCGCGTGGCGCAAGCCGGGTGAGATCGGCGTCCAGTTCCTCGACGAACCGGCCCTCTAGAACCGGCGGGCTACCAGATCTCGAGGACGGCGAGGCGGTCGGTGGCCGCCACCGTGGGGACCTGCATCGGTGCCAGTCCCGTGACGCTGACGACGCCGTCGTCGCCGAAGCGGTGCAGGCGCAACCGCCGGGGCGGGCTCGAAAGATGGAGCGCCACGGGGCGCGGCGCGCTGTCCGGGCGCGGCGCCCGGGCGTTGCGGTCCCAGCCGTCGAGCCCGAGCCAGACCGGCACCAGCAGGGCGCCGTCCGCCCGCTGGAAACTCGTCGCCACCAGATCGGGCACATCGACCGGCAGCACGACCCCGATGCGGTCTCGGGACGCCGTCGCGTCCTCTGCGCGACCGCCGAACAGGCGGATCAGGCTCCGAACGGCGGCGAAGGACGCGCTCGGCGTGCCGTCATGGGCGATCAGTCCGAACCGGCTCTCCGGGTCGGCATCGCCCCCATCGAACGCGGAGATCAGCTCGTAGAGATAGGTCCGGCGTACGCCCTGCAGGTAGCTCCACAGGAGGAGGCGTGGCAGGTAGCGGGCGCGGAGAGCTTCCGAGACCGGCAGGTGGGCGCTCCGGGTGGCCAGCGCCGTGTGATAGCCGGTCTCCGTGACGATGACCGGCGCGGTGCCGAAGACCGGCCGAACGGCCGCGAGGAAACCGCCGAGACTGCCCGCCCCTCGGGTTTCGGGATGCTCCAGCCCCGGATAGGCGTGGACGTTGGCGAGATCGACCGAGGCGGACAGGTTCTCCGCGGCGGCGATGTTGGCCTGGATGTAGCTCGGCCCGGCCACCCGGACGGTTCGGTGCCGCGGGGCGTCCCGCACCGCGCGGAACAGCGCCGCCTGATGCTCGGCGGACAGGCGGGCAAGGCCCGGACGCGCGGCCACCGGCGGCTCGTTGCCGCCCTCCACGACGACGAGCCCGTCCTCGGCCCAGTCGGCGATCTCGGCGAAGCGCTCCGGCGGCACGCGCGGACCGGGGGTCAGGCCGTCGTAGAAGACCAGGCTGAAGCGGTAGCCCCGGCGGGCGAGCCCCGCGATCCGCTCGAACTGCCCGGCCGGCTCCGTGCCGACGAGGACGATGTCGTCGCGCAGGTGGCGCACGCCGAGGTCGTCGAGGGCGGCGGCACAGTCGGAAAAGCGCGCGACGTAGGGCGAGCCGCCATGGCCGAGATGCACGTTGATGCCGATGGCGTCGATCAGGTCCTCGCAGCGGTGCGCCGGCGCGGGTGCGGCCTCGATCCGCGATGCGAAGGCCCCCGCCCCAAGGGCCAGGGTCGCCCGGCGGGTGAGCCCGCTCACGCCAGGCTCGCCAGAACGGTGGCCCGGGAATCGGTCTCGACGGGTTTGTGCGCTTCCGCGCGGGTCGCCCGGGCTTCCTGAACCGCCGTCAGGAGGTCGCGCAGGTGATGCCCGAGCAGGGCCTGCGCCGTGGCCGAGCTGAAGTTGTGGTCGACTTCGGGCACGATCGCCACCGGCGCGCCGAGGCGCCGGTCGGCCCGACCGGGCGCGCGGCCGAGATAGCGGTGGAGGGCGGCGAGCCCGGGGTCGCCGGCGCTGTAGACCAGGCGGATCTCGGCGCCCCGTCGCCGCAGCCGCGCCACCCGTCGGGCGACGGAGCCGCCGGGGGAGATCGGGTTCACGAGGCGCCGCAGCCGCCGGACGGCCGCATCGAGGCCGCGCTTGGCCAGGGTCGCGCCGATCGCCCGCACGTGGATCTTGCCGCGCAGGAGCCGCCGCCAGGTCGCGCCCCGCTTGAGCAGCGCCGCATAGGTGCCGGTGCTGCCGAACGTCTGGCGGATCACGGCGTCGACGTCCTGATCCGGGTCCCAGTCGAAGCAGTAGGGGTTGATCAGGAGCGCCCCATCGACCCGGGCGTCGCGGCAGAGGGCCTGGAACGCCGCATGGGCGCCGCTGCAGTTGCCCATGAGGACGATGGGGCCTCGGACCTCGGCAAGGTGATCGAGGGCACGGCCCACATCCGCGAACCCGTCGGGGGCGTAGGGCGGCCTGCGACCGTCCGACCGGCCGCCGCTGTCGCCGATGCCCGCGAGGTCGAAGCGGAAGGACGGAATGCCGTCCACCGCGAGCCTGCGGGCGAGCGTGGTGGTCTGCCGGCCCCACCCCGAATGCACGGTCATGCCGGTGGAGACGAACACCACCGTCGGCGCGCCCGGATCCTGCCGCCGGGGCGTACAGCGGATGCCGAACAGGTCCGGTTGGAACCGGGCGGGCGTCTCGGACCAGCCGGGGCCGACGAGGTGCGCCGGGCCGAGATCCAGGGGAATGGCCGGACCGGCGATGGTGACGCCGTCCGTTGCGAAGGCGGTGATCCGATCGAAATCCGCCTCCGGGACCTCGGCGAAGATCGGGTCGCCGACGAGAAGCGGAAGGCCCGGCAGCGGCCCCGTCTCGACGGCGCTGCCGAGCGCCGTCAGCCGTCCCGCCAGCGTCCGGGTCTCCGGTGCGAGAAGCAGGGTTCGCGGGGCCGGCGCGCGGGTGATCGCACCGGCGTCGAGGGCGCCGACATCGGTCAGGAAGGCTGCATCCATGCGAAAGCCCCCGACCGACAGGCCGTCCGGATCCGCCTTCGGGGCCGCGCCCTCCGCGACGCCGCCCACCGTCCGGGCGCGAAGCCGCATCTCGCGGAGATAGGCGCGTCCGGTCGCGGCCGGTGCCAGCAGGACCAGGCGGTCGACGCTCTCCTCCTGGGCCGCCAGCAGGGCCAGGTTGGCGCCGAGGCGCAGGCCGACGAGGACGATCTCCGTGACGCCGGTCGTCTCGCGCAGGAAGCGCATCGCCCGGCGGATCGCCGCGACGTTGGCCGAAACCCGCACCTCGCCGGGATCGCCGGAGTTGCCCTCCCCCGGATAGTCGAACCGCAGGGTCGGGCAGCCGGCCGCGGCGAGTCGATCCGCCAGGGCGCGCCAGGGGCGATGGGCGGCCATCTGCTCGAACCCACAGGCGCCGCACAGGAGCACGCCGCGCCGGCCCGCGGCCGGGTGGACCCATCCGAACAGGTCGTCGAAGGTCACGGGCATGGCGGCGTCGGGCGCCGCGTGCGTCTCGTGCTCGGGGCGGACCTCACGCGTCATGACCGAACCTCACGCTTTCGCTGCTGTTGAGGGCCGCGACCGCGCCCTGCGGGAGCCGATGGCACCCGGGGAAGCGAACCAGCCGCTCTGTCCCCGGTGCCAGGTGGAAGCCGCTGTCGCAGGGCCGCGCCGCGGAGCTCCGCACGCTCACCCCGAGGGCGAGATGGTCGGTTCCGATGCGCAGGGTCGGTACGGATGCACCGGCCACGGGTTCGACCCGCAGGCCGATCGCCTCGGGAGTGACCGGCAGGGGGCCCGGAAAGTGGAAGCTTTCGGCGACGACCGCGCCGTCCGCATCGGTGAGACGGGCATGCGCGAGGTCGTGGATGCGGGGGCCGAAGCGGTAGCTGTCGGTGGCATCGAAGAAGCGGCCGAGCATCTCGTCGGAGGAGAGGGTCAGCGAGGCGCGCGGGTCGACCGTGATCCCGCGTTCGGCCCGGGCCGCGACTTTGCCGGTGCGATCCGCGAAGATCAGCCCCAAGCGCAGGTCGACCGGCCCGGCGGTCTCGTTGTGGACATGGAGGTGGAGACCGCTCAGGCCCTCGTCCGACAGGGTGACCTGCACCGGGCGGAAGGCGCGCTTCAAGGCGTACCAGCCGGATTTCGGGGTTTGGGTCCAGTCGATCACGCCCCAGCCGGTGCCCGGCTCGAGGTCACGCAGGAACCAGACGAGGCCGCCGGCAGTCGGCGAGCGCGCCCGGCGCCACTCGGCGAAGGTCGCCTCCATCACCTCGGCCACGGCGGCGCGGCCGAGTTCGAGGTAGCGCTCGGGATCGGCGGCGCGCAGGGCGGCGGGATCGACCCCGTAGAGCAGGGCGACATAGTGGTCGCGCACCTGCTCGAAATCCCAGTCGGCGCCCCGGTCGCGGGGGATGCCGCGAGCCCAGAGCGGATCGGCGGGCCCCATCTGCCCGAGCGTCGCCGGTTCAGGCGGGTTGGCGAAAGCGAGGCATTCGCTGGCGAATCCCACCTCGGCCCGGCGCGCATCCTCCAGAGGGCGGCGATAGGCACCGACGCCGTAATAGTGGGTACAGCCCGCGCTCGGCGAGAACGGTAGGTCGCCGCCCGAGGGCGAGTTCGGTACCACCACGAGGTCGGGACGGGTGCCGGCGACGAGCCCCGGCAGCGTCTCGGTGCAGAAGGCGTCGGCCCAAACCGTCCGCGGCGCCCCGAGCATGGCCGCCTGCTGCCAGACTTCGCTGCCGCCGCAGATCACGGCGAGGCAGGGTGCGAGCTGAGTCCGCTCGAGGATCCCCGACACTTCCCGGTCGAGGCTGGCGGCAAAGCCGGCGGCGTCGTGTGGATAATCGAAATTCGCCAGCATCAGGTCCTGCCAGACGAGGATGCCGGCGGCGTCGCAAAGGTCGTAGAACTTGGGCGAGGGATAGAGGGTGGCGCCGGAGACGCGCAGCATGTTCATGCCGGCCTCGCGCGCAAGGTCGACGAGGATGGCGCCATCCTCGGTGCCGAGGCCGACGAGGTCCGGGGGGGTCCAGTTGGCACCCCGACAGAACACCGGCACGCCGTTGACGGCGAGCGCCAGGCCCTCGGCGAAGGGTCGTGCCAGCGACAGGCTGCGAAAGCCCGTGCGGCCGAGATCGACCGTGGTGCCGTCGATTTCCACGCGCACGGGATGGAGGTGGGGCGTGCCGTGGGTATGGGGCCACCAGGGCGCCACGCCGGGCAGCGCCAGGGTTCCGGTGAACAGATCGGTCTCGGATTCCGTCAGGGTGACCGCGCGCCCGGCGCAATGCAGTGTGACCGATGCGGGATGGCCGTTGATCCGTAGGCGCGCGGCCAGCCGGCCCACGTCGCCGTCATAGGTGGCCCGCAGGTCGGCTTCCACCAAGCCGCGGCGCAAGGGCTCCACCGTGATCGGGCGGTAGGGACCCACGAGGTCGATGTCCGGGCACCAGCCCGGCATGAAGCCGAGGAGGCTCGTTCGGACGTGGCGCAGGGAGCCCGGCGTGATCATGCGGGGGCGCCAGCGCCCGCGTTTGCCCGGGCGGTCGAGCTCCGCCTTGAGCGACCGGAAGCAGAGGCCGAGCTCGGCCCCCGGCCGGAGATCGGCCTCGACGGCGTAGGCCTCGAACATCGAGCGGGAGACCAGCACGGGCATGCCGTCGAGCCACACCTCGGCGAGGGTCGCCAAGCCCTCGAAGCGCAGGCGCACGGGACCGCTTTGGGTCAGCCGGGTCCGGTACCAGACGTCCTGGTCATGAATCGGCGTCGGTGCCGACTCCGACCAGCCTCCGGCGTCCCGCAGGGCCGCGGCGACGGTGCCGGGCACCGGGGCGGGGATCCAGTCCGCCGCCTCCGACAGGTCGCCCGGGCCGGCCCAGGCGCCGGGCGGCGTCAGGGCGAGCCGCCAGGGGCCGTCCACGGCCTGCGGTACCACACCGTCGATGGACCGGATCCTGGCCACGCTCCGCCCCTATCGATCGAGCGCGCGGTCGAGGGCTGCGAACACGTCCGCGTAGGTGGCCGCGAGCCGGTCGAGACGCGGCGCGAGACCGTCGGCACTGCGGCGGTGGAAGGCCCGTGCAAGCTGGAACTGGAAGGCCTTGGCCTCGACGGCGAGGCGCGCGGCCGCGTCCGAGGCTGGAGCGAAAGGCCCCGCAGCTGCCGCTTCGAGCCAGGCGAGATGGCTCGCGAGCATCTCGAAATTCGCTCCGAGCTGGCGCGTGGTGTTGAAGGCGTAGGCGTGAAAGACCCCGAGGGGGCGCTGGACCAGGGCAGGCGCCGTCCGCGCGAGGGCGTCGCGGAACGCCAGGACCGGATTGTGCGCCGGCGCCCGCGTACGGTGGCGCCGTAGCAGGTCGAGGGCGGCGCCCGGCAGGTCGGCCGGGCTCATGGGGGACGCGACCGCCTTCACGAACTCCGCGTAGGGCGGCAGCACGGCAGGTCCGAAGATGCCGTGGTAATTGTCGCCGGAGAGCCGGAAGCGACCGGCATTGTGAAGGTAGTCGAGCTCCCGGGTTTCGGGGTCGAGGGCCAGGATACCGATCGTGGTCTTGCCGTGCTCCCGGCCGTAGGTGGTGCCGGAAGTATCGGGCAGGTGGATCGCGTCCACTTCCACCAGCACCGGGCGGCCCTGTTGGACCTGGATCAGGGCCTGCGCTTCGAGGGTGTCGTAGACCGCGAGCTCCAGCACCTCGATCCCGTAGAGCCGCTCGAGATCGGCCGCCGGCGGCTTGAAGAACGTGAACTGGTCGCCCTCGAAATCCTGCCGCAGGGTGAAGCCCAGCATCGCCTCCGGCACGAGGCCGCGCCCGTGCAGGAGTTCGATCCAGAGATCGACGTAGCAGTTCGTTTCCGGCCAGTTGCGGTCGGCCGCATGGAGCAGGTGCGGCGCGTAGGGCGTCTCGGGGGCGAGCCCCTGCGCCGGCCGGAGGCGTGCGGCGGTCACCGGATCAGCCCCACAGAGTGATGTGCACGGCATCCGGCCAGGCGGCGAGGTCCAGGCCGTGATGGCGCAGGAGCGCCAGGGTGATCCGTTCCAGGCCGAAGCCGACGCAGGCAGTGTGCGCGACGCTGCCGTCGGCTTGGCACAGGTTCCAGGTCGTTCCGAAATGGTCCTGATGGTAGTTGAAGCTGAGGCAGGCGGTCGGCTTCTCGACGCTGTTCACCGGCACGTTCAGCTCGAACTTCAGGTTCTGCTGGCGCTGGTTGTTGGCGAGCATCCGCCCGGCCCGGCCGAAGAACGGGTCGTTGGCGACGTCGATCGCCAGCGGCAGCAGGAGGCTGCGGATCATCTCGGTGCCGCGGGCGAGCCAGGATTCACGGAAGGCCAGCACCTGCTCGGGGCTGCCCATGCGCACGTATTCGCGCATCCGGAAGAGCTGCATCCGGGTCGGCTCCAGGCTGGGTTCGCGCCGGAAACAGTACGATTGCAGGTCGAACAGGCCGCCCTCTTCGGGCAGGCGGCCGCGCGCTGCGGCGGCCGGGTAGAGGGGGTAGCAGGCTGCGGGGGTGAGCACGATGTCCGTCGCCTGCTGGTGACCGGTCCAGTCGCTCCGGGCTTCGACGCAGGCGAGAAGCTCGGCATGCTCCGCCTCGTTGCCGCAGAAGCTGTGAATGGTGCCGGCGAGGTTCGGGAAACCCTTGAGGTAGCCGCTGCGCTCGAAGGCTGGCCGACTCATGCCGGGGGGAAAGCGCATCACCTCCGCCCCGTCCGCCGCGCCGAGGCGGCTGATCAGGCGCTCGAGGGCATCGACGACGCTTTCGAAGGCGCCGCTGCGGCCGTAGAGGCCGTCGACGCCGGTGCGTACCAGGAGGCCCTGGTCGAACAGGCGGTCGAGGAAGCTCGGGACGCCGTCCGGGGCCTCGTCGAAGATTTCGGCGGCGCGGGAATCTGCCCGGGGAGAGAAGGTCGAGTCCATCACGCGCTCATGAGCTGGCCGCCGCCCTTCTGCACGAGCAGAAGCTTGGCGGTGTTGGCGAGGATGCGGTCGTTTCCGATCATCAGCGGCGCCGACAGGACGTCGCGCAGTGGCCGGCCGAGGCTGAAGGGCGTGCCGTTCTTGTAGCCGGCGAGGCCGACGATCGAGAGGGCGCGCTGCACGATGTCGACGGCCATCTCGGAGGCGGTCGTCTTCAAGTTGTTCAGCATGACGGAGAAGCCGATCGACCCGATGGTGTCGACGTCTCCCTGCGCGTCCTCGTAGCGGCGCAGCGCCGACACGATGGCGGCCCGCATCGCCTGGAGGGCGTTCGAAACTTCCGCGAGGCGCAGGGCCGTCGGCGGCACCTGCCCCGGCTGGCGCCGGGCCTCGGCCTGCACGAAGGTGCGGGCGCGGTCGACAGCGGAATTGGCGATGCCGAACCAGACGCTGCTCCACAGGAGGTGCGAGGAGGCCAGCATCGACTGGGCCGCGATCTCCGCGAAGGGCTTGGGCAGGATCTGCTCGACGGGAATGTTCCGGGCCTCCAGGCGGAAGCCGTCGCTGCAGGTGCCGCGCATGCCGAGGGTGTCCCACACGCTCTTGCGCTCCAGTGAGATCTGGTCGGCGAACAGGGCCACCAGCACTTGATCGGAGCCCGCGGCCTCCGGGTGGCGCCGGGCAGTGGCGAGGATCAGGTCGGCCTGCGTCCCGTAGGAGATCACGGAGGCGTCTTTGCCGAGGGCGAAGACGCCGCCGGTGGTCTCGACGGCGCAGAAGCTGGTGCGCAGGTCGCCGCCGATCCCGGCCTCCGTGGTCGAGGAGGCGACGAGGAGCTGCTCCTGGGCGATCCGCTCCATCAGGTGACAATGCCACGCGCTGTCCAGGCCGTGGGCCACGAGGCTCGCGACCTTGATGTGGTGCATCGCGAACACCATCGCGGCACTGCTGCACGCTTGCCCAAGCGTGCAGCACAGGTCCGCGATCTCTCTCAGCCCGGCCCCTTCGCCGGCGAACTGGCTCGGGATCTGCAGGCCCAACAGGCGCTCCGCCTTAAGGGCCGTGACCGCTTCCAGGGGGAAGCGGCCGTCTCGGTCGACGGCGTCGGCATGGAGCGCCGCGATCGTCGCTGCCCGCTGCGCGCGCTGGGCCAGGGTACTCATGCGGCCTGCGGATGGAGGACGGTGGCCACGGTCTCGCGGATCGCAGCGATCGACGCGAAGGACTTGCGGGTCAGGAACTCGTCCGGGAACTCGATGCCGAACCGCTCCTCGAGGGCCAGCATCAGCTGGACCGAGCCGAACGAGTCGAGGCCTCGATCGAACAGGCTGTCGTCGTCGCCGATCTGTTCGGCGACCGGCGCGAGCACCTCATTGGTCGCGAGAATCTCGCGGATGTCCTGGGAGGTGACCAAGGTACGGCTCCTTTCTAAACAATAGCACATGTATTGGCTGGCAATTTGAATTGTCAAACAACAAGGGCCACGATGGTAAATACCGGGCTCTGTTGTGTGCGATCGGGTTTGTCGACGGCCGACGCTCCGATGCTCACCCAACGCGCCGGTCTTCTGATCGATCTTCGTGCTAATCCTAGAGGAAGGCGACTTTACAGGCGCTTTCCCCAAGGTCCTCCGGCTCGAAAATTCACCGGCATTCGCAGCGCTAGGGACAACACCTGATAGCGTGGTAAACAAAGTCTCGCAATAATTGACAAAAGGCGGAACGATTCAGGATAATGCCTGGAATGACGTGACTTTGCGGGCCGGCGCGCGCTCAGGTTCGACGATCAGGCGTTGACCGGGTCCGCTCCCGTTCAGCGGACGCACACGATCCTTCGGCGAGAGATGATCTACAACCTGCAGATCCTGCGCGCCCTGGCGGCCTATTCGGTCTTCCTGACGCATTTCGGACTGTACGCGGGACCCATCCTGCCGAGGCCCGACGCGATGGCGTTCGGAGCGGCGGGCGTGGACGTGTTCTTCGTCCTGTCCGGCTTCATCATGTTCGTGAGCACGGCCGGGCGAAGCGAGACCCCCGGTTCGTTCCTGCTCCGTCGGGCGATTCGCGTGGTACCCCTCTACTGGCTCGTCACCCTCGGGCTGGCGCTGATCGCGCTTGCCGGATTGAAACCCATCGGCATCGTCGAGCTGCGGCCGGATTACGTGGTGCAGTCACTGCTGTTCCTGCCGTTCTCGCGAGGCGGCTACGTCGAGCCCCTCAATTCGGTGGGCTGGACGCTCAACTACGAGATGTTCTTCTATGCCGGCTTCGCCGCCTTGCTGCTGGTGTCGGACTTGCGCGCGCGGATGATCGGCCTGGCCGCCGCCTTCGGTGCGCTGGTCCTGCTCGGCCTGGCGCCGGTACCGGGCCTCTACTGGGCCTATTACACGAAGCCGATCGTGTTCGAATTCGTGGCCGGTGCGGCTCTGGGCTACGCCTATCTTCGCTGCGGGGCGCCCTCGCCCGGCTTCCCGGTCCGGCGGGCGGCCGTCGGCGCGCTCGCGGTCGCGGGCGCCCTCATCCTCGGTGGGCAGGCGGTGGCGGGCGCCCTCGGCGCCGATTTGGAGATGACGGGGTTCCTGCGCCCTCTCGTCTGGGGGAGCGCCGCGGCGCTCGCCGTCGGCGCGCTGCTTCTGCTGGAGCGGGGCGGCATCGTCCTGCGCTCGAGGTGGCTGTTCTCCCAGGGGAACGCCAGCTACGCGTTCTACCTGATCCACAATCTGATGTTGCATGCCGGCGCCAAGGTGGCGGCCGTTCTGGTGGTTCCCGGTCCCCTGCGCGTCGTCCTGGTCTTCGTCCTGGCCTTCAGCGCTTCCGTGCTCCTCGGGGAATGGCTGTTCCGCTGCGTGGAAAGGCCCATCGGGGCCGCCCTGCGGCGGTTGTGCGACCGGAGCCCGGGCCCTGGACCGCTGCCTGGCGCGGTTCCTTCCTGAACGAACGGACGCCGCGATGCGAAACCACCGTCTGTCTTGATCCTTCCTAAAAACCTAATACGGGCAGGCTGGTTTTCTATAAAAGCGTCCGCAGACTGTTATCTCTAAGTACTGATCGTGCGTAAGATGACTTCAGCACGTGGGTTTATCATAGTAGTTTAGTTCGAAGAGAGAATGCTCTCAGGGGTCGGTGTCATGCCGTCCGTCTGCGGAGGTTCTCTCGGTGTCCGGCAGGCCGGCGAGGATGGTTCGGATGCGTATCGCGATCGTTCACGACTGGTTATACGTGGTCGGAGGCGCCGAGCAGGTGCTGCGCCAGCTGCTGAAGATCTATCCGCAGGCCCATATCTATACCCTGTTCGACTTCCTGCCCGAGTCCGCGCGGGCCTATCTCGGCTACACGCAGGCGCGCACGAGCTTCATCCAGCGCCTTCCCCTCGCGCGCACGCGGCACCGGCACTACCTGCCGCTGATGCCGCTCGCCATCGAGCAGTTCGACCTGTCGAGCTACGACCTCGTCATCTCGAGCAGTTACGCCGTGGCCAAGGGCGTACTCACCGGACCGGACCAGCTTCACGTGTCCTACGTCCACTCCCCCATGCGCTACGCCTGGGATCTGCAGCACACCTACCTGCGGGAGAGCGGCTGCGCGAGCGGCCTCAAGGGCCTGCTCGCTCGGCTCATCCTCCACCGGATGCGCCTGTGGGACTACCGCACCGCCCCCGGGCCGAACGCAATCATCGCCAATTCCGGTTTCGTGGCGCGGCGGATCCATAAGGTCTACGGTCGCGGCGCCGAGGTGATCCCTCCGCCCGTCACCTTGTCCAGCCAGCGCTACGACGGACCGCGCGGGAACCACTTCCTGGTGGCGAGCCGCCTCGTGCCCTACAAGAACGTCGAAGCCGTGGTGCGTGCCTTCGCGCAGCTGCCCGGCCTGAACCTCGTGGTCGCCGGCACCGGTCCGGAGGCCGAGCGGCTGAGGGCGATCGCGACCCCGAACGTCACCTTCGCGGGGTTCGTATCCGACGAGGAGTTGCGCCGTCTCATGGCCACGGCCCGCGCCTTCGTCTTCGCGGCGGAGGAGGATTTCGGGATCATCGTTGTGGAGGCCCAATCGGAGGGCACGCCCGTCCTCGCCCTCGGGCGCGGCGGCGCTCGCGAGACCGTGCAGGTCCGTGGGCCGAACCGCACGGGCCTGTTCTTCGACACGCCCGAGCCCGATGCCATCGCGTCCTGCGTCTGCGACTTCATCCGCCAGGAGGACAGCTTCACCCGCGAGGCCTGCCGGAACCAGGCGGAGCCGTTCTCCTCCGATCTGTTCCGCATCCGCTTCTCGCGCTTCGTCGACGAACAGCTCACGATGCATCGCGCCGCCTGCGAGCCACGCCTGCGCACCCTCTCCCGGCTCGAGGCAGTTCCCCGCTTCGAAGCCGTGTCCTGAGGAGCGGCGCGCATGTCCCTCCTCACCCTCGACATGCCCGACCGCGCGCCGGCCGCCGGGCGCGTACCCGAGCAGGACCGCCAGCGCGGCGGCGCGCTCATGGCGCCCCTCCTCAAGATCTGGCGCCGCCGCGTCCTGTTCGCGACCGTCTTCGTCGCCGTCCTCGGGCTCGCGGTGGCCATCCTGTTGCGCACGCCCGCCCAGTACGTGGCGACCGGGTCCGTCATCGTGGCTGAGCCGGAGCCGGGCGCCAGCAACGCCTCGATGGCCTGGATTCAGAAGCTCGGCGATCCAGCCGATCTGGAGAGCCAGATCCTGGTGATCCGCTCGCCCCGCCTCATGCGTCTCGCCGCCGAGAGCGGCCTCGCCGAGGCGGTGATGTCCGAATGCCGTGAGACCGTCACCCGTGGGCATCCCGACCGGATCACGGAGAAGAAGGATGCCGTCTGCGCCAAGCTCGGCGCGGACCGCGACGCGCTCGTGGAGTATCTGCAGAAGCGCTACATGGTCGGCAGCGCCGGCCGCTCCCGCGTCATCGCCATCGGCTACAAGTCGCCGCTGCCCGAGGTGGCGCAGACGATGACCAACGCGCTCATCAACGCCTTTCTGGAAGACCAGCGCAACGCGCAGGCCTCGAGCCGCAAGGCGGCCACCGACTGGCTGTTCACCGAGATCAAGCAGCTCGACGCCTCGATCCGCGACGACGAGGCGCGCATCCAGGCCTTCCGCCGCCGTAAAGGCCTCGTGAAGGGTGCGACCGGTCCGATCAGCGCCGAGCGCCTCACCGGGATCAGCCAGCAGCTCGCGGCCGCCGAGGCCGCCAAGGCGGATGCCGCCGCACGCCTCAAGGAGATCGAGGCCGACCGTCGGCGCGGCTCCGACAGCGCCCCGGCGGTCCTCGCCAGCCGCGCCGTAGGCGACCTCAAGCAGCAGATCAGCGGCGTCAGTGCGCAGCTCGCCAACCAGAGCACTCTGCTCGGCCCGAACCACCCGACCGTTCGCGCCCTGCAGACCGAGCAGGCCAGCCTGCGCGCCCGGATCGACCGGGAACTCGCCAACGTCGCCGACGGCCTGCGCAAGACCTACGAGGCCTCGAACAGCCTGGCCCGCTCCCTCCGCGCCCAGATGGACGCCGCCAAGTCCGAGGCGGCCGCTGCCATGGACGACGAGGCCTCGATCGAGGGCATGGTCCGCAACGCAGAGATCAAGCGCGCCCGCTATGCCGACCTCGTGAAGCGGGCGAGCGAGCTGGAGACCGAGCGCCGCATCCTCACCGGCAGCACTCGCTTGGTCAGCCTCGCCGAAGTGCCACAGGAGGCGTTCTCGCCCAAGCCCGTCCCGTTCCTGGCCGGGGCCGTCGTACTGGCGACCGTGCTCGCCGCCGGCGCCGCCCTCCTGCGCGATCTCGCCGACCGCCGGGTCCGCACGCCCGCCCAGCTGGTGGCCGGCACCGGCGCCCCGGTCTTCGCCCAGCTGCCCTGCCTGGATGCCGGCGGCCTGATGGGCCGCCTTTCCGACCGGCGCCGCGAACTGCCGCTGGTCGAGGCCCTGCAGCGGGCGCAGGCGGATCCCGGCATGCGGAACGTGCTGCGGACCCTCCACGCCCACCTGTTCCTGGCGGGCGGCGACGGCTCGCGCACGGTGCTGGTGACTTCGGGCAAGCCGCGCGAGGGCAAGTCCTTCACGACCTTCGCCATTGCCGGCCTCAGTGCCGCGAGCGGTCGCCGTGTCCTGGTGATCGAGTGCGACCTGCGCCGGCCCAACTTCGAGGCCTCCCTCGGTCTGGGCCGCAGCCCCGGCCTCGCCGGCATCCTGCGCGGCGAGATCGACGCGGCGGCGGCCGTCATCGCCAAGGACGGATTCGACGTCATCCCGGCCGGCGTTCCGACGCCGGACTCGACCGAGCTTCTGATGAACCACCGCATGGCGAACCTCCTGCGTTGGAGCCGGCGCTACGACCTCGTGCTCCTCGACAGTCCGCCGACCAGCCTGCTGATGGATGCCTGCATGCTCGCCCGCCACGTGGACGGCGTGCTCTGCTGCACCCGTGCGGGCCGCTCGCAGCTGTCCGATACGATCGAGACCGTGACGAGCCTGCGTCAGGCCGGCGGCGCCGTCCTCGGCATCGCCATGACGATGGTCAAGCCCGGCGGCCAGCCGGCCTACGAGGCCATGCCCCTGTCCTTGCCGCATCGTACGGGAGCCGCCTGATGGCCGGGACGCTCTCGACCGCGAACGGTTCCGAGCGGGCGCGCACCGCGCGTCCGGTGGGGGCGCGGGCGGCCCAGCCCCGGGTGCTGTTCGTCAGCCACACGGGCACCATGTCCGGCGCCGAGCTCGTCCTGCGGGACGTCGTGCGGGCCTGGCCCGGCTCCCAGGCCTTCCTGTTCGAGGGCGGCCCCCTCGCCGACGCCCTGCGGGAGGCCGGCCTGACGATCCGGCTCGCAGCGCCGGGCGCCGACCTCTCCGGCCTGCGCCGGGACGTCTCCCCCTGGCGCGCCCTTCCGGTGCTCGGCCGCCTCGCCCGTTTGGCGCGGGACCTCGCCCGGGCCGCGCGCGGCTTCGACGTGGTCTATGCCAATTCGCAGAAGGCCTTCCTGCTCGCGGCCCTGCCGGCCCGTCTCGTCGGCCGCCCTCTGGTCTGGCACCTGCACGACATCCTCGACGGCGCCCATTTCGGCCCGGCGCAGCGGATCGTGCAGGCCCGGCTCGCCAATGCCTGCGCGGCGTGCGTCATCGTCCCCTCGCGGGCCGCGGCCGAGGCGTTCGTGCAGGCGGGCGGACGCCGGGACCGGGTGACGGTGGTGCCGAATGGCCTCGACCTGATCCTCGACCCGCGCCCCGTGGCGGAACTGCGCACGGAGCTCGGCCTGCCCGCCGGGCCCCTCGTCGGCGTGTTCAGCCGTCTCGCACCCTGGAAAGGGCAGGACGTCGTGATCGAGGCGCTGGCTGAGATGCCGGGCCTGCGCTGTCTGGTGGTGGGCTCTGCCCTGTTCGGCGAGGATGGCTACGCGGCGGGCCTGCGCGACCTCGCGGCGGCCCGCGGCGTCGCCGACCGGGTCCTGTTCCTGGGCCAGCGCAGCGACGTGCCTCGCCTGATGCAGGCCGTCGATGCGGTGGTTCATCCCTCCGTGGACCCCGAGCCGTTCGGCCGGACCCTCGTCGAGGCGATGCTGGCCGGCGTGCCAGTGGTCGCCACCGATGCCGGCGCTTCCAGCGAGATCCTCGACGGCGGCGCCCTCGGCACCCTCGTACCGCCCCGTCGCCCCGACCGCATCGCCGCCGCCCTCGCCGAGATCCTGGATCGCCCGGAGGCTTTCGCGGAGCGCACTCGCCTGGCTCGCGAGCGGGCCCTCGCCCGCTACGGCGCCACCCGGATGCAGGACGACCTCGCCGACCTGATCCGCCAGGCCGCCGCTCGCCCGTGACGCTGACGGACAATCCCCCCATCCGGAGCCGCCGAGCCACGATGACCCGCGTCCTCGTCAACATGCCGAGCCAGCATGGCGGCCGCCCGTCCGGCGTGGCGTTGGTCGCCTTCCGGGTGATCGCCGGGCTGCTCGACCGGGGCACCGTCACCGTCGTCCTGCGCTCGCCCTGGACCCGCGCGCAGCTGCCCGAGGCGATCCGCGACCGGGTCGCGGTCGTGACCGTGCCGCGCCCGCGCCTGATGATCCTCGACGTCCTGCGCCAGGCCGTCACCGTCCCGGCCCTGTGCCGGGCGGAAGGGATCGACGTAGTCTTGAACGCCGATCCCTACGGTGCGGCCTTCGGCGGCCGGGCCCGCGTCACCGTCGTGCACGACCTCTACTTCCGAACCATCCCGGACTGCACCGGGTGGCGCGAGGCGCTCACGACGGACCTGATCTTCCGGCTGGTCCTCGGCAACAGCGCCCGGGTGATCGCGGTCTCGGACACCACCCGGGACAGCCTCGGGCAGTTCTACCCCTCCCTGCGCGAGCGCGTCCGGAGCGTGCCCTCGGCGGCCATGCTCGATGCGTCGGCGACGGGCGGCATCGCGCCCGAAACCGCGCGGGGCGCCTACGTTCTGGCGGTGGGCAACGCCACCCACAACAAGAACTTCGCCGCCCTGGCGCGGGCGGCCGCGGCGCTCTCCCAAACCCATCCCGACCTTGCCATCGTCCATGTCGGCGAGGACGCGCAAGAGACCATCGCGGCGGCCTTGGCGGGGGCGCCGGTGCGGCTGACGCGCCTGTCGCGCATCGGCGAGGATCGCCTCGCCGCTCTCTACCGGGACGCCCTGTGCCTGTGCGTACCCTCCTTTGCCGAAGGATTCTGCCTGCCGGTGCTGGAGGCGCAGACCCTGGGCTGCCCGGTGCTGTGCTCGGACCGCTCGGCGACGCCCGAGATCGCCGGGAATGGTGCGCTTACCTTCGATCCCGCCGATCCCGCTGCGCTCGCCGCGGCCCTGCGCCGCCTCCTGCACGAGCCCGGCCTGCGCGCCGACCTGATCGCGCGGGGCCACGCCAATGCCCGACGCTACGACTGGGCCGAGACCGCCCGGCGCTACGAGAGCGTGCTGCTCGAGGCCTTGCGGGACGCCGCCCGCCCAATGCCCGCCGGGGAGGCCTCGGATGCGCATCCTGCACCTTAGCTCCCTCTACGCCCCCGAGCAGGTCGGCGGCGCCGAACTGATGGTGGAGACCCTGGCCCGGACCCAGGCCGGCCTCGGCCATGCCGTGGCGGTGGCCTGCGCCTCGCGCCGGGTGGAGGCGCCGACCCTCCAGGACGGGGTCACCGTCTACCGGACCGGCCATGGCACGCCCTTCCACAGCCTCGACTGGCCGCAGCATGGACGCCTCGACCGCCTCCGCTACAAGCTCGCCACGCAGTGGAACCGGAAGACGGTGATCCGGATGGAGGCGGCGGTCCGCGCCTTCGCCCCCGATGTCGTCAACACCCACTCGATCTCGGAGATCACCCCGGCCGTCTGGCCGATGCTCCGGCGCCTCGATATTCCGGTTGTCCACACGCTTCACGACTTCACCAGCCTGTGCACCAACGGTGCGATGGCGAAGCACGGACGCGCCTGCGCCGGCCAGCACTTGAAGTGCCGGCTCTACGCCGAGCCGCACCGCCGCTGCCAGCGCGCGGTCTCCGCCGTCGCGGCGGTCGGCACCGACATCCTGGACCGGCACTTGGCGGCCGGGTTCTTCGCGGAGATTCCCGACTCGCTTCGCCGAGTGATCTGGAACCCGATCGCCTCCGGTGGCCCCTCCGCTCGTCCGCCGCGCAGGCCCGGCGATCCGGTCGTCTTCGGCTCCCTCGGCCGCATCGAGGCGTCGAAGGGCACCGACGTGTTGCTGGCGGCCTGCCGCCACCTGCCGCCCGAGGGGTGGCGCCTCGTCGTCGCCGGCCGGGCTGCGGATGGGCTCGCGCGATACCGCGCCCTGGCCGAGGGGTTGCCGGTAACGTTTGTCGGGTATGCCGACAAGGATGCCTTCCTCGACGCCATCGACTGTCTCGTCGTCCCGCCGGTCTGGCCGGAGGCGTTCGGCCGGACGGTGGCGGAAGCCTATGGTCGCGCCGTGCCGGTGATCGGAACCGCCGTGGGCGGAATCGGCGAGCAGGTCGGCGCCGGCCCCTGGCTCGTCCCTCCCGGCGATGCGTCCGCCCTGGCCGCCGCGATGGCGCGAGTCGTGGCGGCGCCGGAGCGCCTTCCCGAGGGCCTGTCCCGCGCCGAAGCCGTTCGCTCGGGCACCGACCCCGACGTCGTCGCCGGCGCCTATCTCGAGCTCTACGCCGCCGTTCGCGCTGGCGTCGCGACCTCCCCCCATCCTCTCCCGCCGGTGGCCTTCTCCGAGCCCCCGCGTCTCGACGAGTGTCGCCCATGACCGCTTCCATGATGACCGCGTCCGAGATGGCCACCGCCGCGATGACGGCCCCGGGCCTCACCCGCGCCCAGCTGGCCCCGTCCGCCGCCCCGGCGCTCGCGGTGCGCGGCGCGGAGAGTGCCG
Organism: Methylobacterium sp. 001424705; assembly: GCF_059816145.1. Lineage (NCBI taxonomy): Bacteria > Pseudomonadati > Pseudomonadota > Alphaproteobacteria > Hyphomicrobiales > Methylobacteriaceae > Methylobacterium > Methylobacterium sp. 001424705. The sequence goes on along the minus strand of NZ_JCBANU010000009.1, from coordinate 92,836 downwards.
CACGGATCGCCGCCACCGGGCCGCTGCGCATCCTGCATCTCAGCGCGCTCTACCCGCCCTACATCGTCGGCGGCGCCGAGCGGTCGGTGGAGCATCTCGCCGAGGAGCTGGTGGCAGCCGGCCACACGGTGGCGGCGGCCTGCATCGCCCGGGAGGCCGAGCCCAAGACCGTGCGCAACGGCGTCACCGTCTACCGCATGGCCCACAACAACGATTTCTGGCTGGAGGACTGGCCGAAGGCGACGCGGGTCGGCCGCACCTGGGCCAAGCTGAAGCAGCAGTGGAACTTCGCCATCGCCGCGGAGTTCGGCCGCGTCCTCGACGATTTCCGGCCCGACATCGTCAACACCCACTCGCTTCTCGACGTCTCCACCCTGGTCTGGCGGGAGGCGGCCAAGCGCGGCATTCCGATTGTCCACACGGTCTGCGAGTACGACCTGATCTGCGGCAATGCCGCGATGTTCCGGCACGGCAAGCCCTGTACGCACTGGCACCTCGGCTGCAAGGTGGTGAACGCCACCAAGCAGATCACCAACCGGGCGGTGGGCGCCGTGGTCAGCGTCGGAACCGAAATCCTGAAGACCCACGTGACGCACGGCCTGTTCCGCCACCTCGCGCCGGAGCGCCGCCGGGTCATCTACTATTCCTGCACGGTGCCGGACGGCGACCCAGAGGCGCGGCGGCGGATCGACCGCACCGGTCGGCCGATGACCTTCGGCTATCTCGGCCGCATCAACGTCGAGAAGGGCGTCGGCACCCTCGTCGACGCATTTCGCGCGGTGGGCCCCGGCGACTGGCGCTGCCTCGTGGCCGGCCAGGCGATGGACGACTCGATCGACCGCTTCACGGCGCAGGCCGAGGGGCTGCCGATCGAGTTCGTGGGCTGGGCCAAGCCCGCCGACTTCCTCGGCGAGATCGACGTGCTCATCGTGCCCTCGTTCTGGGCCGAGCCCTCGCCGCGGACGATCTACGAGGCCTACGTCATGGGCGTGCCGGTGATCGGCGCGGCCTCGGGCGGCATCCCCGAGCTGATCGGCGAGGACAACGCCGAATGGCTGTTCACGCCGGGCAACGACGCCGAGCTCGCCGACCGAATCCGGGCCGTGATCGCCCGCGGCCGCGTCGGTCTGCCGGACGAGCGCAGCTTCCAGCACGTCATCCGGGAATCGACCTCCGAGCGCGTGGCGGAGAAGTATCTCGATCTCTACGCCGAGCTTGTGGACGAGCGCCGGGCCGATCGCGCGTGAGCGCCACCGCACTGCTTCCGGGGCAGGCCGCCACCGCCCCGGCCGCCCTCGGGGTCACCGACGAGCCGGACGTCTCCGGCCGCTCCTTCGCGGCGGCCCGCTGGGTGGCGCTGGCCTCCGTCGGCAACGTCGTCCTCAGCTTCGGGGTGTTCCTGGTCCTGGCCCGGCTGATCGAGCCCGCCCAGTTCGGGCTCGTCGCCGTCGCCGCCGTGTTCATCGACATCCTGCAGATCGTCGCCCGCGGCGGCCTGCCCGACGCGGTGGTCCAGCGGGCCGATCTCGAGGAGGCCTTCGCCGCTACCGCCTTCTGGGTCACCCTGGCCTCCAGCGTCGTCTACGCTGCGGCCCTCGTCGCCCTGTCCTGGCCGATCGCCTGGCTGCTCGACCTGCCCGAGCTGCGGCCCGCCCTCTGCGCGCTCTCCGCCTGCTTCGTGATCTCGGCCCTGGGCGCGATCCACGAGGCGCGGCTCCAGCGCAGCTTCGGCTTCCGCAAGCTTGCCCTCCGGGCGCTCGGCGCGAACCTCCTCGGGGGCGCCGCCGCTCTGGCCCTGGCGCTCGCGGATTACGGGGTCTGGAGCCTCGTGGTCCAGCGCCTCGTCGCCACCGGCGCGACCACGCTCCTGACCTGGGCGGCGATGCCCTGGGTCCCGGCCCGGCGCCTAGATCTCGCGGCGGCCCGGCGCCAGATCGCCTTCGGCTCCCGGGTCTTCTCCACGAACCTGCTGCTGGTCTTCTCGATCCGCAGCCAGGAGGTGATCGCCGCCTATTTCCTGTCCACCGCCGATGTCGGCCACCTGCGCCTCGCCTGGCGCTGCATCGACCTCGTGAGCCAGGTCGCGGTGATCCCGTTCTCGGCGGTCGCGCTGACCACCTATGCCCGCCTGCAGGACCGACCGGCCGACCTCGCCGCCGCCTTCCACGACTTCACCCGGACCTCCGCCTTCCTGGCGCTGCCGGCCTTCTTCGGTATGGCGGCGGTGGCCCCGACGGTGATCCCGTTCCTGTTCGGCGAACAGTGGCACGACGCGGCGCCGGTCCTGCGCATCCTGGCGCTGCTCGCGCCGGAATTCGTCGTGACCTCCATGCTGTGGATGATCTTCACGGCGCTGGGCCGCAGCGGCACCGCCCTGAAGCTCGCCGGCGCCCAGTTCGGGATCGGGGCCGTGACGGCGATCCTCACCGGACCGTTCGGCCTGTCGGCCCTCGTCATCGGCCACGTGGTCCGGGCCTACCTGTTCTCACCCCTGATCGTCGCGCGGGCCGGGCGCTTCGTGCCGGTGAGCAACGGGGGCCTCGTCGGGGTGCTGCTGCCCGCCACGGCCTGCGCCGGCGCCATGGCGGCCCTGGTCTTGCTAGTGCAGGAGCCCATCAACGCGGCCCTCGGCGACCGACTCGGCCTCGTCGCCTGCGTGACCCTGGGCATGATGGCCTATGGCACCCTCGCCCTTGTCTTCCTGCGTCCCACCGTCCGCGCGGCGCTCGGGTTCTTCGTCCGCCGCGGCGGCTGAGCCACCGGCCTCCCGGCACCTGCACGCTTCGCAAACCTTTGCGCGCCAGAGTGCACGCGCGGGCGGAGGCATGCCCGGGCCGGGCACGCGGCGTCTTCTCGGGGGCCGGAGCGATGACGGGACCAGCGGGGCCGATGGCGGCCGGGATGCGGCGGACGCGGGCGGTGCCGATCATGGCCGACCGTGCGGCCGTGTTCCTGCTCGGGGTCGCCCTGCAGCTCAACGTCCTGACCTCGAGCTTCGGGCTTCCCTTCCAGCGCCTGTCGGACCTCCTGCCCTTCCTGCTGATCCCCTGGTTCGGCCTGCGCCGCGCCGTGATCGCCGAGGGGCTGCGCCAGGCTGTCCCGATGGGGGCCGTCGGAATCCTGATCGCCCTCTCGCTGGTGCTGAAGGCCGAGATCCAGGCCGGCGACGTCTACCTGACCCTCGTCCTGCTGCTCTACTTCGTCCTGGCGATGATCCTGCTTGTGATGTTCCGCGACCGGAGCCTGGAGAACGCCTTCTGCTGGGGCCTTCTCGCGGGCCTCGGCGGCTCGCTGGTCGTCCTGCTGCTCTCGTCCTCCGGTTTGCCGCTGGACCGCTTCGGCCTCGGCGTCCCGACCGATGGCCTGGACGAGGAACTCAAGCTCTTCGTCGAGGACAAGCAGGGCGGCCTCTGGGCTTCCGGCAACGAGACCGGCCACGTCTTCGCCCTCGGCGGGGCGGCGGCCCTGCTGCTGAGCCTGCGCTACCGCTTGAACCTGATCTACCTTGCCTATTTCGCGGCTCTGCTGGCGAGCTTTCCCCTGACCAACAACCGCTCCGGGCTGTTCATGCCGGTGCTGATCCTGCTGGTGCTGATGCGCCGGAGCATCCGGCTGCAGGTGGTGCTGCCCGTCCTCGGGGTGCTCGGGATCCTGCTCGTCGGCTTCTCGATGACCGGCGAGATCCCCCTGCCCCAGAAGTTGGCGCAGTCCATCGAGACGCGCTTTGCGGGCGATGGCAACGTCTCGGGCAATGCCGACGAGCGCTTCATTTCCGGCTTCACCGCCCTGCAACTCGTGGCGGAATACCCGTTCGGTGTCGGCGAGACCACGCGGCGCGAAGAACTTCGCGCCCTCACCGGGCTGGTGACGCCGCATAACGGCTTCATCTCCCTGGCGCTCCAGAGCGGCATCGCGACGGCGCTGCTCCTCCTCGCGGCCCTCGTGCGGATCGCCCGCGCACCCGCCGCCGCCGGTCCCTTCGTCGCCTACACGGCCCTGTTCCTGGTGCCCTCGATGATGTTCGAGGAATTGTCGGTGAACCAGTACTTCCTCTTCTTCATGGCGGTGCTGCTGGCCTCGCTGATCGTGCGGTCCGGTTCGGAGCCGGCAACCGGGCGCTAGGGGTACGGGCGGCACGTCGGCCGATCCTGTCGCCCCACGGTTCTCGTCCGGTGCCCACCTCTCGCGGTGTCGACTTCCCTGGGTGTCCCCCCGCACGCGGGGGCGCCACGGCAGCGTTGACCTGTTCCATCCGCCAAAATAGATGATAATCATAATCTTATAGCGGCGGATGGTCCGGCTGCGGAGGATGCATCATGCAGAAGTGGTTCGCACCCGGTCTGGCGTCCCTCGCCCTCGGCGCCTGCTCGCCGGCGGAGACGGCGGTGAGCCCTGAACCGCCCCTCGTTCAGGTGGCCGAGGTCGTCCGCGGTCCCGGCGCGGTCGCGCGCTACACCGGGGTGATCCGGGCCCGGACCGAGAGTAACCTGGGCTTCCGGGTCGGCGGCAAGATCTTCGAGCGCCTCGTCGACCCGGGCGACCGGGTGCGTCGCGGGCAGCCCCTGATGCGACTCGACCGCACCGACTTCACCCTCGCCCTCGACGCCGCCCGCGCCTCTGCCGAGGCGGCCCGGGCCCAAATGATCAAGGCCAAGGCGGACGAGGAGCGCAGCCGAAGGCTGGTGGCCGACGGCTGGACCTCCCGGCAGACCTACGACCAGAACAAGGGCGCGGCCGACGCCGCCATCGCCCAGCTCGCCCTTGCCGAGGCCCAGTCCAGTCAGATCCAGAACCAGGCGGGCTATGCCGAACTCCAGGCCGATGCCGACGGCGTCGTCATGGAGGTGCCCTCCGAGCCCGGCCAGGTGGTCGCGGCCGGCCAGACCGTGGTCAAGCTCGCCCGCGACGGGGCGCGCGAGGCGGAGGTGTTCCTGCCCGAGGGCAGCCGGCGCGCTGCCGAGGGAGAGGCCTCCGCCACCCTCTACGCCGAGGGCGCGGCGACGTACCCGGCGCGCCTGCGCGAACTCTCCGCCACCGCCGATCCGGCGACGCGGACCTACCGGGCGCGCTACATCCTCTCGGGCGGGGGCGAGGCCGCCCCACTGGGCGCCACCGTCACCCTTCAGCTCATCGATGCCGCGGCGGCCCGCGTACCGCGCGTCGAGGTGCCCCTCGCGGCCCTGTTCGACCAGGGGCACGGCATCGCGGTCTGGCGCTACGACGCCGCCACCGAGACCGTGCGTCCGCAGATCGTGCAGGTCGCTCGCCTGGGCGAGGAGCGCGCCGAGATCGTCGACGGTCTGAACCCCGGCGACCGGATCGTGGCGCTCGGTGCCCATCTCCTCACGGCCGACCAGCGGGTGCGCCCGGCGCCCGCCAGCAGGACCGGGGTGGTGCGATGAGCGGCCTCAACCTCTCCGCGCTCGCCGTCCGCGAGCGGGCCGTCACCCTGTTCCTGCTGATCGCGCTGACGGGGGCGGGCTTCTTCGCCTTCCAGAAGCTCGGGCGGGCGGAGGACCCGGCCTTCACCGTCAAGGTCATGACGGTCTCGGCCGCCTGGCCCGGCGCCACGGCGGAAGAGATGCAGCGCCAGGTCGCCGACCCCCTCGAGAAGCGCCTGCAGGAGCTCGTCTACTACGACCGGGCGGAGACCACGGTGCGCCCCGGCCTGATGGTGACGAAGGTCATCTTCAAGGATGCGATGCCTCCGGCCAAGCTCCAGTCGGAGTTCTACCAGGCCCGGAAGAAGCTCTCCGACCAGGCCTCCAGCCTGCCGCGTGGAGTGCTGGGGCCGCTCTTCAACGACGAGTTCTCGGACATCTACTTCGCCCTCTACGCCGTACAGGCCAAGGGTCTGCCACACCGCCAGCTCGTGCTGCGCGCCGAGGACCTGCGCCAGCGCCTGCTGCGGGTGCCGGGCGTGGAGAAGATCAACATCCTGGGTGAGCAGACCCAGAAGATCTTCGTGGAGATCTCCTACCAGCGCCTCGCCACCCTCGGCATCACCGGCCAGCAGCTGCTGGCCGCGCTGGCTAACCAGAACGACGTCACCCCGGCCGGCTTTGTCGAGGCGGCGGGACCGCGGGTGTACCTGCGTCTCGACGGGGCCATCGACGGCCTCGACGCCATCCGAAATCTTCCCGTGGCCGCCGGCGACCGCAGCCTCAAGCTCGGCGACATCGCCGAGGTCAGGCGCGGCTACGAGGATCCCCGGACCTTCGCGATCCGCAACGACGGCGACCCGGCCCTGATGCTCGGCCTCGTAATGAAGCCCGGCTTCAACGGGCTGACGCTCGGCGCGGCGCTCAACGCCGAGGAGGTGGCGATCCACCACGAGACGCCGGTGGGCATCGCCTTCACCAAGATCACCGATCAGGCCAAGGTCATCGACGACGCCATCCACGAGTTCATGGTCAAGTTCTTCACCGCCCTCGGCGTGGTGATCCTCGTCTCCCTGGTGGCACTCGGCTTCCGGGTCGGCATCGTGGTCGCGCTGGCCGTGCCGCTCACACTCTCGGCGGTGTTCGTCGTGATGATGGTCACGGGCCGCGATTTCGACCGCATCACGTTGGGCGCCCTCATCATCTCGCTCGGCCTCCTCGTCGACGACGCCATCATCGCCATCGAGATGATGGTGGTGCGCATGGAGGAGGGCGCCGACCGCATCGCGGCGGCGACCCATGCCTGGAGCGCCACGGCCGCGCCGATGCTCACCGGCACTCTGGTGACCATCGCGGGCTTCCTCCCCGTGGGCTTCGCCGCTTCCACGGCAGGTGAGTACGCCGGCAACATCTTCTGGGTGGTGGCCTTCTCGCTGATCCTCTCCTGGATCGTGGCTGTGACCTTCACGCCCTATCTCGGCGTGAAGCTCCTGCCGAACATCCAGCGCGTCGTGGGGGGACACGAGGCGATTTATGCCACGAAGACCTACGAGCGCCTGCGCCGCGTCGTGCGGATGTCGGTCGACCACAAATGGCTCGCCGCCGGCATCACCGTGGGGCTGTTCGCCCTCGCCGTGGCGGCGATGGGCAAGGTCGAACAGCAGTTCTTCCCGAACTCAGAGCGCCCCGAGCTCATCGTCGAGGTCACGCTGCCGGCGGGCTCGGCCTTCGCCACGACGGAGGCCAGCGTCAAGCGGATCGAGGCCGCGGTGCGCGATCTGCCGGAAGCTGGCGCGATGACGAGCTACATCGGCCAGGGTATGCCGCGCTTCGTGCTCTCCTTCGATCCCGAGCTTCCTGATCCGGCCTTCGCACAGATCGTGGTGCAGACGGCCGACGCGCAGGCGCGCGACGTCCTCAGGGGCAAGCTGCGCCGACTCGTGGAGGACGGCCGCTTTCCGGAAGCCCGCGTGCGGGTGCTCCAGATCGTGTTCGGCCCACCCATCCGCTTTCCCGTCGCCTTCCGGGTGGTGGGGCCCGACCTCGACGTTATCCGCGGCATCGCCGCCGAGGTTCGGGAGGTCATGGCGGCCAATGCCAACATGCGCCTCGTCCATCTCGACTGGGGCGACAAGACCCCGAGCCTGCGCCTCGCCTTCGACCAGGAACGTCTGCGCCTCATCGGCCTGACCCCGAAGGAGGCCGGCCAGCAGCTGCAGAGCTACCTCAACGGCACGCCCGCCACCCAGGTGCGCGAGAACCTGCGTTCCGTCGACGTCGTCCTGCGCAGCCCCGGCCCCGAGCGGCGCTCCCTGGGCGAGATCGGAGACCTGACGCTGACGACCAAGGACGGTCGTCAGGTGCCGGTCTCGCAGGTGGCGCGCCTGGAGAGCCGGACCGAGGACGCGGTGCTCAAGCGCTACAACCGCGAGACCTACATCCGCGTCCAGGGCGACGTGCTCGACGGCAAGCAGCCGCCGGACATCCACGCCCAGGTCTTTCCCCTCCTGGCGCCGATCAAGGCCAATCTCCCGCCGGGCTACCGCATCGATACCGCGGGTGCCGTGGAGGAGAGCGAGAAGGCGATGATGTCCCTGGTGGCGGTGTTCCCGATCATGCTGATCGTGACGCTCACCGTCATCATGATCCAGGTCCGCTCGTTCGCCACCATGTTCATGGTCTTCGCCACCGCCCCGCTGGGCCTGGTGGGCGCAGCACCGACCCTGCTGCTCTTCCACCAGCCCTTCGGCTTCAACGCGATCCTCGGGCTGATCGCCCTGTCGGGAATCCTGATGCGCAACACCCTGATTTTGGTGGACCAGATCCACCACGACCAGGCGGCGGGCCTGGGGGATTACGACGCGATCGTGGAATCCACGGTGCGGCGCGCCCGTCCCGTCATCCTCACGGCGGCGGCGGCGATGCTGGCCTTCATCCCGCTCACCCACTCGGTGTTCTGGGGGGCGCTGGCCTACGTCCTCATCGGCGGCGTCGGGGTCGGCACCCTGCTGACCCTCCTGTTCCTGCCCGCCCTCTACGCCCTCTGGTTCCGGGTGGCGCGCCAGCCGCGCAACGCGCGGGGCGCCACCGAGACGGCGCCGCAGGGGGCCGGAACCTGACGCAGGCGCGGGGCGAGATCCCGGCAGCGGTGGTATAAGCGTATCGCGCCGGGCTTGCCCGAGACCGCGCGGGCCGTCGGCCGATCCGTACCCTGTTCCCCTCGGCGGGCCGGCCGATGCGGACCTGTATCGATGACGGCCCGCATCTATATAAGACCGGGAAGGCAGCGGGAGAGCCGGAGATGCCGAGAGTTTCGCAGGAGCAGGCCAAGCTCAACCGCCAAAGGGTCGTCGCGGTCGCCGCCGCCCTGTTCCGGGAACGTGGCCTGCACGGGGTGGGGGTGGCCGACATCATGGCCTCGGCCGGCCTGACGCATGGCGGCTTCTACGGCCAGTTCGCCAGCAAGGATGCGCTGGCGGTCGAGGCGTTCGACGCGGCCCTCGGGGAGGACCGGCGGGGCGCGCTGGACATGCTCATCGCCAACTACCTGTCCGTCGGCCACGTCCAGTCGCCCGGCATGGGCTGCCCCCTCGCCGCCCTGGCTAACGACGTCGCCCGCGAGCCGGCGGGGAGTCCCCTGCGGGGACGCTTCACCCATGGGGTCCGACACCTCGTGGGCCTGCTGTCCGAGCTCTCGCCCCAGGGTGCGAAGGAGCGCCGCCGCCAGCGCGCGCTCGCCAAGTTGTCGACCCTCGTGGGCGCCGTCGTGCTGGCACGGGCGGTGGACGATCCGAGCCTCGCCGAGGATCTCCTCCGGGCCGCACGGACCGCCGCGGGCGAGCGCGGTGACCCACCGGCCCCCGACAGCGCGTCGCCGCCCTGAACCGGCACCGACGCGTCGCCTCCCGGGGCTGTCCGGGACGGACGGAGCCTTACGCCGGACGCGGCAGCTTGCAGCTGTCGAGAGCGTTCAGGGCCTTGGCGCGGGCGGAATCGTTGAAGTAGCCGGTGCTGCGGTAGCCATCGAGCTCGCTCTTGTCGAGGCTTGCCAGCGTCTGGTTCGCGTAGCAGCCGCAGGGGCGGGCGAGGGAGACCTCGGAGACGTTCTGCAGACGGGCCTGGGTGACGGTGCAGGCGTGACGCACGCGGCCGGTCAGGTTGCTGGTGGAGGCCGTCTTCAGCGCCGGATCGGGAGTGTAGCCTTCGAGCGACGCGGTCGGGCCGGACTTGTTGGCGTTGCAGGCGGCGACGAGCGAGAGCAGGCCGGCGGCGAGCAGGAGCCGGCCGGTGCGCGGGGCGATGGAGCGCATGGAATGATGGGTCCGTGAAAGCGATTCGGGAACGAACCGGTTTCACGTCCGGGCCCCCGCCGCGCAAGGGCGCCGGGGCCACACTGGGACGGCAAACGCCGAAGCTTCCGGGAAGCTTCGGCGCGCCGGTTCGGTCGACCGTGTCCGAACCCCGAAGGATTCAGCCGACGATGTCGGAATCCTGGAAGAACTGGGCGATTTCCGCCTTGGCGTTCTCGAGGCTGTCGGAGCCGTGGACGGTGTTCTCGCCGACCGACTCGGAGAAGGTCTTGCGGATGGTGCCCGCGTCGGCGTTGGCCGGGTTGGTGGCGCCCATCACTTCGCGGTACTTGGCGACGGCGTTCTCGCCCTCGAGCACCTGCACGACGACCGGCCCGGAGGTCATGAACTCCACGAGCTCGCCAAAGAATGGGCGCTCCTTGTGGATCTCGTAGAACGTCTCGGCCTGGGCGCGGCTCATCTGGATGCGGCGCTGGCCGACGATGCGCAGGCCCGCCTTCTCGATCACGGCGTTGACCGCGCCGGTCAGGTTCCGCTTCGTGGCGTCGGGCTTGAGAATGGAGAAGGTGCGCTCGGTGGCCATGGTCCGTCCGGTTGTAATCGCTCAGCCGAAAATGGCTTCGGCGCCGGGCTTATAGCCGCCAGGCCCCCGGCCCTCAACCCGAGGCGCGAACGCGGGGGATAACCTGAGCGCGGCCGCGGGTTTTCCCGCTGCCATGGCTTTGGCGCAACAGCGCCGGAAATTCGCCCGAATGCGGACGCCTCCTGTGGCCAGACGAACACGGCCCTGCCCCCGCGCCGGGTCGCTTGCCGATCCCCTTGCCGACTCTCTGGCCGCCGGCCTTCCGCCGCAGCCACGCCACCTGGAGACCTGGACATGCGCGTCGCCCTCACCGCCGCCCTCATCCTCACCGGCCTCGCCCCCGCCTCCGCCGCCCCGGCCCAGGACCCCTCGGGGACCTGGCTCACCGGGGACGGCCGCGCCAAGGTCCGCATCGACCGCTGCGGCCCGGGTGCTGCCAACATCTGCGGGAAGGTGGTCTGGGCCAAGACCGCAACCAACGAGGACGGGACCCCGCGCACGGACATCAAGAATCCCGATCCGAAGAAGCGCGGCCGCCCCGTGCTCGGCCTGACCCTCCTCGACAACCTGAAGCCCGAGGAGGCGAAGTTCTCCGGCGAGATCTACAACGCCGACGAGGGCAAGATGTATCAGGTCAGCCTGGAGCGAGAGAGCAGCTCCGAGCTGTCGGTCTCAGGCTGCCTCCTCAAGGTCCTGTGCGGCTCGCAGACCTGGACCCGGGTGCCCGACGTGAACCAGCAGGCCTCCGCCGCCGCGCCCGAGTCGGCGCCCGCGCCCCGGCCCGCGCCGAAGGCTGCCAAGGCCGCCCCCACGAAGGCGCTCGCGGCGCCGGCCGAGTGACGCCAGCGGCGTGACGCGTATCGGGTGACGCCTCCGCTCAGACCGCCGCGAATCCCCGCTGAACGGCCGGCCGCGCCATGACGCGGTCGAGCCAGGCCCGCACGTGGGGCACGCTGGCCAGCTCGATGCTCTGCTTCTCGTGGTACTTGGCCCAGGGTAGGATCGCGATGTCGGCGATGGAGAAGTCGCCCGCCACGAAATCGCGGTCCGCGAGGTGCCGGTCGAGGACGCCGTAGAGGCGCTGGGCCTCCGCGGTAAACCGGTCGATGGCGTAGGGGATCTTCTCTTGCGCGTAGATGCGGAAATGGTGGACCTGGCCGAGCATGGGCCCGAAGCCGCCGACCTGCCAGAACAGCCACTCGTCCACCGCCACCCGGGCGCGCTCGTCGGCCGGGTAGAGGCAGCCGGTCTTGCGCCCGAGATATTGCAGGATCGCACCGGACTCGAACACCGTGATGGGTTCGCCCCCCGGGCCGTCCGGGTCGACGATGGCGGGAATCTTGTTGTTCGGCGAGATCTTCAGGAAGTCGGGCGCCATCTGGTCGCCGCGGCCGATATTCACCGGCACCACCCGATAGGGCAGTCCGCACTCCTCCAGCATGATCGGGATCTTCCAGCCATTCGGCGTGCTCCAGGTGTGCACGTCGATGGGTTTTCCCGGCGCGTGTGCCATGCTGATGTTTCCGACCCTGTTCAGGCTCGCCCGACCCGCCGAAACAATCGGGAACGCGAGCGGATGGTTGCAGACTCCGTGCCACCGCCACAACACGTGACACGAGCGGTGGATCGCGTCGACACCCGTACAGATGGCACTTGCCCTCGCCCGGGGTTGTGGCTGTGATGCGCCCGGCCCGCCGCACGGCGGCGCCCAAGCGTCCCCGGGGGTCGTCATGCTGTCGTTCCGTTCGCGTCACACCCGTGCTTTGTTCGCGGGCTTGCTGCTTCTGGCAAGTCCCCTCCTTCTGACAAGCCCGTTCGTCGCGGGCGGTGCGCTGGCACAGGCCGCGGCGGCGAAGCCCGCCAAGGAGCTCAGCGTCGGCCAGAGTGCCGCGCGCGAGCGCCAGAAGAAATGCGGCGCCGAGTGGCGCGCCCTCTCGGTCGCCGACAAGGCCGCGCAGGGACCGAAATGGCCGCAATACTACAGCAAGTGCGTCAAGCGCCTGAAGCAGATGAAGGCCTGAGGGGATCCGGCCGCGCGCGGGCGTCCGCGGGCGGCCGACATCGTGTGCGGGGCCGGGCGGCCCCTTTCGCGGACCGCCAAGGAACGTAAGCCTGGCCGTCCCGGTTGCCGATCCTGACAGGCGGATTCCGGACGGACGCGACGATGCGGGAACGGCAGGCGCTGCAGCGCGCGGTGGCGGTGATGGCCCTGGTCCCGGTGGCCTCCGGCCTCTACGGCGTGCTGTTCGGGCTGAACGGGATCGGACGCGGCGGCCTCGTCGACGTCTCCGCCGACAGCCACTTCCGCTACCTCTCCGGCCTGCACATGGGCATCGGCATCCTGTTCTGGACCTGCGTGCCCGGCATCGAGACCAAGACCACCCTGTTCCGCTTCCTCACCCTGGTGGTGGCGCTGGGCGGCCTCGCCCGCCTCCTCGGCTGGGCGCTGACCGGATTGCCGTCGTTTCTGATGCTGGCCGCCCTGGCCGTCGAACTCCTCGTCAGCCCGCTGCTCTGCCTGTGGCAGGCCCGGGTCGCGGCGCGTGCCGCCGACGCGATGCCCGGCGGGGTCATCGGGTGAGCGCCCTCGCCGACAGCCCGCCCCGCATCCCGGACCGGATCCTCGCCGCAATCGAGCGCGTGGTTCCGAAGCCCGCCGCCTGGGCCTTCGCCGTGCGGATCTGGCTCGCCATGATCCTGGCCCTCTACGCGGCCTTCTGGCTGCAGCTGTCGAGCGCCTCCTCGGCGGCCGTCTGCGTGGCGATCCTGGCCCAGCCCAAGCGCGGGCAGGCCCTGTCGAAGGCGCTCTACCGCTTCCTCGGCACCCTCGTAGGGGCGGCCGTGGCCATCGTCCTGATGGCCTTGTTCGCGCAGGACCGGGTGGTGCTCCTCGTCGCCTTCGCCACCTGGCTCGGCCTGTGCGTCTTCACCGCCCACTTTCTGCAGGACACCCGGGCCTACGGGGCCATGCTGTCGGGCTACACCGTGGCGATCATCGCCATCGCCCATATCGACACGCCGCAGAGCACCTTCGACGCGGCCGTGGACCGGGTGGCGGCGATCACCCTCGGCATCGTGGCGATCACCGTCATCAACGACGCCCTCGGCTCGCCCAGCATCTGGCGGACGGTGCGCGACGCCCTGGGCGACGCCCTCGCGGAAACCCGGGCCTTCGCCCGCGAGACCCTGACCCGGGGCGATCCCGGCTCCGAGCGGACCGCCGCGCTGATCCGCAAGATCGCCGCCCTGCGGGGCGACGCCAGCGCGATCGCGGGCGAACGCGACGACGGGCCGGACCGGGCCGCGGGGGCGCGTAGCGCCATCGCGGCGCTCTACGTCATGGCAGCGGCCGCCCGCCATGTCCGGGCGGCCCTGGCCCGCTTGCCCGCCCCGTCGCCCGCCGTCGCGGAGGCGCGCGCCCTCTGCCTCGGGCTGACGGAGCCGGAGGCCGACCCGGCCCTGGCGGTGGCACGCCTGTCGGACCTCGTCGCGGAGGCCGTGCGGGCGGGCGACCAGCCCCTCGACGCGATCCTCGTTCTGCAGCGCGCCCTCGATTTCGCTCGGGCGGCCGCCTTCGCGGCCGATGGCTCCCGCGTCCTCGCCCATGGGGGGCGCCCCTTGCGCGACGTCCCGCTCCCGACCCACCGCGACGTGCCCGAGGCCGTGCGGGGCGCCCTGCGGGTGGTGATCGCCTTCGGCCTCACGGCCCTCCTCCTCGTCGCCACGGGATGGCCGGCCACCTCCTTCGCCCTGGTCCAGGTGGCGGCGACCTGCTCGCTCTCCGCGATCACCCCCGACCCGCGCGTCTTCGCCAAGGGCGTGCTCATCGGCATGCCGCTGGCCGCCCTCTGCGCCGGTCTCGTGCTGTTTGGCGCGCTCGCCGGCGTCCAGGGCTTCCCCCTGCTGGCGATCGCCATGGCGCCGGTGGTCTTCGCCGCCTGCTTCCTCAGCCTCAACCCGCCGACTTTCGGCATCGGGTTCATCCTGCTGGTGTTCTTCCCCGTGCTGCTCTCGCCCGCCAACCCCCAGAGCTACGACCCGCAGGGGTTCCTCACCAACGCCTTCCTGGTGATCTTCGCGGCGCTGATCCTGTTCTTCACCGTCCGGATCATCCTGCCCATCTCCAACGCCCGCCACCGTGCCTTCGCCCTCGATTCGGCCCGGCGCGCCCTGGTCGAGGCCTTGGCGGGCCGGGGCGGCGACGCCACGACCCGGACGAGCCTCAACAGCGACCGCCTGCTGCAATTCGCCCGCTGGAGTTCGGGCAGCGCGGCCGTACGCCGGGCGAGCCTCGACCGCGCCTTCGAGCTCGCCCGGATAGAGTCGGCGGCCGCGCGCGCCCAGGCGCAGCTGCGCGGCCTCGCCCGGGACGGTGCCCTGGCTGCGGTCGCGGGCCGGGCCCGCGCGGCCCTTGCGAGCGTCGACGCCGGCCGGATGCGGGAGGCCGCCGCGGCCCTTCTCGCCGCGGGCGGGCCGGCCGATCCGGCCACGCGCCTGCACCTCGCCCGGGCGGTGAGCGACCTCGCCACGGCCGCCCACGTCGCCGAGGGTCAGGGCCGCTTCCTGCGCCGCCTCGGCATCCGGGGCGCCTGATGCGCAGCGACCTCGATCTCGGCGGCGTGCTGCTCTCGCCCTTCGTGGCCTACGCCGCCGGCGCGCTGGCGATCCTCCTAGGTCTGCGCCTGCTCTTCGCGCGCCTGCGCATCGCCCGCTACGTGGCCAACCCGCCCCTGGCGGAGGCCGGCCTCTACGTGTGCATCCTCGCTCTCCTGATCGTGTTCCTGTGACCATGGCTCAAGACCCGCCCGCCGAGACCGCCGCCGCAGGGCCAGACGGCCGCTCCCGCGGCTCCGCCCCGGATACCCGCCCCCGCGCGCCCGGCCGGGGGCGCCGGGTGCTGCGCCTGCTGATCACCGGGCTCATCCTGGCCTGCGCCTTCGTCGCGGCGGCCCTCGTCTGGCAGTTCTACGTGACTGCCCCCTGGACCCGCGATGGGCGGGTGCGCGTGCAGGTCGCCAGCGTGGCCCCCCAGGTCTCGGGCCAGATCACGGAGCTGCGCGTCGCCGACAACCAGACCGTGAAGAAGGGCGACATCCTCTACGTCATCGATCCGTTCGACTTCGAGGTCTCGGTGACCTCGGCCCAGGCCGAACTCGACAACCGGGAGGCGGACCTCCAGGTCAAGCGGACCCAGGCCGCCCGGCGCGAGGCGCTGACCACCCTCTCGACCTCCATCGAGGAGAAGCAGCAATATGCCGGCACCGCCAAGATCGCCGAGGCGGCGGTGGCCTCGGCCAAGGCGCAGCTTTCCCAGGCCAAGATCAATCTCCAGCGCACCCAGGTGCGCTCGCCGGTGAACGGCCGGGTGACGAACCTCTTGCTGCGCCCCGGCGACTACGCCACCACCGGCACGGTCAACATCGCCGTCATCGACACCGATTCGTTCTGGATCGACGGCTATTTCGAGGAGACCAAGATGGCCCGGATCCACGTGGGCGATCCGGTCTCGGCCGAGCTCCTCGGCTACGATCCGCTGATCCGCGGCACGGTGGAGAGCATCACCCTGGGCATCAGCACCGCCAACGCCACCGCGAGCACCCAGGGCTTGCCGAACGTCGACCCCGTCTACACCTGGGTCCGCCTCGCCCAGCGGGTGCCGGTGCGCATCCGCATCGACGTCGTGCCAAACGGCGTCACCCTGGTCGCCGGCATGACCGCCACCGTCTCGGTGGGCGCGCCCGGCGCCCATCGGCGGGACTGGCTCGCGGGCCTGCGGAGCCGCTTCAGCGGGACCGCGGTGCCCACCCCGTAGGTTGTAGCGACGGGGCGTGCGGTGGCAGCCGCGCCCAAGCGACTGCGGCGACAGGACATTTCAGGGTCGAGTCTCTGGGAATGAATACAGTCGCGAAATCACGCAAATAGGCTCTTGACGCATTCGCGATCCGGTCGCACCTTGATATGGTGCTTCGACGGCAAAGCACAGCTCAAGCAACGAGGAGGCCTTGATCGGATAACGATCACGACCGACCTGACGCAGGAGATGTGGGAATGACTCCACCCCAGCAGGAAGCTGCGGCGATCATCCAGGGCTGATTCGACCTGGACGTTGAGCAGCGCACACGCGAATTACGGGACGGAAGCGGTCTCCGGGGCGCAGAAGCGGCCAGCACGGCACGACTTCAGACATGCATCAGGCCCCACCTCGGCCGCTTCCGCCGCCGATTTCTTCGGTCAGCTCACAAGCAAGCCGCAAATTCATCAAGACTTCATCATAATATTTGCCGTCGACCTTCAACGCGCGTGGTTCCAGGCCATAGCGTGTGAAACCCATGCTTTCGTACCGCCGGATGGCGGCGTCATTGGCGGCGCCGACGGAAAGCCCAAGATCCTTCACACAGGTCGCGGCATGCGCGACCACCATCCGGATCAGGGCGGTGCCGATGCCGGCTCGACGCGTCTCGGGTCTGACGTAGAGGCCCCAGAGCGTCCCCTTGTGTCGCAACTTGTGCGCCTCCGGGACGTGTAAGCCCGCCACACCGGCCAGAGGCTCGTTTCCAAGCCAGGCTCCGAAGACGATCTGCGTTTCCAGGGTCTCCGCGAACCAAGCGAGAGACCTCTCGGACGCCTCCTCCCACGAGGCCGCGAACGCTTCCGGATGGCGTTTCAAGCCATCGAGACGGACATGGCGAAACGCGCTCGCGTCCGTGGGGCCGAGGCGGCGACACGCGAAACAATCCATCACAACGCTCCGCTCGCTGCTACCGCCCGCCAAGCATTCAGGCCCTGATCGGTGGCCAGGCACCCCACACCTGAAGTGGGACGACGTTCTGAGAACGGGAGCCGATCAACCTCGTAAAACCGGAATGGGGCGACCGTTGCAGCCCGCGGCGCAACAGGTCCCGGAGAACTTTCCACCCCCCGTGGGCACGAATCTTCCCGTGATCTGCGGGTGGTGGAAGCGTTCTATCGATCCCGTCCAGAGGGCGAGGACGTGCCCCTACTCGATCCCCAGCTTCGCCTTCAGCAGGGCGTTCACCGCTGCCGGATTGGCCTTGCCGCCGGTTGCCTTCATGGTCTGGCCGACGAACCAGCCGAGCAGGGTCGGCTTCTCGCGGGCCTGAGCGACCTTGTCGGGGTTCCTGGCGATGATCTCGTCCACGGCCGCCTCGATGGCGCCGGTGTCGGTGACCTGCTTCAGGCCGCGCGCATCGACGATCTGGCGCGGGTCGCCGCCCTCGGACCAGACGATCTCGAACAGGTCCTTGGCGATCTTGCCCGAGATCACGCCCTCGCCGATGAGGTCGACGATGGCGCCGAGCTGGTCGGCCGAGACCGGGCTGGTCTCGATGCTGTGGCCTTCCTTGTTCAGGCGCCCGAACAGCTCGTTGATGACCCAGTTCGCCGCGGCCTTACCGTCGCGGCCCTTGGCCACCGCCTCGAAGTAGTCGGCCGAGGCGCGCTCGGCGATGAGCACGCCCGCATCGTAGGGCGACAGGCCGTAGGACGCGATGAAGCGCGCCTTCTTGGCGTCGGGCAACTCGGGCAGGCCGGCGGCCAAGGCCTCGACATAGGCCTGGTCGAATTCCAGCGGCAGCAGGTCCGGGTCCGGGAAGTAGCGATAGTCGTGCGCCTCTTCCTTCGAGCGCATGGAGCGGGTCTCGCCCTTGCCCGGATCGAACAGGCGGGTCTCCTGGCTGATCGTGCCGCCATCCTCGATGATCGCGATCTGGCGGCGGGCCTCGGTCTCGATGGCCTGGCCGATGAAGCGGATCGAGTTGACGTTCTTGATCTCGCAGCGGGTGCCGAGCGGGTCGCCGACTCGGCGCACCGAGACGTTGACGTCGGCGCGAAGCGAGCCCTTCTCCATGTCGCCGTCGCAGGTGCCGAGGTAGCGCAGGATGGTGCGCAGCTTGGTCACGTAGGCGCGCGCCTCCTCCGACGAGCGCAGGTCTGGCCGGGAGACGATCTCCATCAGGGCGACGCCGGAGCGGTTGAGGTCGACGAAGCTCTGGGTCGGGTTCTGGTCGTGCAGGGACTTGCCGGCATCCTGCTCCAGGTGCAGGCGCTCGATGCCGACGGTGATCGACTCGCCGTCGGGCAGATCGACCAGCACCTCGCCTTCGCCGACGATCGGGTCCTTGAACTGGCTGATCTGGTAGCCCTGCGGCAGGTCCGGGTAGAAGTAGTTCTTCCGGTCGAACACCGAGCGATGGTTGATCTGCGCCTTGAGGCCGAGGCCGGTGCGCACGGCCTGGGCCACGCACGCTTCGTTGATGACGGGCAGCATGCCGGGCATCGCCGCGTCCACCAGCGAGACGTGGTCGTTCGGCTCGCCGCCGAACTCGGTGGAGGCGCCGGAGAATAGCTTGGAGCGGCTCGTGACCTGGGCGTGGATTTCCATGCCGATCACGACCTCCCAGTCGTGCAGGCCGCCCTTGATGAGCTTCTTGGGGTTCACGGCAGCGGTCATGATGGCCCGGATTCAGCGTTGCGGGGCGCGGGTACGCGCCGGAAAGGTGGAAGTGTCGGCCCGCCCGGTCAAGCGCGCAGGCGGTAGAGCTGGTGCGCCAGGAAACCGAGGGCGCCCCACAGGAAGGCGGCGATCCAGCGCACGGGGAAGAAGGTCGGCCCGTCGTGGCTCACCGGCGCCGGCCACGGGATGCCGATCGCGGTGACGCCCCAGGACACCAGCACCGAGACGGCGAAGGCCATCAGCGAGACGAGGATAACCTTGACGAACTGGTCCGACTTCCAGCCCATCACCAGGGCGATGGCGATCAGCACCGGATCGAAGGCGGCCCAGATCCAGACGTCGAAAGGATAGACCGGGACCGTCATCGCGTGCGCCTCATGCCCACCACACCGCCGGCAGCCTGGTCCGCCCGGTGGCGTCCTCGATCACCTGGGCGGCGGCGAACAGCGTCTCCTCGTCGAAGGGCCGGCCAATGAGCTGGAGCCCGAGGGGCAGCCCCTGCGCGTCGAGGCCGGCCGGCACCGAGATGCCGGGCAGGCCCGCCATGTTCACCGTGATGGTGAAGACGTCCTGCAGGTACATCTCGACCGGATCGCCCGAGCCCTTCTCGCCGATGCCGAAGGCGGCCGACGGGGTCGCGGGCGTCAGGATCGCGTCGACACCGGCGGCGTAGGCCTGCTCGAAGTCGCGCTTGATCAGGGTGCGGATCTTCTGGGCCCGCACGTAGTAGGCATCGTAGTAGCCGGCCGAGAGCACGTAGGTGCCGATCATGATCCGGCGCTTTACCTCGCGGCCGAAGCCGGCGGCGCGGGTGTTCTCGTACATCCCGGCGATGTCCTTGCCGGGCACGCGCAGGCCGTAGCGCACGCCGTCGTAGCGGGCGAGGTTCGAGGAGGCCTCGGCCGGGGCGACGATGTAGTAGGCCGGCAGGGCGTAGGGGGTGTGCGGGAGCGAGATCTCCCTCACCGTGGCGCCGGCATCCTTCAGCATCGCGGCGCCCCGGTCCCACAGCGCCTGGATCTCGGCCGACATGCCCGCGACCCGGTATTCCTTCGGGATGCCGATGATCAGGCCCTTCACGCCGCGGGCCACCGCCGCCTCGAAGTCGGGCACGGGCAGGTCGGCGCAGGTGGTGTCGCGCGCGTCCGCGCCGGCCATCGAGCCGAGCAGGATGGCGCAGTCGCGCACCGTCCGGGCGATCGGGCCCGCCTGGTCGAGGGAGGAGGCGTAGGCCACCGTGCCCCAGCGCGAGCAGCGCCCGTAGGTGGGCTTGATGCCGACGGTGCCGGTGAAGGCGGCGGGCTGGCGGATCGAGCCGCCGGTATCGGTCGCGGTGGCGCCGAGGCAGAGATGGGCGGCCACCGCCGCCGCCGAGCCACCCGACGAGCCGCCCGGCACCAGCTTGGCGTCCGATCCGGCCCGGCGCCAGGGCGAGACCACGTCGCCATAGGCGGAGGTCTCGTTGGACGAGCCCATGGCGAATTCGTCGAGGTTCAGCTTGCCGAGCATCACCGCGCCGTCGCGCCAGAGATTGGCGGTCACGGCCGATTCGTAGGCCGGCGTGAAGCCCTCGAGGATCTTCGAGCCGGCGGTGGTCGCCACGCCCTCGGTACAGAACAGGTCCTTGATCCCGAGGGGGATGCCCTCCAGCGGACGGGCCTCCCCGGAGGCGATCCGCGTGTCGGCCGCGTCCGCCATGGCCAGGGCCCGGTCCGGCGTCTCGACGAGGTAGGCGTTCAGCGCCCGCGCCTTCTCCATGGCGTCGAGATGCGCCCGTGTCAGGTCGGTGGCGGAGAAGTCCTTGGCCTTGAGCCCGTCGCGGGCCTCCGCCAGGGTGAGTTCGTTCAGAGAGGTCATGGGTTGCGAGAGTCCTGGGCGCTCGTCCTGGTGGGTCCCGGGGCACAGCCGCCGTCGCCGTTCGGGCGCCGTGCGGACCGTCCTTCGGGGCGGCCGGGTTTTGATGTCGGCGGCGCGTGCGCCTACTCGACGACCTTCGGCACGAGGAAGTAGTGGTCCTCGGTCTCGGGGGCGTTGGCCACGATGGCGTCGGCCTTGGCCCCGTCGGTGACCGCGTCCGCGCGCTTCTTCATCGCCATGGGGGTGACCGAGGTCATGGGCTCGACCCCCGTCACGTCGACCGCGCCGAGTTGCTCGACGAAGGCCAGGATCGCGTTCAGTTCGCCCTGCAGGGGGGCGACCTCGTCCTCGCTCACCGCGATGCGCGCCAGGTGCGCGATGCGCCTCACCGTCGTTGCGTCGACCGACATGCTGTCTTCAGATCCTCAAGGCCCCCATCCGCAGCCCGTCGGGGTTCCGCGGGCGATGGGGCGTCGGGCCGGGCTATAGCACCCGCCTTCCCGCGCTCGCAACGGCGGGGCCGCGCGGGGGCCGGATCGGGCGGGGCGGCCCGGACGCCTCAGGCGATCGCGTGATGGGGCAGTACCGGTGATTCGATGAGGATCCCCGCCCGCGCCGGCCCGCGATCCGCCTGTCGGAACCCGACGAGCAGGATCTCGCAGGCCAGGGCCAGCATCAACTTGTGCCGCAGGGGCATCCGGCGTGGTGCGGGTGTCGTCGCGTGGGGCGGCAGGGGCATGCGGTCGGCTTCCAGCGTCTTAACGGTTCGTTAACGATGCTCTGGCCGATCCGGTCCCCGCAAGGCTATGACAACGTTTTCTCAAGGTTAACGACGAGCCGGAGATCAGATTCATGTGGGAGACGGTGTTCTCGCCCTGCGCGCCGGGTCCGGTGGCGACCGAGGCGGCCCTCGACCGGGCGGAGGCGGAGCTCGGCTACGGCCTGCCCGAGAGCTACCGCGCCTTCTGCCGGACCCTCGGGGCCGGGCTCGCCAACGGCTCCTTTCGCGTGGCGGTCCCGAGCGAGGCGCCCGAGACGGACCTCGTCGCCCAGTCCGAGCTGATCGCCCACAGCATCGCCTCCGTCCTCGGCGACCGGCCCGAGCATCGGTTCGAGGTGGAGGGCGACGATCCCAGCGTCGTCGAACGGGCCGGCTTCTTCGGCCGGTCGGAGGCCGGCGAGTTCCTGTTCTGGGACGTGGTGCCGGGGCGCGACGAGTACGAGATCTGGGTCCTGGGCGCCGACCTCGAATCGGTGCGCTTCGGCGGGGCTGACCTCGTCGACCTGATGCGGCGGAGCCAGGGGGCTGCCGTGCGCGGCATCCTCGGCATGGGCGCCGAGCCCCTCCCCGCCAGCTTCGTGGGCGACGGCACCGAAGGGTCGGCCGGCCTGCACTGATCCGCGAGGATCCCCTTGCCGGCCGGGAGCGGATCGCGCAGGACGGGCGGCGGCACGGGAGAGCGACGGACATGGACGAGGCCGAGATGCGGGCCTTCGCGGAGGCGTCGCAGGGCGGCCCCCGCCTCATCGGAATCGACCTCGGCACCAAGACGATCGGGCTCGCCCTCTCGGATGTCGGGCGCCAGATCGCCTCGCCCCTGGAGACGATCCGGCGGGTGAAGTTCACCCCCGACGTGAAGCATCTGGCGGCCCTGTGCGAGCGGCACGCCGTCGGCGGCCTCGTCATCGGCCTGCCCCTGAACATGGACGGCAGCGAGGGCCCGCGGGTCCAGTCGACCCGCTCCTTCGTGCGCAACATGAAGCCGCTGCTGCCCCTGCCCGTCCTCTACTGCGACGAGCGCCTCTCCACCGCCGCCGTCACCCGCGCCCTCATCGCGGCGGATGCCTCGCGGGCCAAGCGCGGCGAGGTCGTCGACATGCTGGCCGCCGCCTACATCCTGCAGGGCTGCCTCGACCAGATGCGCCGCGCCCTGGGCGAGGAGGCGCCCGAAGACGACGCGTGACGGCCCTCAGCCCACCAGGGACACCGACCCGCTGCCGTGGCGCTCGATGCGCCCGTCGAGCTCCAGCTCGAGCAGGGTGGTCTGGACGACCCGGACGCTGAGGCCGGCGGTGCGCGCCAGTTCGTCGGTTCCGATCGGGGTCGGGCTCAGATAGGCGATGAGGCGGGCGCGGTCGTCCACGGGCTCCGGCGCCGCGAAATGCTCGGCGGGGAGCGGCAGGACGATGCCGTCCACGTCGAGTTCGTCCCAGAAGATCGGCGCGTCGGCGAGGTCCGGCCGGTCGACGGCCAGGGCTTCCACCCTGCGCGCCGCGCTGCTCCCCACCAGCAGCGGGGCGATGACGTCGGTGACGTGGGCGGCGTCGGAGACCAGGGTCGCGCCCTGGCGGATCAGGTCGTTGGTGCCTTCCGCCCGCGGATCCAGGGGAGAGCCCGGCACGGCGAAGACCTCCCGGCCCTGCTCCAGGGCGAAGCGGGCCGTGATCAGCGAGCCCGAGCGGCGGGCGGCCTCCACCACGACGGTGCCGTAGGCAAGGCCGGAGATGATGCGGTTGCGCCGGGGAAAGTCGCGCCCGCGCGGCTCCCACCCCATCGGCATCTCGGCCAGCACCGCCCCGCCCGCCTCCAGGATCGCCTCCACCAGGGCCGCATGGTTGGCCGGGTAGATCCGGTCCTGTCCTCCCGCCAGCACTGCCACCGTACCGGGCGCCAGGGCGGCCCGGTGGGCGCGGGCATCGATGCCCCGCGCCAGCCCCGAGACCACGACGAGCCCGGCCTCGCCGAGCCCGCGCGCGAGGCGCTCGGTGAAGGCGAGGCCGGCGGCGGAAGCGTTGCGCGAGCCGACCAGGGCGATAGCCGGACGGTTCAGGATCGCGGCCTCACCCCGGATCGCGATCAGCGGCGGCGCCGAATCGGCGGCCTGCAGCAGCTTCGGGTAATCCGCCTCTCCGAGGGCGACGAGGCGGGCGCCGAGGCGACCGGCCGCGCGGAGCTCGGCCTCGGCTTCTTCCCGGCTCGGCGGCGTGATGCGCCGGCCGCTGCGGCCGGTGAGGTTCGGCAGGGCGTCCAAGGCCGGCCCGGCGCCGCCGAAGCGGTTGACCAGGGTGCGGAAGCTGCGCGGGCCGATCCCCTCGCTGCGGATGAGGCGCAGCCAGTCGAGACGCTGGGCATCGGTGAGCTGCATCGCCCTCCCCTCCCGGAGCGGGCGGCGAGCCTCAGCCCTTCTGCCCGATGCGCCCCTCGGTCCCGTCGATCAGCCGGCGGATGTTGGGCGCGTGCTTCCACCATAGCAGGATGGCGAGCAGGAGGAACAGGCATGCAACCGCAGGCTGTCCCATGGCCCACAGGACGAGGGGCGTCAGGGCCGAGGCCGCCAGCGCCGCGAGGGAGGAGTATTTCAGCGTGAAGGCAAGGCCCAGCCAGATCGCCGCGAAGGCCAGAAGGCCCAGCGGGCTCAGGGCCAGCAGGACGCCCAGGAAGGTCGCGACGCCCTTGCCGCCTTTGAACCCGAGCCAGACCGGGAACAGGTGCCCCAGGAAGGCGCCGAAGCCCGCCACCAGGGCCGCCTCCAGTCCGAAGCGACCGGCGAGAAGCACCGCGAGGGTGCCCTTCAGCGCATCGCCCAGCAGGGTGGCGGCTGCCAGCCCTTTACGCCCGGTGCGCAGGACGTTGGTGGCGCCGATGTTGCCCGAGCCGATCGCCCGCACGTCGCCGAGCCCGGCATAGCGGGTCAGGATCAGCCCGAACGGGATCGAGCCGAGGAGGTAGCCCCCCGCCAGCGCCGCCAGCAGGACGGGCCACGGCAGCATGTTAAGAGCGATCACGCGGCGGCCTCGGTCTCGGCGGGGGCCCGGAAGACGATGCGGCCCGCCACCATCGTCAGCACGGCGGCTCCCTGGAGGCGCGCCTCGTCGAAGGGGGAGTTCTTGGAGCGGGACTTCAAGGTGCGCTTGTCGAGGACGTAGGGCAGGTCCGGGTCGATCAGCACCAGGTCGGCCGGCGCCCCGGTCGCGAGGCGGCCGGCGGCGCGCCCGAGAAGGGCCGCCGGGTTCGCCGTCAGGGCCGCCAGCAGGCGCGGCAGGGCAACGTCGCCGGTATGGACCAGCCGCAGGGCCGCGCCCAGCAGGGTCTCGATGCCGAGCGCCCCGTCGGCCGCTTCGGCGAAGGGCAGGCGCTTGGTCTCGACGTCCTGCGGGTTGTGGTCGGAGACAACGACGTCGATCACGCCGTCGTTGAGGCCCGCCACCAGGGCGAGCCGGTCCGTCTCGTGGCGCAGCGGCGGCGAGAGCCGGCAGAAGGTGCGGTAATGGCCGATGTCGCCCTCGTTGAGGACGAGGTTGTTCACCGAGGCGCCGCAGGTGACCGGCAGCCCGTCCGCCTTGGCCCGGCGCACGATCTCGACCGCATCCGCGCAGGAGATCATCGCCGCGTGGTAGCGGGCGCCGGTGAGGCGCACGAGGCGGATGTCGCGCTCCAGCATCACCGTCTCGGCCTCGCGCGGGATGCCGAGGAGCCCAAGGCGGGAGGCCATCTCGCCCTCGTTCATCACGCCGTCGCCGACAAGGTCCGGCTCCTCCACGTGCTGCATCAGCAGGGCGCCGAAGTCGCGGGCATAGGTCAGCGCGCGGCGCATGACCTGGGCGTTCGCCACCGCCTTGAGGCCGTCGGTGAAGGCCACGGCCCCGGCCTCCTGCAGGAGGCCGAACTCGGTCATCTCCTGGCCGGCGAGGCCCTTGGTGATGGCGGCGGCGGGCAGGACGTGGACGCTGGCCGTGTCGCGGGCACGGCGCAGCACGAAGTCGACGATGGCCGGCCCGTCGATGACCGGGTTGGTGTCCGGCATGCAGACCAGGGTGGTAACGCCGCCGGCGGCGGCCGCCGCGCTGGCGCTGGCCAAGGTCTCGCGGTGCTCGGCGCCGGGCTCGCCCACGAAGGCGCGCAGGTCGATGAGGCCGGGGCTGAGGACGTGGCCGCCGCAATCGACCGTCTCGGCGTCGTCCGGCACCCCGGCGACGGGCCCCCAGCCGACATCCTGGATCAGGCCGTCGCGCACGAGGACATGCCCGGGCGCCTGCCGGCCCGTGGCCGGATCGCACAATGTGGCGTTGGTCAGGAGGATGGGACGCATCGTCATGCGTCGCGGTTTCGACCGGGCGCGCCGTGGCGTCAAGCGGGATGCGGCGGGCACGCCGATCCCGACCGCGGCGGCGTGCCCTGACTGCGCTCCGGCGCGTCGTCTCAAACCTCGTAGATCGGATCGTTGCCCGAGGCCTTGTTGAGCTTCACGCCGTGCAGGCAATCCGCCTTCGCCGCGTAGCTCTCGCTGCTCCTCGAGATCTCCTCGCCGTTCTTGGCGTAGTAGACCCAGTACCACTGTCCCTTCGCATCCTTCTTCATCTTGTAGCAGGGGTAGGACATTGCCGACATCGCTTCGCTCCTCGGTTCACGGCGGCCGCGACAGGCCTCCGCCAAATAATCAAACTCTAGGTTTGATTATTTGTAATTTGTTAACCTGAGAGAAGTTTTGCGAGGCTTCTGGGCATGAAAAAGGCCCCGCCCTTTCGGGCGAGGCCTCGGGATCGCGGTTCGCGGAGGCGGCGAAGTCTTACGCGGCCAGCGAGCGCAACACGTAGGGCAGGATGCCGCCGTTGCGGAAGTACTCGAGCTCGTCGAGGGTATCGATGCGGCAGGTCAGGGGCACCTCCCGCTTCGTGCCGTCCGCGGAGGTGATCTCGGCGATCATGGTCTGGCGCGGTTTCAGGTCGCCGGACAAGCCCCGGATCGAGACCGTCTCGTCGCCCTTCAGGCCCAGGGAGGCCCAGGAGGTGGCGCCCTGGAAGACCAGGGGCACGATGCCCATGCCGACGAGGTTCGAGCGGTGGATGCGCTCGAAGCTCTCGGCCACCACGGCGCGGATGCCCAGGAGCTTGGTGCCCTTGGCCGCCCAGTCGCGCGACGAGCCGGTGCCGTACTCCTTGCCGGCGAAGACCACGAGGGGCGTGCCCTCGGCCTGGTACTTCTGCGCGGCGTCGTAGATGAACATCCGCTCGCCGGAGGGCTGGAACAGGGTCCAGCCGCCCTCGACCACGTTGCCGGACTCGTCGCGGACCATCTGGTTCTTGATGCGGATGTTGGCGAAGGTGCCCCGCATCATGACTTCGTGGTTGCCGCGCCGGGTGCCGTACTGGTTGAAGTCCTGCACCCGGACCTGGTGTTCCTGCAGGTAGGCGCCCGCCGGGGAATTCGCCCGGATGTTGCCTGCCGGCGAGATGTGGTCGGTGGTGATCGAGTCCAGGAACAGGCCAAGGATGCGGGCGTCGACCACGTCCTCCACCGGGGCCGGGGTCTTCTGCATGCCCTCGAAATAGGGCGGGTTCTGCACGTAGGTGGAGGTCGAATCCCACTGGAAGGTCTCGGCCTCGGTGACCTCGACGGCCTTCCAGTAGTCGTCGCCGCCGAACACGTCGGCGTAGCGGGACTTGAACAGGGTCGAGGTGATGTTGGCCTCGATGAACTCTTGGACCTCGGCGCTCGAGGGCCAGATGTCCCTCAGGTAGACGGGCTGGCCATCGGAGCCCGTGCCCAGGGGCTCGGTGGTGATGTCGATCTGCATCGAGCCGGCCAGCGCGTAGGCGACCACCAGCGGCGGCGAGGCCAGGTAGTTCGCCCGGACATCCGGGTTCACGCGGCCCTCGAAGTTGCGGTTGCCCGAGAGTACCGCGGCGGCGACGACGTCGTTGTCGTTGATCGCCTTCGAGATCGCGGCCGGCAGCGGTCCGCTGTTGCCGATACAGGTGGTGCAGCCGAACCCGACGAGGTTGAAGCCGAGCGCGTCGAGGGGCGTCTGCAGACCGGCGCTCTCGAGGTACTCGGCCACCACCTGGGACCCGGGCGCCAGGGAGGTCTTCACCCAGGGCTTCGAGCGCAGGCCCCTGGCGACCGCGTTGCGGGCGAGGAGCCCGGCGCCGATCATCACGCTCGGATTCGAGGTGTTGGTGCAGCTCGTGATGGCGGCGATCACCACGTCGCCGTGACCGATGTCGAAGTTGGCGCCCTCCACCGGGTAGCGACTGGCGAGGTCGGCCGCCTTCTTGAACTCGGTCTCCATGGATTGCGCGAAGCCCGGCTTGGCGCCGTCGAGGAGCACCCGGTCCTGCGGACGCTTGGGGCCGGCCAGGGACGGGCGAACGTCGCCCATGTCGAGTTCGAGCGTGTCGGTGAAGACCGGGTCCGGCGTGGCCGCGTCGCGCCACATGCCCTGCGCCTTGGCGTAGGCCTCGACGAGCGCGATTCGGTCGTCGGCGCGGCCGGTGACGGTGAGGAAGTCGATGGTCTTCTGATCGATCGGGAAGAACCCGCAGGTGGCGCCGTATTCGGGGGCCATGTTGGAGATCGTGGCGCGGTCGGCCACCGCCATGTCGTCGAGGCCGGGGCCGTAGAACTCCACGAACTTGCCCACCACGCCCTTCTTGCGCAGCATCTGCGTGACGGTGAGCACGAGGTCGGTGGCCGTGGTGCCCTCGGGCAGCTTGCCCGACAGCTTGAAGCCGACGACCTCGGGGATCAGCATGGAGAGCGGCTGGCCGAGCATCGCGGCCTCGGCTTCGATGCCGCCGACGCCCCAGCCCAGCACGGCCAGGCCGTTCACCATGGTGGTGTGCGAATCGGTGCCGACGAGGCTGTCCGGATAGGCGAGCTCGGTGCCGTCCGAAGCATCGGGATCCTGCTTCGTCCACACGGTCTGCGACAGGAACTCGAGGTTCACCTGGTGGCAGATGCCGGTGCCGGGCGGCACCACGGAGAAGTTGTCGAAGGCCGACTGGCCCCACTTGAGGAAGGTGTAGCGCTCGCCGTTGCGCGAGTATTCGAGCGCGACGTTGTCGGCCAGCGCCTTCGGCGTGCCGAACTCGTCGACGATCACCGAGTGGTCGATCACGAGGTCGACCGGCACCAGCGGGTTGATCTTCTGCGGGTCGCCGCCGAGCGCCACCATGGCGTCGCGCATCGCCGCGAGGTCGACCACCGCGGGCACGCCGGTGAAGTCCTGCATCAGCACGCGCGACGGCCGGAAGGCGATCTCGGTCTCGGTCTTGCCCTTGTTGCCGAGCCAGGCGACGGTGGCGGAGATGTCGTCCTTCTTGACCGAGCGGTCGTCCTCGAAGCGCAGCAGGTTCTCGAGCAGCACCTTCATGGAGAAGGGCAGCGCGGTGGCGTCGGCGAGGCCGGCCTTCTCGGCGTGCGGGATCGAGTAATAGGTGTAGGCCTTGTCGCCGACCGTCAGGGTCTGGCGGGACTGGAAGCTGTCGAGCGATGCCACGGCGTTCTGTTTCCTCGCGAGCGGTTGGTCGAACACGCGCAGGCATAACCTGCGCCACGAAAACACGTGTTCGGCTGGGAGCGCTATGAAGCGCGCGCCGCCCCGGGGGTGCCCGGATAGGATGTTGCGCGAAGGGCGATTTGGACGCCCTGAAATCTCGCGCGGCGCAGCCTGCGCGCGTTATAGAACACTTCGAAACTGGCCGCTACCGGGCGCCTGACAGCGCGTGGGATCTGTTCGGAGGGCGGGTCTACGCCGCGACCAGATGCGCCAGATCCGCCCCCTCGGCCACATGCCGGGATGCGTCGAGGATCTCGCTTCCGACGATCCTCGCCTCTGCGAGCTGCACGTCGAGGGCGTCGGTCTCGGCGTCATATCGGGACGTCATCGGCTCGGGGCCTTCGCCCACGATCGAGGAAGGCGGTGATGAAAGGGAAGGTCGAGAGCGATCGTACCACGAAAGCCACGCGAAGCTCGGGAGCGTCCGATCCACAGCCGTCGAGAGCGAGAGGGCTCGAATAGCACGTTTGGGATGCGCTCCGGCATGCCGGCCCGGATCGCGGTCGCCACGGTGCTCCCCGGCTCCGGATGGTGCGACGGACCGTGCGACCGTCGGCTGGGTCCATTTTGCGTGCCCGGGTCTCGCCACCGAACGATCCGCGTGCGATGGGCGAAGCGCCGGGGGACGGAGACCGCACATTCCTTCGTTCGGTCTGCTCGACAGGCGCCACCTCTTGAGGCTCATGATTCAGGACCCCCCGTGCGGCTGACCGCTCAAGACCTCGCCGTCCGCCGGTCCGGCCGCCGCATCTTCGCGAACCTGTCCTTCGCCCTCGGGCCGGGGGAGGCGCTGATGGTCACCGGGCGGAACGGGGCCGGCAAGTCGACGCTGCTCGCGGTGCTGGCCGGCCGGCTCAAGCCCGAGGCCGGGACCGTCGCGGCGAGCGAGGTCGGCGAGGCGACCCTGTCCGAGTGCCTGCACGTGGTCGGCCACCGCGACGGGCTGAAGAGCCCGCTGACGGCGGAGGAGAACCTCGCCTTCGCCCGCGACCTCCTCGGCGCGCCGACCGCGACCCCGCGGGCGGCCCTGGAGGAACTCGGCCTCGGCCACGCCCTGCGGCTTCCCGTGGCCTATCTCTCCGCCGGCCAGCGCCGGCGGGTGGCGCTGGCCCGCCTCCTGGTCTGCCGGCGCCCGCTCTGGCTCCTCGACGAGCCGACGGCCGCCCTCGATGCCGCCTCGCAGGCGGTCCTGGCCGGGATGATGGCGCGGCACCGGGCGACGGGCGGCCTCGTCATCGCGGCGACGCACCAGGCCCTCGGCCTCGCCGACGCCCAGGAACTGCGGATCGAGGCGCCCGCACCCGCCCCACCGACGCTGGCCCGGACGACGGTCGCGGCCGACGAGGTCTGGTGGTGATGCGCGCCCTGAGGGCCCTCGTCGCCCGCGACCTCGCCCTCGCCGCCCGCGTCGGCGGCTCGGGGGCGCTCTCCCTCGTGTTCTTCCTGATGATCGTCGCCCTGGTGCCGTTCGCCCTCGGCCCGGACCTGAACCTGCTGTCGCGGATCGGCCCGGCGATCCTCTGGCTCGCCGCCGTGCTCTCGACCCTGATCGGCCTCGACCGCCTGTTCCAGGCCGACGAGGAGGACGGCTCCCTCGACCTGATGACCGGCTCGCCGGCCCCCCTGGAGGGCGTGGTGCTCGCCAAGGTGCTGGCCCACTGGCTCACCACCGGCCTGCCCCTCGCCCTCGCCTCGCCCCTCTTCGGGCTCCTCGTCGCCCTCGATGGCCGGGCGATGGCGGCGACCGCCCTCACCCTCCTGGTGGGCACCCCGGCCCTGACCTTCGTGGGCGCGGTCGGCGCGGCCCTCACCGCCTCGATCCGCCGGGGCGGCCTCATCCTGGCGGTCGTGGTGCTGCCGCTGATGATCCCGACGCTGATCTTCGGCGTCTCGGCGAGTGAATCGGCCCTCGGCGGCACCGTCCCGTTCACCACGCCGCTGGCCATCCTGTGCGCCCTCAGCCTGATCGCGGGCGTGATCGGGACGCTCGCCGCCGCCGCGGCCCTGCGCTGGTCGGAATAGGGCGTCAGGCGATCGCCGGGGTCCCCCGCAGGCCTGCGACCCGGACCTCCGGCGGCGCGGGGTGGGCGGGCCGCGCCCGGTCCGGGCGCCCGGCGATGCGCAGGGCGATGCCGACGAACAGCGCGATCATGCCGGCCTCCAGAAGCAGCAGGGGAAGCCAGGCGGCGTCCAGGGGAATGGCGGCCAGATCCAGCGCCTCGCTGGCGAGCACGGCCCCGATCGCGCCGGCGGTGAAGACCGGCAAGGACCGGCGGCCGAGGCGGGTCAGCGGGTGGTCGCGCGGCACCTGGTGCAGCAGGCGGATGAGCGGGGCGCGCGGCAGGGCCATCACCAGGTAGGCCAGGGCGAGAACGTGCAGGACCCGCAGGGGCGACTGGTAGGTCTTGCTCGCGCCGAGCCAGAAGGCGTCGTTGCGCGTCGCGGCCCAGTCCGCGGCCGCCGGCCAGAGACGAACCACGACCACCGCCAGGACGAGGTAGCCAACGAGGTAGCCCAGGGCGAGGCCGGTCAGCCCCCTGGGACGCGGCAGGGCGACGCCGTCGACCAGGCCCTGCCCGATGGTGATCCCCAGGGCGAAGATCAGGGTCCAGGGCAGGATCGTCAGCGCGAAGGGCGCGCCCGAGAGGCTGTTGCTCAGCACCAGATGGAAGTGGCCGGCCGCGATCCAGAGCAGCAGTGCCGGCGGCAGGGGCGCCCAGAACCGCCACCCGGCGAGGCGCAGCAGGATCGGGGCGATCAGCATCAGGGCCACGTACAGGCGCAGGACGGACGAGTATCCCACCGTCTGGCGGAGGGTCAGGGCATGGCTCAGCAGGTTCGGGAAGCCGTGGTCCCGCAGCAGGGCGGTGTCCTGCGCGTGCACGCCCGTCACGCCTCGAAGGGCGAGGATGGCCGCCAGGAGACCGAGCGTCGCGAAGACGATGACCAGTTCGAAGGCGTAGATCCGGGCCGCCCGCCGCCACAGATGGGCGACGATGTCCGGCAGGCGGCGCCGCGAGGCCTGGCTCCCCGCGAGGGCGATGGAGATGCCGCTGAGCAGGACGAAGATGTCGGCGCTGTCGGAGAAGCCGAGCCGGGAGGGCGACACGGCCGAGACGGCGCCGTCCTGGATGTGGTTCACGAAGATGTTGATCAGGCACAGACCGCGAATGGCGTCGATCGTCGTTCTTCGCTGCGGCATGCCTCGCCCCGATGCGGCCTACACGCACCGATCGTAGGGCGGGGGGGCTTAAGGTTGTGTTGCAACCTCCGGACGTAGGGCCGGGGAACGGTTGGGCCGTTCCCCGGGCCGAGGCCTCGTGCGCCTCACGCCGGATCGGCGTCGATCCGCATCCGCAGGATGGCGTAGGGCGGCGCCTGCAGGTCCTTGCCGCCGTTGTATTCCGGGCGTCGGTTCACCTGGGCGGACGAGATGTGGAGCCAGCGGTCGGGGGTGATCCAGAACGTGTCGGCCCAGATCAGGCGCGGATCGGAGGCGATGATCGTGACGGTGCCGTCGGGGTCGCGCCGGCCGACCGCGTTGAACTCCTGCAGGGCGAGGTAGACCCGGTCCTTGGAATCCGTGGTCAGGCCGCCGGTCATGCCCTTCTCGCCGAGATCCGTGACGCCGGCCGCCACGGCCCCGTCGCTGGCCCCGGGATCGAGGAGCACGGCGGTCTCCACGGCGTAGAGGCGGCGCCCGATCAGGGGCGCGTAGTAGAGGCGCCGGCCGTCGGGGCTGAGCGCGATGCCGTTGGCGCCGCCCTGGACCGGGCGCGGCGGCCCCTCCCCCTTCCGCTGCACCACCGGGCGGTCCTCGACGATCTTGAGGAGGCCCTTCTGCGACCGGGTGCTGGCGTGGCCCGCGAGGCGTCGCACCACCCGGCCGCTGGCGAGGTCGACGGCCAGGATGGCGCCCTCCCCGTCCTGGCCCTGGTCGGTGACGTAGGCGCGGGCGTACCCGTCGCGGATGTCCACCCGCAAGTCGTTGAGCGACGAGGTCGGGGTGATGCCGGCCTCCAGGGGCACCACGCGGCGGATGCGGTTGTCGGCGAGACCGATCTGCACGAGCTTCGCGCCGCCCTTCACCGGCGGGCCGGAGCCGTCCGGCAGGCCGGCATCGAGGCACCACAGGGTGTCGTCGCGGTCGAAGACGCCGTTGGGCACGTGGAACAGGCGCGCCTGCGGCTGCTCCGGGTCGGGCTGGTTCGTCGGCAGGTCCGGGTAGGGCCGGACCTCCCCGTCCGCCAGCACCTCGCCCAGGGTGTAGGGCACCGTCGCGGTGAAGCGGGGCATCATCACGAAGCGCCGGCCGCCGGACGAGATGGCGAGACCGGTGGGGGTCGAGGGGGCGTTCGCCGTGAACGCGAGTTCGAGCCCGCCCGCCGCCCGGTGGGTGGCGACCTCGGAGGACGGCGCGGCCGCGGCCTCGCCGGGTCGGGCGAGGGCTGCCGCACCGGCGATGCCGGCACCGGCGAAGCCGGCGGCGAGGAGGTCACGGCGAGCGAGCGTCATGGCGGGATCCGGTCGAGCGAGGATGGGAGACATGGCGGGTCAGCCCCGGGCGGGGCCGCGCACCTTGAGGTCGATGGCGAGGACGTGCGCGCCCGCGCCGATGAAGAGGCGCCGGCCGTCCGGGCCGCCGAAGGCCACGTTGGCGGCGTCGGTCGCGGTGGCGATGCGTCCGAGGGGCGTGCCGTCGGGCGCATAGATCCGCACACCGTCGAAGCAGGCGGCATAGACCCGGCCGTCGGCATCCACCGCGAGGCCGTCCGGCACGCCGGCCTCCACGGTGGCGAAGGGTTCGGGCGCGCCGAGCCTCCGGCCCTCCACCACCGGGAAGGCCAGGATGGTGCGCGCGCCCTCGGGATTCTTCAGGGCGGCGCTGGTGTCGCTGACGTAGAGGCGCGTCCCGTCCGGGCTGAAGGCGATGCCGTTGGGCTGGCCGACGGCGTCGGTCATGCTCTCGACCCGGCCGGCCGGGTCGATCCGGTAGACCCGCCGGGCCCCTTGCGCCGGCGGCGCCATCAGGCCCTCGTCCGGCATGGTGATGCCGAAGACGGGGTCGGTGAACCAGATCGCGCCGTCCGGGGCCAGGGCGGCGTCGTTCGGGGAATTCAGCGGCCGGCCCGCGAAGGCGTCGGCCAGCACCGTGAGGCGGCCGTCCGGCTCCCGCCGCACCACCCGCCGCCCGCGATGCTCGCAGGTGACGAGGCGGCCCTCGGCGTCGAGCGTGTTGCCGTTGGCGTTGTTCGAGGGGTCGCGAAACACGCCGGTGCCGCCGTCGTCGGCGATCCGGATCATCCGGTTGGCCCGGACGTCGCTGACGATCAGGCCGCCGAGGCCCGGGGCGTAGCACAGGCCCTCGCACCAGCGCCCGCCGGCATAGAGGGTGCGCAGCACCGCGCCGGGATCGACCACCTCGCTCAGCCGCGGATCGTCGACCCGGACGATGGGGGCCGCTGCGGCCGGCCAGGCACGCAGGGCGAGGGCCGCTCCCGCGCCGCCGAGCAGCGCGCGTCGTCGTATCGTCGGCATCGGTCCTCGATGGGCTGCGGGTGCGATGAGCGCGCCGCCCCGTGGCCGGGGCGGCGCGGGACGGGTCAGCGCGCGGCCGGCGCGGGGGCGGTCGAGCCGGTGGCGTCCGGGGTCCCCGGCTTGAAGCTCCACAGCTCCGTCGGCAGGGCCGCCGGCGCATCGGGCTTGTAGAAGGCCGAGTCCTGGATGCGCGAGGTGGTGACGTAGAGCGTCCCGTCGGGCCCTTCCGCGAAGGTGTCGGGCCAGCGCAGGCGCGCGTCCTGCACCACGGTGCTCAGGGTGTTCCCCTTTGCCGAGAGGTCGCGCACCTTGATCGCATCGTCCTGCGGCGAGGTCACGTACATCCGGCCGTCCTTGCGGGCGATGATCAGGCCGTCGGCGGGGCCGTTCTCGCCCACGATCTCGATGCGGCCCGACACGCTCTTGTCGGCCAGCGCGGTCGGCATCAGCGCGGTGGTGATGCTCCCCGCGAGCGTCTCGGTGGGCAGGCTGTAGAGCGTCTTGCCCTTGATCGCCTGCCAGTACAGAGTCTTGCCGTCGGGGGAGAGGGCGATGCCGTCGGCGGCGAACTCGACGCCGCGCCCGTCCGGCCGGCGCAGGGGCTTGCCGTCATAGGTCACGGTGACGCCCGTGTCGGGTTGGGTCGACGGGTCGCCGTCGAGGACCCGATGGGCCCGGCCGCTGTCGAGGTCGACCACCACCAGGGCGCCCCGGGCGCCGGAATCGGTGAGGTAGGCGGTCTTGCCGTCGGGGGAGAAGCGCACGTCGTTGAGGTAGGAGCCCTGCGGCGCCACGCTCTCGTCGAACGCGATGGTGCGCGCGGGCTGGTTGGTCTTCAGGTCGATCTCGACGAGCTTGGGACCGCCGGGCACCAGAGCCGCCATGGCGGGGGCGGCCGGATCGAGGACCCAGAGGTTGCCGTTCGGGCTCGCCACCACGCTCTGGACGCAGACCCAGTGATCCTTGGCCGAGATCTCGTCCTTCTTGGCGTTGCGCCAGGAGTTCCAGGCCGCATCCGGGAACGGCACCAGCTTGCCGTCCTTCAATTCGGCCACCGACACCGCGGTGTCCTCGGTCCAGCGCGGGAAGTTCACGAAGATCCGCCCGTCCTTGGAGACGGTGACCCCTGTCACCTGGTGGTCGAAGCTCGCCACCTTCGTGAGCGTCGCCGTCGGCGCGGCGGCGGCGCCCTGCGCCAGGACCGTGCGGGGGAGGAAGACGACCCCCGGGAGGAGGAGGGCGCCCAGGAGGGCCGCGGCGCGCGTCCGGCCCCGCCGCCGGGGGCGGGCCGAGAGGCGCGGCGGGGCGGCGAAGATCGGACGGTCGGACTGATGGTGCGTCATCGGAACCCTGGAAAATGGAATCCCTGGCATCGGATTCCCTGGCATCGCGCCGATCGCACCGTGCGGCGCGATCGTGACGACCTAACGCATGAAGTCTCGGCCAAGGTTCATCCGCCCCGCGACTCGTGAACGGCGGCGCCCCTCTCCCGCGCGACCGAGCGGCGGCCTCGGATTGCGCGGTTGGCCGGTGTCGCACGGACCCGGCCCGCGTCCGGATGCGAGGGCGCTCGGCACGCTTCCATATGTTGTTTTTTGCAAAGTCGTTTCAGGATCTTCGACCGTTAAAGACAAATTCACGGATTGTAATTAAAGTTACGAGCATCAAAATGCGACCCGTCTAGTCGCGTATCAGTCACCGTTTCCGCGAAAGAAATTGACGATGTTGGGCGCCGGTCTTCGTGCAACACTCGAAGCGCTCGATCGATCGCAAGGTCGAATCGAGTTCGCGATGGATGGAAGTGTCCAGAGCGCGAACCAGATCTTTCTCGATCTCATCGGCTATACGTTCGCAGAGGTCCGTGGCCGCCCGCACAGCCTGTTCGTCCCTCCGGAGGAGCGGGACACCCCGGCCTACCGGGCCTTCTGGGACAGCCTGCGCCGGGGCGAGCACCAGGCGCGCGATTTCTGCCGGATCGGCAAGGACGGCCGCCGGATCTGGATCCGGGCGAGCTACAACCCGATCCTCGATCGCCGCGGCAAGCCGGTGAAGGTGGTGAAGTTCGCCATGGACATCACCGCGCAGGTGGCGCGCAACGCCGCGTTCGAGGGCCAGATCGCGGCGATCAACCGGTCGCAGGCGGTGATCCACTTCACGCCGGACGGTCTCGTCACCGACGCCAACCCGAACTTCCTCGCCGCGCTCGGATACACCCTCGACGAGATCAAGGGTCGGCACCACAGCCAGTTCGTGGCGCCGGCGGACCGGGACACGCCGGCCTACGCCGCCTTCTGGACGGCGCTGGCGGGCGGCGCCTACCAGGCCGGCGAGTTCCGTCGCCTGGCGAGGGGCGGCCGCGAGGTGTGGATCTACGGCGCCTACAATCCGGTCTTCGGACCCGACGGCCGGGTGGTCTCCGTGGTGAAGTTCGCCAGCGACGTCACCGCTCAGGTCGCCGACCGGCTGCGTCGGCAAGAGGGCCAGCAGGCGATCGACAAGGATCTCGGGGTCATCACCGGCTCGATCTCCGACGTCAGCCATCAGGCGACCCTCACGGCGGAGGCGGCGGCCCAGACCTCCGGCAACGTCCAGGCGGTGGCGGCCGGCGCCGAGGAGTTCTCGGCCTCCATCGAGGAACTGAGCCGCCACGCGTCCGAGGCGAAGGTCGCGTCCGAGGAGGCGGTGATCCGGGCTGAGGAGGCCTCCGGCATCATCGCCGGGCTGACCTCGGCCGCCGACAAGATCGGCGAGGTGATCTCGGTCATCCGCACGATCGCCGACCAGACCAACCTGCTGGCGCTCAACGCCACCATCGAGGCGGCCCGCGCCGGCGAGGCGGGCCGCGGCTTC
This sequence comes from Methylobacterium sp. 001424705, assembly GCF_059816145.1. Classification (NCBI taxonomy): domain Bacteria; kingdom Pseudomonadati; phylum Pseudomonadota; class Alphaproteobacteria; order Hyphomicrobiales; family Methylobacteriaceae; genus Methylobacterium; species Methylobacterium sp. 001424705. The sequence goes on along the minus strand of NZ_JCBANU010000009.1, from coordinate 55,505 downwards.
GCCGTGGTCGCCGCCGAGGTGAAGGCCCTGGCCAACCAATCGTCCCGGGCCACGGAGGAGATCGGGACGCAGATCGCGGCGGTGCAGGGCTCCACCACCCAGGCCGTGACCGCGATCGAGGCCATCGCCCGGACGATCGGCCATCTCAGCGAGATCTCGCTGAGCGTCTCCTCGGCCGTGACCGAGCAGGCCGCGGTGACCCGCGACATGACGATCAACATGCAGAACGCCGCCCGGAGCGTCGAGGTCGTGCGCCAGAACATGGACGGGATCGCCGCCGCCACGATCGACGTCGACGCCTCGGTGCGCAAGGCCGGCGCCGCGGCCCGCGCCCTGGCCTGAGGGCCGGTCGAACCGGATCAGTCCGGGCGCGGGCCGCCCCCGGGCTGCATCACCGCCGGCTCGGAGCCCGAGCCGCGCACCCGGCCGCGCAGGGCCGGCGGCGCGCCCGGCCGTCCGGGTTCGCGCCGCTCGAGGCCGGGCACGACGCGCTCGGTGAGGTCCACGCAGCGGCCGACCAACCACGTCATCCAGTTCATCGCGAAGCTCCCAGCCTGACCTGTCTGATAGATCGTGTGTCGCGCCGCCAAAGCGAGGGGGTCGGCCGGAAATATCCGCTCCGCCGCCCGTCAGTCGAGGTCCTGCAGGTGGCGGGCGGCGATGACGGACGCGGCCGTGCGGTTCTCGACGCCGAGCTTCTCGTAGATGCCCTCCAGGTGCTTCGTCACCGTGCGGGGGCTCAGGCCCAGGATCTCGCCGATGTCGCGGCTCGACTTGCCGCGCGAGAGCCAGAGCAGCACCTCCGCCTCCCGTCCGGTGACCCGCAGGCGCAGGCGCAGGCGTTCCAGGCCCGCCTCGGTGCCGTCGCGCGACAGGCGCAGCAGGATCTCGTCGCCGGTGCCGCCGATGAAGCTGAAGGTATAGGCGGTGCCCGCGCGGTCGCCGAGGGTCAGGGCCGGCGCGCCCGTGCCGGCGAGGCAGCCCCGGAGCCAGGCGGCCCCCTGCGGCGGCAGGCTCGAGGGAGCGCCGGGCTCGGTGAAGCCGCCGAGCAGCCGGGCGGCCTGGGGCGTGCCCCACAGGACCGTGCCGTCGCGGTCCACCGCGAACAGGGTGCGGCCGGTGGTGTCGAGGGCGGCGCGCGCGCTCTGGGCCGCCCGGGCACCGGCGAGATGCACGCGGATGCGGGCCAGGATCTCGTCGGGGGCGATGGGCTTCGTGACGTAGTCGACGCCCCCCGCTTCCAGGCCCTTCACGATGTGCTCGGTCTCCGACAGGCCGGTCATGAAGATGACGGGCACGTGGGCGAGGTGCCCCTTCGCCTTGAGGCGGCGGCAGGTCTCGAACCCGTCCATGCCGGGCATCATCGCGTCGAGCAGGATGACGTCGGGGGTGATCTCGTCGACCAGGGCCAGGGCGAGGTTGCCCGCCACCGCCACCAGCACGGTGGCGCCCGAGCGCTCGATCGCCTCGGTGAGGAAGCTCAGGGTCTCGGGGGAATCGTCGACCACCAGGACGGTGTCGCGCTGCGCCTCAGCCATCGGCGGGCTCCAGCAGGCCCTCGATCACCGCCCGGGCGCGGCGCAGGTCGAAGGCGGCGGTGAGCCCCCGCATCTGCGCGATGAAGGCGGTCGGTGCCGCGGGGCCGCTGTCCATCTCGGCGAGCTTCGCCTCGATGCCGCGGACGTGCCCGATGCGCACGAGGCGCAGGAGGTCGGCGAGGTGCTCCGGCCGCGGGTCCGGCGCGGCGGCCTCGGGCGGGGGCGGCGCGGGCGCGTCCCCCGCCGTCCAGTCGAGGCCGAGGAGCCCGGTGACGCATTCGAGGAAGTCGCGCAGGTCGAAGGGCTTGGCGATGATCGCGTCGTGAGGCGCGTCGTCGCCCCGCACCGGGCTGATCTCGTGCACGTTGGCCGACATCATGGCGATGCGCGCCGTGTGGCCGGCCTCCCGCAGGGCCTTGGCCAGCCCCCAGCCGCTCATGCCCGGCATGGCGATGTCGAGGAGGAACAGGTCCGGCGGCTGGGTCTCGGCCAGCGCCAGGCAGGCCGGGCCGTCGCCCGCCTCCCAGACCACCAGGCCGAGGGGTTCGAGGATGTCGCGCATCAGCCCGCGATGGGCGGCATCGTCGTCGGCCACCAGGATGGTGCGGCGGGCCCCCGCGTAGACGCGCGGCGGGGCGCTCGCCTGCGCCGCCAGCACGGGTTTGGGCCGCGCCACCGAGGCCAGCATCAGCCGGAGGCGAAAGCGCGTGCCGCGCCCGACCTCGCTCGCCACCGTGATCTCGCCTCCCATCACCTGGGCGAGCAGGTGCGCGATGGTCAGCCCGAGGCCGGTGCCGGGGGTGGAGCGGGCGGCGGCCATCGAGCCGCGCTCGAACGGCTCGAAGATGCGCTCCAGGTCGTCCGGGCGGATGCCGAGGCCGGTGTCGCTGATCGTGAACACCGCGATCTGGCTGCGGTAGGTCAGGTCGAGGGTCACCGTGCCGGCGGGGGTGAACTTGATCGCGTTCGACAGGAGGTTGAGCAGGATCTGGCGCAGGCGCTTCTCGTCCGTGGCGACCACCGCCGGCAGGGTCTCGGGCCGGGTGAAGCGGAACGCCAGGGCGGCGCCCTGGGCCTGGAGCCGGATCATGTCGACGATCTGGTCGAGGAAGTCGGCGAGCCGGACCTCGTTGCGGTGGATCTGGAGGCGGCCCGCCTCCATCCGGGAGATGTCGAGCAGGCCGTCGATCAGCCCCGAGAGGTGCTGGGCCGAGCGCCGGATGACCCGGATCCCGTTCTGGCGCGGGGCCGGGATCGCGGGATCGCCCTCGAGGAGCTGCGCGTAGCCCAGCACCGCGTTGAGGGGCGTGCGCAGCTCGTGGCTGATGCCGACCACGTAGCGGCTCTTGGCGAGGTTGGCGGCCTCCGCCACCTCCTTGGCCTGCTGCAGCTTGGCGTCCGTGACCTTGTGGGCCTCGATCTCGGCCTGGTAGAGCCCGGTCTGGCGGGCGGTCTCCTCCAGGGCGACCCGGCGGCTCTCCTGGGCCAGCACGAACAGCCAGGCGACGATGCCCAGGATCACGATGAGGATCAGGAACACGCTGGTCAGCGCCGCGCCGAGCACCGCGCGGTGCTCGGGATGCTCGGCGCTGGCCCCCGCATGCACGATGCCGAGGATCAGCCCGATCGCCGCCACCAGGGTGAGCATCAGCGCGAGGTAGCGCCCCAGCGGCGCGCCGATCCAGGCGGCGGTGCGGGCCGGGGCGACCCGGGCGAGCACGCTCTGGGCCTGGGCTTCCAGGCGGCCGTGCGGCTTGCAGAGATCGCCGCAGCGGGCGTCGAGGGAGCAGCACAGGGAGCAGATCGGCCCGGCATAGGCCGGGCACTGGGCCATGTCCTCGGGCTCGAACGGGTGCTCGCAGACCCGGCAGGTGATCTCGGTCGCCCCCTGCCAGTCCGTGCGCGGGGTACGGGCGAGGTAGTAGCGCCCGCCGGTGGCGAGGGCGATCGCGGGGGCGCCCGCGACGGCGACGACCAGGGCCAGCAGCGGCGCGAACGGCACGGCCTGCGTCCCGAGCCAGCCCGCATGGGCCACGAACCCCGTGAGGATCGCCAGCGCCATGGCGCCGGTGCCCACCGGGTTGACGGCGTAGAGATGGGCGCGCTTGAACTCGATGCCGGGGGGCGACAGGCCGAAGGGCTTGTTGATGGCGAGGTCCGCCGCCAGCGCGCCGACCCAGGCCGAGACCACCACGGCGTAGAGCGACAGGGTGCTGACGATGGTCTTGTCGATGCCGAGCTCCATCAGCAGCAGGGCGATGGCGACGTTGAAGACGAGCCAGACCACGCGGCCCGGATGGCTGTGCGTCAGGCGCGAGAAGAAGTTCGACCAGGCGATGGAGCCCGCATAGGCGTTGGTGACGTTGATCTTGAGCTGCGAGACCACCACGAACAGGGTCATCAGGGCGACCGCGCCCATGCCCGAGGGCACCACGTAGCCGAAGGCCACCGCGTACATCTGGGTCGGCTCGGCGGCCCGTTCGGCCGGAACGCCGTGCGCGATCGCGAGCACGGCCAGAAACGACCCGAGCAGGATCTTGAGCATCCCGGGCAGGATCCAGCCGCCGCCGGCGCCCAGCACCGCCGCCCACCAGCGCCCGGCGCGCTCGGGCGTGCGCGCCGGCACGAAGCGCAGGAAATCGACCTGCTCGCCGACCTGGGCCAGCAGCGCCAGGAGGATGCCGGAGGCCAGCCCGAAGCGGGGCCAGTCGAAGCCCCCGAGTCCGTCGGCCCCCGGATGGGCGAGCCAGGCCGCCACCGGGGCGTCCCCGGCCCAGGCGATGCAGGCGAGCGGCACGAGGTTGAGGACGATCCAGATCGGCTGCGTCCAGAGCTGGAAGCGGCTGATCATGGCGAAGCCGTAGACGACCAGCGGGATCACCGCGAGGGCGCTGACGAGGTAGCCGAGGCTCGGCGGCAGCCCGAAGCACAGCTCCAGCGCCAGGGCCATGATCGCCGCCTCGATGGCGAGGAACAGGAAGGTGAAGCTCGCATAGATCAGCGAGGTCACGGTCGAGCCGATATAGCCGAAGCCGGCGCCCCGGGTGAGGAGGTCGATGTCGACGCCGTAGCGGGCGGCGTAGAGGCTGATCGGCGTCGCGGTGGCGACGATGATGGCGCTGACCACCAGGAGCGCCGCCAGGGTGTTGGTGAACCCGACCGTCAGCACCAGGGTGCCGCCGATCGCCTCCAGGGCCAGGAAGGAAAGCGACCCGAGGGCGGTCTGGGCGACCCGGAACCCGGACCAGCGCCGCGCCTTCTTGGCGGTGAAGCGCAGGGCATAGTCCTCCAGCGTCTCGTCGGCGACGAGGCGGTTGTAGTCGCGCCGGATCGGCAGGATACGCTGGTGCTCGGTCATCGTGTTCGGCGGGGACGGTATCATGCGGCGCGGGGTCTGGCGCGGCATCCCGGCCTGTCCGAAACCGTGGCGCTCCGTCGTCCCCAGCGTAGCAAGGACCGTGCCCGATCCCGTGCTTCCACGTGGGCGCGCACCCCGTCCAGTGGCCGGAGCGGCGATGGGACCCTGGACTCGCGGGCAGTTCGCCAGAATGGGCCTGTCCGCCCGGCTCCGACATACGCAAAACAGCGTATAGGCCGCACTGCACAACGCGGCCTAGCCTCCGCTCCGTCGATCCGCGGCCGTCCGATGCGCCGTGCGACGACCGACAGGGGTTTTGGGCACGATGGCAGAGGACAAGGGCAACGGCCTGCAATCGGCGCTCCGGCGCAGGCTTCTCATGGGGCTCGCCGGCGCTCCGGCGATCGCCTTGATGCCGCGCATGAGCTTCGCGGCGGCGCCGCCGACCTCGGCGGTGAACACCACCGGCCTCGCCGTGACCGACACGGAGGTCACGGTCGGCATCCTGCACTCGGCCACCGGCACGATGGCGATCTCCGAGACCGGCTCGATCCAGGCCGAGAAGCTCGCGATCTCCCAGATCAACGAGGCGGGCGGCGTGCTCGGCCGCAAGATCAAGATCATTCAGGAGGACGGCGCCTCCGACTGGCCGACCTTCGCCGAGAAGGCCAAGAAGCTCCTCGTCAACGACCACTGCGCCGCCGTGATGGGCTGCTGGACCTCGGCCTCGCGCAAGGCCGCGTTGCCGGTCTTCGAGCAGTATAACGGCCTGTTGTACTACCCGACCTTCTACGAGGGCCTGGAGCAGTCGAAGAACGTCTTTTACACCGGCCAGGAGGCCACCCAGCAGATCCTCGAATCGCTGAACTGGGTCACCAAGGAAAAGAACGCCAAGACGTTCTTCTTCATCGGTTCGGACTACATCTGGCCGCGCACCTCGAACAAGATCGCCCGCAAGCACATCGAGAACGTGCTCAAGACCAAGGTCGTCGGCGAGGAATATTTCCCGCTGGGCCACACCCAGTTCAACTCGGTGATCAACAAGCTCAAGCTAACCAAGCCGGACGTGATCTTCACGGACGTGGTCGGCGGCTCGAACGTGGCGTTCTACAAGCAGCTCAAGGCGGCCGGCATCGACCTCGCGAAGCAGACCCTGCTGACGATCTCGGTGACCGAGGACGAGGTCGACGGCATCGGCGGAGACAACATCGCCGGCGCCTATTCCTGCATGAAGTACTTCCAGTCGCTCAAGAACCCGAACAACGAGAAGTTCGTCGCCGCCTTCCACAAGATGTGGGGCGAGAAGACCGTCATCGGCGACGTGACGCAGGCCGCCTATCTCGGGCCGTTCCTGTGGAAGATGGCCTGCGAGAAGGCCGGTTCCTTCGACGTCGACAAGGTGGTCGCCGCCTCGCCGGGCCTCGAGTTCAAGGAGGCGCCGGAAGGCTACGTCAAGATCCACCCGAACCATCACCTCTGGTCGAAGACCCGGGTCGCCAGGGCCCTGCCCTCGGGCCAGTTCGAGGTGGTCTACGAGAGCCCCGACCTGATCGAGCCGAACCCCTTCCCGAAGGGCTACCAGTAGGACTCCAACGTGCCCTCCTCCCCCTTGTGGGGAGGAGTTGGAGTTGGAGGTGGGGGTGGTCGGGTGACCCTCGACCTGCGGAGGCTGGCGGCGCCACCCCCACCCCTCCCCCTCCCCACAAGGGGGAGGGGAAATCTGAGGCCTGACTCGGCCCGATGCTTGCACGACCTTCGCGGCATCCTTCGGAGAACGGACCCATGTTCGGTGACTATTCGCTCGGGGATCTCAGCTCGATCTTCGTCATGCAGGGCTTCGCCGGGCTGATCCTGTTCTCGGTCTACGTTCTGATGGCCCTGGGGCTGGCGATCATCTTCGGCCAGATGGGGGTGATCAACATGGCGCACGGGGAGTTCATGATCCTCGGCGCCTACATGACCTATCTCTGCTCGGGCTTCTTCCAGACCCAGCTGCCGGCCCTGTTCCCGGCCTACTTCTTCGTGGCGATGGCCCTGGCCTTCCTGGCCTCGGGGGCCCTCGGGATGCTGGTGGAATGGGCCCTGATCCGCCACCTCTACAAGCGCCCGCTCGACACGCTGCTGGCCACCTGGGGCCTCTCCCTGATCCTGCAGCAGGCCTACCGCACGATCTTCGGCGCCCGCGAGGTCGGCGTCGAGCTGCCGTCCTGGCTCATCGGCTCGGTGCAGGTCACCGACACCATCGAGATCCCGATCAACGGCATGTTCGTCATGGGCGTCACCACCCTGATCACCGTCGGCGTCGCCCTCCTGATGTACCGCTCGCGCTTCGGCGCCCAGGTCCGCGCCGTGGTGCAGAACCGCGCCATGGCGGGCGCCGTCGGCATCGACACCGAGCGGGTGGACCGCCTCACCTTTGGCCTCGGCTGCGGCATCGCGGGCATCGCCGGCTCGGCCTTCACCATGGTGGGCTCCACGGGGCCGACCTCGGGCCAGCTCTACATCGTCGACACCTTCCTGATCGTGGTCTTCGGCGGCGCCGCCTCGCTCCTCGGCACCATCGCGTCGGCCTTCTCGATCTCGCAGACGCAGTCGACCCTGGAGTTCTTCCTCTCGGGCTCCACCGCGAAGGTGCTCACGCTGCTGGCGGTGGTCGGCATCCTGATGCTGCGGCCCCAGGGCCTCTTCACCCTCAAGGTCCGGCGCTGAGGAGCCCGAACGTCATGACCCGCTCCAAAACCCCCGTCGTCAACGACAACCCCTTCATGAAGCCGATGGAGTGGGTGAGCCTGGCGCTCCTCGTCGGCGTCATCTTCGTCCTGCTGCCGATGCTGCTCGACGCCTTCCGGCTCAACCTCGTCGGCAAGTACCTGACCTATTCCTTCGTGGCCCTCGGCCTCGTCATCTGCTGGGGCTTCGGCGGCATCCTGTCCCTCGGCCAGGGCGTGTTCTTCGGCCTCGGCGGCTACCTGATGGCCATGTACCTCAAGCTCGAAGCCTCCAGCGTCGAGAACACGAAGATCCAGTCGACGCCGGGCATCCCCGACTTCATGGACTGGAACCAGATCACCGCCCTGCCCTGGTTCTGGAAGCCGTTCGAGAGCCTGCCCTTCACCCTCCTGGCGGTGCTGGTGGTGCCGGCCCTCTTCGCCTTCGTCATCGGCACGGCGATGTTCCGCCGCCGGGTCGGCGGCACCTACTTCGCCATCATCACCCAGGCCATCGCCGCCATCCTGACGATCCTCATCGTCGGGCAGCAGGGCTATACCGGCGGCATCAACGGCATCACGGACCTGCGCACCCTGCACGGCTGGGACATCCGCACCGACAGCGCCCACAACATCCTCTACTTCGTCAACGCCGGCCTGCTCGTCGCCTGCATCCTGTTCGCCCAGATGGTGAAGAAGTCGAAGCTCGGGCGCATCCTGCTCGCCATGCGCGACAAGGAGGACCGGGTCCGGTTCTCGGGCTACCAGGTGGCGAGCTTCAAGACCTTCGCGTTCTGCCTGGCGGCGGTGTTCGCCGCCATCGGGGGCGCGATGTTCACCCTCCAGGTCGGGTTCATGTCGCCCTCCTTCGTCGGCATCGTGCCCTCGATCGAGATGGTGATCTACGCCGCGGTCGGCGGGCGCCTGTCCCTGTTCGGCGCCGTCTGGGGCACGCTCCTCGTGAACTGGGCCAAGACCAGCTTCTCGGAGAGCTTTCCGGAGCTCTGGCTGTTCGGCCTCGGGGGGCTCTTCATCCTGGTGGTGCTGGCCTTCCCCAACGGTCTGGCGGGCATCTACCGCACCCATGTCGAGCCCCGCCTGACCCGGCGCGTGAAGGCCCTGGAGCCCGCGCCCGCCGTCGCCCTGCCCCACGCGGCCGAGTAGGACCTCCGATGAACGCAGCCCTCCTGCCCGCGCACCGCATCGGCGCCGATCCGGCCGAAAAGGACTTCCTGCTGGCGGTGGAATCCCTCACCGTCTCGTTCGACGGCTTCAAGGCGGTCAACGACGTCTCGTTCTACGTCGACCCCAACGAGATCCGGGTCATCATCGGCCCCAACGGCGCCGGCAAGACCACGGTGCTCGACCTGATCTGCGGCCGCACCAAGGCCAGCTCCGGCTCGATCAAGTACAAGGGCCAGGAGCTGACCCGGCTGTCCGAGAGTGCCATCGTGCTGGCCGGTGTCGGCCGCAAGTTCCAGACGCCGTCGATCTACGACGACCTGACGGTGTTCGAGAACCTGGAGATCTCCTTTCCGCGCGGCCGCTCGGTGTTCGGGGCGCTCACCTTCAAGCGCGACGCCCAGGTCCGCGACCGCATCGAGGAGGTCGCCAGCATGATCTTCCTCAAGGACCAGCTCCTGGAGCGGGCCGAGTTCCTCAGCCACGGCCAGAAGCAGTGGCTCGAGATCGGCATGCTCCTGATCCAGGACCCGGAGTTGTTGATGCTCGACGAGCCGGTGGCCGGCATGAGCGTCGGCGAGCGCATCAAGACCGCCGAACTCCTGAACGAGATCATCAAGGGCCGCTCGGTGCTGGTGATCGAGCACGACATGAAGTTCGTCGAGGACATCGCCCACCGGGTCACCGTGCTGCACCAGGGCAAGGTCCTGTCCGAGGGCTCGATGGAGCGGGTCAAGAACGACCCGAAGGTCATCGAAGTCTATCTCGGCCACTGACAGGGAAACGGCGCCATGCTCCAGACCACGCCTTCTCCCGCCGCCGTGGCGCCCATCCAGGCCGGGCTCCAGCCGATGCTGGCGATCGGCGACCTTCACGCGGCCTATGGCCAGAGCGAGGTGCTGCACGGCCTCGACATCGCGGTGGCGCCCGGCGAGATCGTCGCCGTGATGGGCCGCAACGGCATGGGCAAGACCACGCTGATGAAGACCCTGATGGGCATCGTGCCGGTGAAGTCCGGCACGATCCGGGTCGACGGGGCCGCGGTCGAGGGCCTCAAGAGCCACCAGCGCGTGGCCAAGGGCCTCGCCTACGTGCCCCAGGGCCGCATGATCTTCTCGGCCATGACCGTGCAGGAGAACATCGAGACGGGGCTCACCGTCACCGGCGAACGCCGGGTGCCCCAGGACCTCTACACGATGTTCCCGGTCCTCCTCGAGATGAAGGGCCGGCGCGGCGGCAACCTGTCGGGCGGCCAGCAGCAGCAGCTCGCCATCGCCCGGGCCCTGGCGAGCCGGCCCAAGGTCCTCCTCCTCGACGAGCCCACCGAGGGCATCCAGCCCTCGATCATCCGCGAGATGGGCCGGACCCTGAAGAAGATCCGCGACGAGCGCGGCCTCTCCATCGTGGTCTCCGAGCAGGTTCTGAGCTTCGCCCTCGACGTCGCCGACCGGGTGCTGGTGATCGAGAACGGCGTGATCGTGCACGAGAGTCTGCGCGCCGACATCGACGAGGCCCAGGTCGCCCGCTTCCTTTCGGTCTGATGGAGGTCAGAATGGTCGATTACGAGATCTTCGAGCTCGGCGACTTCGTCCTCCAGTGCGGCAAGACGCTGCGCAACGCCCGGCTCGCCTACAAGACCTTCGGCACGCTCAATGCCGCCCGGGACAACGCCATCGTCTACCCGACCTGGTACTCGGGCCAGCACACCGAGAACGAGTGGCTGATCGGGCCGGGCAAGGCGCTCGATCCCGACACCTACTTCATCATCGTCCCGAACCTGTTCGGCAACGGGCTGTCGTCCTCGCCGAGCAACACGCCGCCCCCCTGGAACGGGCCGCGCTTTCCCAACGTCACCGCCTACGACAACGTCACGGCGCAGCACCGCCTCGTCACCGAGCATTTCGGCATCGAGACGCTGGTGTTGGTGACCGGGTGGTCCATGGGCGCCCTGCAGACCTATCATTGGGGGGCGCTCTACCCCGACATGGTGCCCCGCATCCTGCCGTTTCAGGGCTCGGCCAAGTGCTCGCGGCACAACTTCGTCTTCCTGGAGGGCGCCAAGGCCGCGCTGCAGGCCGACGCCGCCTACGCGGAGGGCTGGTACACGAGCCCGCCGAACCGAGGCCTGCGCGCCTTCGGCCGGGTCTATGCCGGCTGGGGCCTGTCGCAGACCTTCTACCGGATCGAGGCGGACCGGACCCACATGGGCTACGCGTCCCTGGAGGACTTCCTCGTCGGGTTCTGGGAGGGGCTGTTCTACACCCGCGACGCCAACGACCTGCTGGCGATGCTGTGGACCTGGCAGAACGGCGACATCAGCGCCAACAACCGCTTCAACGGTGATCTCGACGCCGCGCTCGGAGCGATCCGCGCCGACGCGATCCTGATGCCGGCCTCCACCGACCTCTACTTCCCCCCCGAGGACAACGCCATCGAGGCGGCGGCCATGCCGAACGCGGATCTGCGCGTCCTCGACACCTGGTGGGGCCACTTTGCGGGCGGACCGGGGACGAGCCCCGACGACATCGCCACACTCGATGCGGCCCTGAAGGAGCTGCTCGCACGCTGACGGCGACCGGGCCCGGCGCGCGCCGGCCCGACGATCACCGCCACATCGCCCGCCGGCGGATCTCACCGCCGGCGCGAACGGGGACGCATGTCCCCTGTCTGGGAAGGGAGCACCGACGCAACATGCCCGAGACCCTGATCAAGGTCGATCTGACCCAATCGGCCTACGACAACGACATGGTGCACAACCGCTGGCACCCCGACATCCCCATGGTGGCGATGGTCAAGCCCGGCGACGACTTCATCGTCGAGACCTACGACTGGACCGGCGGCTTCATCAAGAACAACGATTCGGCCGACGACGTGCGCGACATCGATTTGTCGATCGTGCACTTTCTGTCCGGCCCGATCGGCGTCGAGGGTGCCGAGCCCGGCGACCTCCTCGTGGTCGACCTCCTCGACATCGGCGCCAAGCCCGAGAGCCAGTGGGGCTTCAACGGCTTCTTCTCGAAGAAGAACGGCGGCGGCTTCCTCGACGAGCATTTCCCCCAGGCCCAGAAATCGATCTGGGACTTCGAGGGCATGTTCACGAAGTCGCGCCACATTCCCGGCGTGCGCTTCCCCGGCCTGATCCATCCCGGCCTGATCGGCTGCCTGCCCGATCCGAAGATGCTGGAGACCTGGAACACCCGCGAGAAGGCGCTGTTCGACACCGACCCCAACCGGGTCCCGGCCCTGGCCACCCTGCCCTTCGCCCCCACCGCCCATATGGGCCGGCTCAAGGGCGAGGGACGCGACAAGGCGGCGGCGACGGGCGCCCGCACGGTGCCGGGCCGCGAGCACGGCGGCAATTGCGACATCAAGGACCTGTCGCGGGGCTCGAAGATCTACTTCCCCGTCTACGTCCCCGGCGCCGGCCTCTCGATGGGCGACCTGCATTTCAGCCAGGGCGACGGCGAGATCACCTTCTGCGGCGCCATCGAGATGGCGGGTTGGGTCCATCTCAAGGTCAGCCTGATCAAGGACGGCATGGCCAAGTACGGGATCAAGAACCCGATCTTCAAGCCGTCGCCGATCACGCCGAAGTTCGACGACCATCTCATCTTCGAGGGCGTCTCCGTCGACGAGTACGGCAAGCAGCACTACCTCGACGTCACGGTGGCCTACCGCCAGGCCTGCCTCAACGCGATCGAATACCTGAAGAAGTTCGGCTACTCGGGGGCCCAGGCCTACTCGATCCTCGGCACCGCGCCGGTCCAGGGTCACATCTCCGGCGTCGTCGACATCCCGAACGCCTGCGCCACCCTTTGGATTCCGACGAAGATCTTCGACTTCGACATCAATCCCGGCGCCGACGGACCGACGAAGTTCCTCGACGGCTCGATCCAGATGCCCCTGTCGCCCGATCTTTGAGGATCGGGTCGCGCCCGATCCGGCGCGCATCCCCCTCCTCCTGGCAGGGGGACCGCAGATGCCGGTTCGCGCGCCGAGACGTCTCCCGTCGCACCATGTCATCCCGGGGCCGCGCAGCGGAGCCCGGGATCCAGACGCACAGGCGGTTCGAGACTGCATGCCGTCGGCGGGTCCGGATTCCGGGCTCGCCTGCGGCGCCCCGGAATGACGCGGCGGGCCGCATGCGAACGCGCGAACGTCCAGAGTCGTGGGTCGCACTCCGCTCGCCGCGCTCCACCCAGCAGACAGCACCGAGAGGTCCCCATGCCCGTCTACGATTACGCCTGCGAGGGCTGCGGCCCGTTCACGGTGCTGCGCCCGATGGCCGAGTTCCGCGATCCCCACGACTGCCCGGATTGCGGGACCGCCTGCGGCCGCGCCTTCCTCACCGCGCCGAACCTCGCCTCCATGGATGCGGGATTGCGCAAGGCGCACGCCACCAACGAGCGCAGCCGTCATGCCCCCCGCAAGGTTTCGGGGCACGGCGCCGGCTGCGGCTGCTGCAGCGGGTCGGCGAAGACCAAAACGCAAGCAACGCCGGCCGCCAAAAGCTTTCCATCGGCGCGCCCCTGGATGATCAGCCACTGAATTAAGCACTGGCACTGCAATTGCAAAGTATTACCCGACAGCAGATCTGCACAGTGTCTGGGCCTATCGAGATATAATTCCACAGATGAAGTGGATGGGATGGGTCCGAGGCGGGATCGATGCTGGAGCGTGGGGTGGTACGATGATCCAGAGATTCGAACGGGGACCGGTGCCGAGGCGCCGGATGGGATGGGGGGCGGCCCGGGGCGCGCTCCTGTCGGCGGCGGTCGCGTCCGCCGGCGTCCTGGTGGACGGGCCGGCCCTGGCGCAGACGGCCTCGCCGGTGGGCCAGTTCAACGACCAGACGCAGCCGCGCACCGACCCGGCCATCGCCGACAAGCCGAAGGACCCGGTCCGGGTCGGCCCGCTCGCGCCCTGGGCCACCGAGATGGCGGCCCGCGGCCTGACCTTCGACGTCAACGTCTACGACTTCTACCAGGCCAACCCGACCATGGGTCTGCGGCCCGGCGAGCAGTCGAACTCGGCCTATTTCGTCCTGTCGATGACGGCCGACATGCAGAAGATCGCCGGCATCTCGGGCGGGACGATCAACTTCACCCAGACCTTCTTCGGCCTGGTGCGCAACCTCAACATGGCCGCCGACATCGGCGACACCACGGTGGGCTACCAGCCGCCGTTCAACCCCAACTTCGCCCGGCTGTCGCTGTTCACCTACCAGCAGAAGCTGCTCGACGACCGCCTCGTGGTCGAGGTCGGCCGCACCCATCCGGACCGGTACTACGGCCTTCCGCCGTGCAACTCGATCAATTCCTGCTTCCAGGACATGTTCTACTTCAACGCCGGCTTCACCTCGCCGCTCTACGGGGTCTGGGGCGCCAACGTCGCCTACAAGCTCTCGCCGACCACCTACGTCCAAGCCGGCGCCTTCAGCGTGAACCCCAACACCAACGGGCTGTCGGGCTATGATTTCGGCTACGAGCGCCTGGCCGGCGCGGTGGTGATGACCGAGATCGGCCGCAAGACCGACTTCTCCCAGGAGGCCTATCCGGGGCGCGTCTCGCTCACCGGCTTCTACAACACCGCCGACCACGAGGATAACTTCAAGACGGCGCTCGGGCGCTCCAAGGGCCTGTTCCCCGGCGATCCGGCCCTGCAGAAATCCGGCACCTCCGGCGTGGTGCTGACCGCCTCGCAGACGGTCTGGCGCGCCGACGGGGGCGCCGAGGCCGCCAACCCGCACCCGGCCTCGGTCTCGGTCTATACCGGCACCGGCTACGCCTTCGACCCGACGATCCCGATCCGGTTCAATTCCTTCGCCGGAATCCTTCTGCAGTCGCCCGACCAGTCCCGGCCCAACAACACCTACGGTCTGAAGGCCAACTGGCAGCGGATCAACGCCAACTACGCCGACTTCCTGGCGGATGCCAATTTCATCTCGGGCGGCTCGGGCGCGCCGTTCTCGCGGGACAAGTTCATCTTCGAGGCCAACGCCCACATCGACGTCGGGGCCGGCGTGATCCTCGAGCCCGTGGTCCAGTACGTCGTCAATCCGAACTCGTTCTGGAACCCCTACACCGCCCGGCGGCCGAAGGACGGCGTCTATGGCGGCTTCACCCTCGTGGTTCCCCTCGGAACCCTCCTCGGCCTCGCGCCGGGCTAGGGGCCCGGGGGACCCCGTCTCCCCCACGCGTGCCGCCAAACACCGCGGCACGCGCCACGTCTCGAAACCGGAGGATCGCGCCATGATGCACGGAGACATTTCGTCGAGCCAGGACAGCGTCGGCGTCGCCGTCGTGAACTACAAGATGCCCCGCCTGCACACGCGGGACGAGGTCCTGGAGAACGCGTCCAAGATCGCCGACATGGTGGTCGGCATGAAGTCCGGCCTGCCCGGCATGGACCTGGTGATCTTCCCCGAATACTCGACCCACGGGATCATGTACGACGCGGCCGAGATGTACGAGACCGCCACCACGGTCCCGGGGCCGGAGACCGACATCTTCGCCGCCGCCTGCCGCAAGGCGAAGGTCTGGGGCGTGTTCTCCCTCACGGGCGAGCGCCACGAGGAGCACCCGAACAAGGCGCCCTACAACACCCTCATCCTGATGAACGACCAGGGCGAGATCGTGCAGAAGTATCGCAAGATCATGCCCTGGACGCCGATCGAGGGCTGGTATCCGGGCGACCGGACCTACGTCTCCGACGGCCCCAAGGGCCTGAAGATCAGCCTCATCATCTGCGACGACGGCAACTACCCGGAGATCTGGCGCGACTGCGCCATGCGGGGCGCCGAGCTCATCGTCCGCTGCCAGGGCTACATGTATCCGGCGAAAGAGCAGCAGGTCCTGATGTCGAAGGCGATGGCGTTCGCCAACAACACCTACGTGGCGGTGGCCAATGCCGCCGGCTTCGACGGGGTCTACAGCTACTTCGGCCACTCGGCGATCATCGGCTTCGACGGGCGGACGCTGGGCGAGTGCGGCGAGGAGGAGATGGGCATCCAGTACGCCGCCCTGTCGAAGTTCCTGATCCGCGATGCCCGCGCCCACGGGCAATCGGAGAACCACCTCTTCAAGCTGCTGCATCGCGGCTACACCGGCATGATCGCCTCGAAGGAGAACCGGCACGGCCTGTCGGAATGCCCCTACGACTTCTACCGCCGCTGGATCGAGGACCCCGATGCCACCCGCGAGGCCGTGCGGGCGATCACCCGGCCGAGCGTCGGCACCCCGGAATGCCCGATCGAGGGCATCCCCTTCGTGGGCAAGGGCGAGGGCCCGCCCGACCCGGCTTGATCCGGCGCCCCTCACCCGTGTGAGGCCTCGAGAGGCCTCGGCCAGCGACGGCGCGACGATGCGCGGGAACCCGGTTGACATGCGCGAGATGTGTCGTATTGTCATCGACACACAAGCGAAATCGATCATGCCCACCACCACCCGCTTCGCCGTCGCCGTCCACATCCTCGCCGCCCTGGCGGTGAGCGGCGGCAAGCCGCTCCGGTCCGAGGATCTCGCCTATTCCGTCAACACGGGCGCGGTGGTGATCCGGGGGCTTCTGTCCCGCCTCGGCGAGGCGGGGCTGACCCGTTCGCAGATGGGGGCAGGCGGCGGCGCGCTGCTGGCCCGACCGGCCGAACGTATCCGCCTCCTCGACGTCTACGGAGCGGTGGAGGATACGGCGCTGTTCACCCTGCACCGCACCCCGCCCTGCGAGGCCTGCGCGGTCGGCGGACAGATCCAGGCCGCCCTCAGCCCGATCCTCGGGCGGGCCCGGCAGGCCCTGGAGGACGAGTTGGCGACCGTCACCATCGCCGACATCGCCGCCGAGGTGGCGCGCCTCGGCAAGTTCACGATCCCCCTCTCCTGGTGATCGTTTTTTACCCTAAAGTGTAATCGCGTCGTCGACATAGCAACATTCAAGACGGATGCGGCCGGTATTGAATGCGGATCGTTCGCCACCGGGGCGCGGACGGCTCGAAGACGCAAAGCCCCCGGCAGCAACCCCCTTCATGACAGGAGCGACACCATGAGCATCGGTATCCTTGGTTCCGGCGGCCTCGGCTCGAACTTGGCGCGGGCACTGGCTCGCAACGGCATCGCCGCCACGGTGGCGAACAGTCGGGGGCCGGCCTCGCTGGCGGCCCTCGTCGCGGAACTCGGTCCCTCGATCACGGCGGGCACCGTCGCGGAGGCGGCCAGCGCCGACATCGTCTTCGTCGCGCTGCGCTGGACCGACACCGAGACGGTGCTGAGCCGCCTGCCGGCCTGGAACAACCGCATCGTGGTCGATGGCACCAACCCGGTCGAGTTCCTCGACCCGAATTCGCCCGCCGCGAACGATCCGGCCAACCCGCTGGCCGCCTACGGCATCAAGGCCGTCGATCTCGGCGGCCGCGCGTCGAGCAGCCTGATCCGTGCCCTCGTCCCCGGCGCACGCGTGGTCAAGGCCTTCAATCACCTCGACGTCAACGCCCTGCCCCAGCCCCAACTCTCCGGCGGTCAGCGCGTGCTGTTCTATTCCGGCGACGATGCGGCCGCGAAGGCCGAGATCCGCGCGCTGATTGAGGCCATGCGGTTCTTCCCCGTCGACCTCGGCGCCCTCGACACCGGCGGCCCGCTGGCGGAACTGCCCTTCGGCCCCCTCGCGGCCATCAACTTCGTCAAGGTCTGACCGGCGGTCCCGCCTACGATTCGGGCTGGACCGCGAAGCCCGGATCGAGGGCCGGTTCCGTTGCCGCGGGGCCGGCTCTCGACGTTCTGCGCCGCGGGGCCGCGCCGCCGCCGTTTGACCCGGGCGGGCGGCGCCTCTACCGCCCTTGCCGAGACCCGTCGCCCCTGATCGACACCCCGGAAGGAGGACGTCCCGGCATGAGCCAGCCCGAGACCGACGCGCGCCTGCGCCGCGCCGCGGAGCTGGAGCGGGAGGCCGCGCGCCTGCGGGCCGAGGCCCGCCGCTCCGCCGAAGGGCCGGGCATCGGGCCGGATGAGGCCGGACCGGATGGGGCGGGGCCGGATGGGGCGGGGCCGGAGGCCGACCCGATCCCGCACCGGCAGGCGATCCTCGACAGCACGACGCGCTTCGCCATCCTGGGCACGGATCGCGACGGGGTGGTGACCGACTGGAATGCCGGCGCCGCCCGCCTCTTCGGCTGGCCAGCCGCCGCCATCCGCGGCCGCGGCATCGCCTGCCTGTTCACCCCCGAGGATCGCGCGATCGACCGGCCCGGGATCGAGATGCGCCTCGCCCTGGAGCAGGGCCGCGCCGAGGACGAGCGCTGGCACCTGCGCGCCGACGGCACGCGCTTCTGGGCCTCGGGCGAGATGATGCCCCTGCGGGACGGCGACGGCCGGCATATCGGCTACGTCAAGGTCGTGAGTGACCGCACCGCGGAGCACCGGGCCGGGGACGCCCTGCAGAACGCGGAGATGCGCCTGCGCCGTGCCCAGGAGGCCGGCGGCATCGGCGTGTTCTCGGTGGGCATCGACGACGGCATCCTGCACCCGACCCCGGAATTCTGCCGCCTCTACGGGCTGCCCGTGGCCGCGACCTATCCGGCCTCGGTCTTCGAGCGCCTGGTCATCCCGGACGACTCGCACCTCGTCTCCACGGCGGAGAGCCGCCGGCGGGGCGAGCCGCCCCGGGACGTCGAGTACCGCATTCGCCGGCCCGACACCGGCGAACGCCGCTGGATCGCCCGCCGGGGCGAGATCGAGCGCGATGCCGCGGGGCGCCCGCTGCGGTTCTCCGGCGTCGCCCGGGACGTCACCGAGGCGCGCTCCGCCCGCGACGCCCTGGCCACCAGCGAGGCGCGCTACCGCGCCCTGTTCGAGGCCGTCGACGACGGTTTCTGCATCATCGAGTTCCTCGACGGGCCGCACGGCCCCTTGAGCGACTACGTCCACGTCGAGGCCAATGCCGGCTACGAGCGCCACACCGGCATCCCGGACATCGTCGGCCGCACCCTGCGCGACCTCGCGCCGGCGGAGGCCGAGGGCTGGCTCGAGCTCTACGGCGGCGTCCTGCGCACCGGCACCGCGATCCGGTTCGAGCGCGCCTTTCCCCTGGCCGGCCGGCACATCGAGGTCTCCGCCGCCCGGATCGAACCGGCGAGCCGGCGCCAGGTCTCGGTGCTGTTCCGGGACATCTCGGCCCGCCGCCGGGCGGAGGACGCCCTGCGCGCCAGCGAGGCCCTGGCCCGGGAGAACATCGAGCGGGTGCAGCTCGCCCTGGCCGCCGGGGCGATCATCGGCACCTGGATCTGGGACCTGCCCACCGACCGCTTCAGCGTCGACGAGGCCTTCGCGCGCAGCTTCGGCCTCGACCCCGCCGCCGGGCGCGAGGGCCTGAGCCTCGCCCAGGTGGTGGAGACCGTGCATCCGGACGACCGCGCCGGCCTCGCCGAGGCCATCGAGGCCGCGATCGCCCGGGGCGGCGCCTACGCGCACCAGTACCGCACCCGGCGGGTCGACGGCCGCTACTACTGGCTCGAGGCGAACGGCCGCGTCGAGCACGGCCCGGACGGCACCCCCTTACGCTTTCCCGGCGTGCTCATCGACGTGGAGGAGCGCCGGGCCGGCGAGGCCGAGCGCGCGCGCGTCACCGAGCAGCTGCGCAGCCTCAACGAGACCCTGGAGCAGCGGGTCGCGGAACGCACGGCCGAGCTGATGCGGGCCGAGGAGGCCCTGCGCCAGTCGCAGAAGATGGAGGCGGTGGGCCAGCTCACGGGCGGCCTCGCCCACGACTTCAACAACATGTTGGCGGGCATCGTCGGCTCCCTCGAGCTGATGCAGACCCGGATGCTCCAGGGAAGGGTCGGCGACCTGGAGCGCTACATCGGCGCCGCGCAGGGGGCGGCGCGCCGGGCCGCCGCCCTGACCCACCGGCTCCTCGCCTTCTCGCGCCGCCAGACCCTGGCCCCGAAGCCCACCGACGTGAACCGCCTCGTCGAGGGCATGGCGGAGCTGGTGCGCCGCACGGTGGGGCCGGCGGTGTCGGTGGAGGTGGTGGGCGCGGCCGGCCTGTGGCCGACCCTGGTCGACCCGAGCCAGCTCGAGAACGCCCTCCTGAACCTCTGCATCAACGCCCGTGACGCCATGCCGGACGGCGGCCGCATCGTGGTCGAGACCGGCAACCGCTGGCTCGATGCCCGCGCGGCGCGGGAGCGCGACCTGGAGCCGGGCCAGTACGTCTCCCTCTGCGTCTCGGACAACGGCACCGGCATGACGCCCGACGTCGCCGCCAAGGCCTTCGATCCGTTCTTCACCACGAAGCCCCTCGGCGAGGGCACCGGCCTCGGCCTGTCGATGATCTACGGCTTCGCCAAGCAGTCGGGCGGCCAGGTGCGGATCTACTCCGAGCCCGGCGCGGGCACGATGGTGTGCATCTACCTGCCGCGCCATCTCGGCGCGGCGGAGGGGGTGGAGACGGTGCCGGACCTGTCGGAGGCGGCCCGGGCCAAGGTCGGCGAGACGGTGCTGGTGGTGGACGACGAGCCCACGGTGCGGATGCTGGTGACCGAGGTGCTGGAGGATCTCGGCTACGCCGCCATCGAGGCGGCCGACGGCGCCTCGGGCCTCAAGGTGCTGCAATCCGACGTGCGCATCGACCTCCTCGTCACCGATGTCGGCCTGCCCGGCGGCATGAACGGCCGCCAGATGGCGGAGGCGGCCCTGGTGTCCCGGCCCGGCCTGAAGGTGCTGTTCATCACCGGCTACGCCGAGAACGCCGCCCTCAACCACGGCCACCTCGCCCCCGGCATGCAGGTGCTGGTCAAGCCCTTCGCCCTGGAGGCCCTCGCCACCCGCATCCGTGGCCTGATCGAGGGCACCGCGTGATGACCCTCGCCGGTTGATTCCTCGGGCGCTTCTCGCGCGCGGGTCCCCTCCGGGAGGGAGAGGGACAGGGTGAAGTGCGGGACCGCGTCGGATGGGCCACGCCCCTCACCCCGACCCCTTCCCACACCGGAGAGCGACGGCCCGCCGAGATCGCTGCCGCGGGCCCCGTCCGGGTGCAACGCCTGTTCGGCCGTCTCCCGAACTCGCGGCGCGTCGCAACCGGCTGTAACTGCCCGGACGGCAACGATCCGGCCGCCGTCGCCCGCGTTGCCGGTGTCATCGCAGGCGGCTGAGTGAGTCCCCCCACCAAAACGGGAATCGCCGGTTCATCCCCGTCCTTTCGCACCGAGCGCGATTCCGACCAGGATGGTGAGCGCCGCGACGACGAGCCGCGGATCCAGCCCTTCGGCCAGGATGACAGCCGACAGACCGATCTCCACGACAGGCGTCGCAAGAACACCGAGAGATGCGGTGGTCGCCGGCACGCGCCGGTTCACGACCGTCATGGCCCAGAACCCGAGCGCTGTTCCGATGACGCCGTTGTAGGTGAGCGCCAGCAGCGCGGGCGTCCCGATCCGCGTCGGCGGTGCACCCTCGACCGTGAGCGCCAGGATCACAAGGACGATGGTCGCGAGCAGGCATTGCCAGGGCATGAGCTGGAGCGGCGTCGCCTCCCAGCGATGGGCCCGGGTGTAGACGATGCTGACCGACCAGCAGAGCGCGGCCACGATCACCAAGCCGTTCCCGAAAAGGACCGCCGCGTCCCCCCACGCGAAGCTGCCCGGCTCGAAGAGCACCAGCAGGCCGGCGATGCCGACCGCGATGCCGGCGACTTGCCGCGCGGACACGCGCTCGCCGAGGAAGAAGAAGGCGGCGGGCGCGACCCAGAGCGGGGTGGTGTAGCCCAGCACGATGGCGCGGCTCGCCGGAACGAAGACGAGCCCCGCCGTCATGAGGCTCGCGAAGGCGACCATGTGAAAGAGCGCGATCACGAGGATGACCGGCAGGTCGGCCCGGGACGGCAAGACAAGCTGTCGGGCCGCAAACAGGGATGGGAACAGGACGAGAGCGGCCAGCCCGGTGCGGATGGCGACTGCCCAGAGCGGCGTGACCTCCCGTACCGCCAGCTTCATGACGACCCAGTTGAGGCTCCAGGCCAGGACCACGAAGGCGAAGAGGCCGATGGTGGAGAGGGCAGAGGCCGAGTCCCGCTTTTGGGCGGGGAGAGCGGCAGTGGGTGCGGGCATCGCGGCGGCCTCATGTAGACAGGTCTGTCTACACTGTCTCACATGGGACGGCCTGTCTACATGGTCGGGATGACATCAGACCCAGGCACCGCGGCATCCGCTCCCATCCCGGCCCGGGATCGCATCCTGCGGACGGCACAGGATCTGTTCTACAGACAAGGCATCCGCGCCACCGGCATCGACCGGATCATCGCGGAGGCGGGGGTGACGAAGGTGACCTTCTATCGGCACTTCCCCTCCAAGGACGTCTTGATCCGGGCTTATCTGGAGCGGCGGCACGTGGCCTGGATGGCTTGGTTCCGCGCGGCGCTGTCGTCCGCCCGCGCCGCCCAGCCGGAGGCAGAGCGCAGGGAGGCACCGCTGGTGCCCGTGCTCGACGCCGCGCGAGCGTGGTTCGGCCTCGCCGACTTCCGGGGGTGCGCCTTCGCCAACACGGTCGCGGAGGCGGGGGAGGCCGCCTTGCCACTCGCCGGCATCGCGGCGCAGCACAAGCACGAGGTGCGGGATGCGATTGCGGCGCTGTTGCCCCCGACCGCGAGGGGTCGCGCCGAGATCGCCTGGGCCGCCACTCTGGCCCTGGACGGAGCGGCTGTGAACGCGCAGTTCGGCGAAGCTTCCGCGGCTGCGGCACTGGATGGCCTCCGCAGCCTTCTCGATGCCCTCGGCTCGCGCCCGTCCCTTCCATGAGGGTCCGCTTTCCGCCCCGCGCCGGACTTGGCCGAAAGCCCATGAACGACCGCGTCCGGGAAGCGCCGGCGGCTGTCTCTGCGGCTTCCGCGGGTCGCAACCTGCCCCCGATGGTCCAGCGGAGGCGGGCGCTCCCGGAATCCGCCGACCCTTCGCCGACCTTCCGCTGCGCCGCGCGCTTCAGGCAAATCCCGTCAGGTGGCGCGGGCTGCGTGGTCCACTCTGCCGGCGGATCGCGGCCTGGGCGATCACGGGTGACGCGCCGGTGCTCGGCATCCGGCTGCGGCGGGTGACCGTGTGAACGGCCGTTGAGGAGGGGGTGCGGACCTGATGCGTCGCGTTCAAAGCTCGCGTCGGCGCGTGCCGGCCCTGTCGCCTTCGATAAACCGGCGGATGACGTCCTTCTCCCGATCCGTCTCGCCTGTGGAAACGCGCCCGAAAAGACGATCGAGCCAGATGGACGTGAAGAAGACCAGGACCCAGCCTATCGCAAACAAGAGGAATTCGGTTTCAACAGCGTAGATTTTCCCATAGCAAGCCCTGACGAGCATCTGAGATGCAAAGGCGATTGGATAAAACCAGAAAACCTTCCAGTTTGAGGGCATCGTATGACTCCAAGCGCCGTCATTGTCCGATGCGAAACTCAACGAAGGTTTATCAGGTAAGTGCCAAAGTGAACTTCCATCACAGGTTTTCGGCAGCCCTGTTCAAGCGGATCCGTTTCATCGAGCAACACCTATTGGAACATTGCGGCTGCCGTCTGCAATGGATGGCTTTCCGCCGGTCTGCTTTCGGACGGCAAGTGCATCGAAGCGGACATCGTGGGGTTTCGAACGCACCGACCAAGTTGAGGCCGGGCCTGATTAGACCGAACCCCTCGCATGGAAGCCGAGGAGCCGGTGCAGGACGTCGCCCAGTTGCACCGCCGAATACGGTTTTTGCAGTAGCTCGAACCCGTACGTGCCCTCCTGCACCAGCACGTGGCTGTAGCCGGATGCCAGGACCACCGGCAGGTGCGGTATCCGCCGCTGCAGTGCCTTGGCGAGCTCTATGCCACCCATGCCTGGCATCACCACGTCGGTGAACACCAGGTCGAAGCCGGCGCCGTCGCCGCCCAATCGGTCCAACGCCTCCTCGGCGTTGGCCGCCCAGGTCGGACGATAACCCAGGTCCTCAAGGATCTGGGTCGCGAACTGACCGACCCCGATGTTGTCCTCGACAACGAGGATGCGCTGCCCCGTGCCAAGAGGCGTCACGCCCCCGTCGGGCCCGCGGACACGGGCCGGGACCTCCTCTTGCTCGACTTCCGGCAGGTAGAGCGTAAAGGTTGTGCCTTCCCCTACCGTGCTGGCCACATCGATGTCGCCGCCCGATTGCTTTGCAAAGCCGAATACCTGCGACAGGCCGAGTCCGGTGCCCTTGCCGACCTCCTTGGTGGTGAAGAACGGCTCGAAGATCCGGCTGAGCAGGTCCGGGGGGATGCCTGAACCCGTGTCGACGAGGGAGACCGCGGCGAAGGCTTTGCGCGAGCCGGCATGGCCGCGGATGACGGGAAGGGTTGTCCGGCATCCGAGGCGCAGGGTGAGTGTTCCTACCGCGTCCATGGCATCGCGTGCGTTGACGGCCATGTTGATGAGTGCGGTCTCGAACTGACTTAAATCCGCCCGGACGAAGCATGGCGCGTGGGGCACCTCCGCGACCACGCGGACGCGTGCGCCCGTCACGGTATCGAGCATTTCCGCGATCCCACGCATCCTCTCGCCGACGTCGAACACCTCTGGCTTGAGGGCCTGCCGGCGTGCGAAGGCGAGCAACTGGCCGGTCAGCTTGGCCGCGCGCTCAACCGTATCTGAGACGGCGTTCAGGTAGCGATCCTTGCGCGCCTCTGGCAGGTCCGGTCGGCGAAGGAAGTCCACGGACGAGCGGATGATCGTCAGCAGGTTGTTGAAATCGTGCGCGACGCCGCCGGTAAGCTGGCCGACGGCTTCCAGCTTCTGGGATTGGCGGAGGGCCTCCTGGGCCTGCTCCAGCTCGGCCTGCCTTTCCCGGGCCTCGGTGATGTCACGTCCGGTCGCGTAGGTCAGCGTTCCGGCCGGGGCGGCGGTCCATGAGATCCAGCGCGTCGAGCCATCCTTGTGCCGGTAGCGGTTGACGATATGGGGCATCCCGCCCTCGGACGCCTCGGTATAGGCGTCGACCGTCTCGACGTGGTCCTCCGCCAGGACGAACTCGTTGACGTGGTGACCGACCAGTTCGTGCGGCTCGTAGCCGAGAAGGCGGGTCCATGCCGGGTTGACCCGCCGGAAGACGCCCGCGAAGTCGATGATGAGCATCAGGTCGGGCGCGGTGTCCCACATCAGGTCTCGTTCGTTCGTGCGCTCCTCGACGCGCCGCTCCAAGGTCGCGTTCAGGCTGCGCACCTCGCCGAGTGCCCGTTCCAGGCTCTCTTGGCTGTCCTTCAGCGCGGCGTCGGCCAGCACTCGCTGCGTGGTCTCGTTGGTGAAGATGAACAGGCCCGCGATCCTGCCGTCGGCGTCGAGCACCCGTGAATACGAGAAGGAGAACCACGTCTCCGCCGCCCCCCGGTCGGTATCGAGCGTCCACGGAAGGTCCTCGAAGCGGTGGCTGCGCCCGGCGAACGCGTCTTCGATGATGGGCTTGGCCTGTTCCCAGGCATCCGCCCAGACTCTGTCGAAACGCTCGCCCGTGGCCCAGGCCACCCGGGGGCCGAGCAGGCGGGAATAGGTGTCGTTGAAGAAGAAGTGCAGGTCCGGCCCCCAGGCCAGGATCATGCTCTCGGGCGAGTTCAGGACCAGCGAGAGCGCGGTCTTGAAAGCTTGCGGCCACGTCTCGGGTTGCCCGAGAGGATGGGCAGACCAGTCGCGCTCGCGGATGAGGCGCGCGGCCTCGCCGCCCCCAGCCAGGAACGCTGTCGCGTCGCTCACCGTGTCATGCCCAGCGGACGCCGTACGAAGCGGCAATGGCTGCGCCCGGACGTCTTCTTGCTGGATCGGTGACACCTCTCATCGAGCGTGTCGAAGACCGTGCGGTCGTAATTTTCGCAGTCGCCGAAAGACGTGATCGCGCGCTTCGGCTTATCGGAGGACATTTCAGGGGCCATGCCCCCTTATGACACACGCGCCTTCAGTGGTCGCCGAGGGATTGCTCCTCCGCCGGGCTATGGTGCCTGCTTTTCGCTTCGAACCAAAGTCGCCCTCAGGGCGACGAACGGCTGCTTACAGGAAGCGCCGACAACGATGTGAACGACCGGCTTGGGTCGCAACCGGCCCCCCGATGACCAGGTGGAGGGGGCGCTCCCGGGATTCGCCGCCCTTCCGGTCGCCGCGCCTCAGGCAAATCCCGTCAGGTGGCGCAGGGCCGCCGCGTGCAGCTCCGGGTTGGCGGCGGCGATGACGCGGCCGTCGAAGTCCGGGGTGAGCGGGCGGCCGGCCCAGTCGGTCATCACGCCGCCGGCGCCCTCCACCACGGGGGCCAGGGCCATCACGTCGTAGACCTTGAGGCCGGCCTCGACGACGAGGTCGCAATGGCCCGAGGCGAGGAGGCCGTAGGCGTAGCAGTCGCCGCCGAAGCGGCGCAGGCCCACAGCGGCGCTCAGGGCCGCGAAGGCCTCGGCGTCGGCCCCCCGGAACAGGTCGGGGGAGGTCGCGAACAGCCGGGCCTCGGCGAGGGCGCGCCGGCTGGTGCGGATCGGCTTGCCGCCGAACCAGGCGCTGCTGCCGTTGCCGTGCCAGCGCTCGGCCAGGGCCGGCATGTCGATCAGGCCGAGGAGCGGCCGCCCGCCCCGCACCAGGGCGATCAGGGTGCCGAAGAGCGGCATGCCCGTGATGAAGCTCTGGGTCCCGTCGATGGGGTCCACCACCCAGGTCAGGTCGTGGCTGAAGTCGCCGCCCTCCTCCTCGCCGAGGATGCCGTGCGCCGGGTAGGCCTGGCGGATCTCGGCCCGCAGACGGGCCTCGATGCCGCGATCGGCCTCGGTGACGGGGCTCGCATCGGCCTTGGCCTCCACGGCGAGCGGCGTGCGGAAGTGGCGGCGCGCCAGGGGGCGCACGCTGTTGGCGAGGTGGTGGGCGAAGGCCATCAGCCCGTCGGGCGTGGCGTCGAAGCCCGCCGGCGCGGCGAGGGTCGGGAACATGGGATCGGCCTTGGGCGACGGGGAACGCGGGAACGGGAGGGCGGCGGTCACAGCAGGTGCAGCCAGCGCGGCCAGTCGGGATGGTGGAACAGGGTCCGGGCCCGCGCGAGCTTCCAGGTCCCGTACTTGTAATAGTCGAAGTCGAGGGTCGAGACGCGCTCCTGGATCATCGCCCAGGTCGCCCATTTGAGGTCGCCCAGCGCCTTCAGCACCGCGGTGCGGGCGTCGATCTGCGGGGTCCAGCGGCCCCAATAGGCCTCGATCATCTCGCGCTCGACCGCGGCCGGGAACGCCATCTCGTCGAACCACAGGGCGAGCTCGTAGGCGCGCTCGTTGTTCGAGGCGTACTCGAAGTCGACGAGGCGGACCTGGTCCTGCCCGTCGAGCATGAAGTTGCCGGCCAGGGTGTCGTTCATGCAGGGCACGAGGTCGAGGCCCGAGGCCAGGAGCGCGGCCTTGGCCTGGCCATAGCGCCGCATCAGGAAGGCCGCATCCTGCGGCACTCGGCCGCCGACGGCCTCCACCTGCCCGACATGCTCCTCGATCATGTCGAAGATCGTCTTGGTCAGGGTCAGGGCCGGGGCGTCGTTGAAGGCCCGCAGGGCCCGGACCGCGTTCTGGCGCACGACCGGGCGCAGGAAGTCGAGGTTCGAGGACGCCCGGAAGTCGTCCAGGAAGGCGAAGATCTCGACGCCGTCCTCCGGCAGGTAGTCGAGCACCGCCACCCCGAAGCCGCAGGCCTCGGCCCGCCGGCTGGCCTCGTGGGCGGCGTCCCGCGCGATGAACATCTCGGTGCCGCGCCCGGGCACCTTGAGGAAGACGTCGATCCCCTCCCCCGCCTGGACCCGCCAGTTGGTGTTGCTGATGCCGCCCGAGACGGCGCGGTAGCGCAGGGGCGTGCCGGCCCAGGCCGGCACCCGGGCGAGGATCGCCTCCAGGGCCTGCTCGGGGGCGCCCCGCCCCTCGCCCATCCGTGTCCAGCTCATCGCGTCCTCCCCGCAGCCGTCCGGTCCGTCACAGCCGGCGCAGCCAGAGCTCGA
The DNA here is from genome assembly GCF_059816145.1 of Methylobacterium sp. 001424705. Classification (NCBI taxonomy): domain Bacteria; kingdom Pseudomonadati; phylum Pseudomonadota; class Alphaproteobacteria; order Hyphomicrobiales; family Methylobacteriaceae; genus Methylobacterium; species Methylobacterium sp. 001424705. The sequence continues at coordinate 27,749 of NZ_JCBANU010000009.1, read as the reverse complement.
AGTCCGGCGCCGCCATCGTGGTGCGCGCGTGCCGCAGCCGCCACTGGCCATACTTGAAGAACTCGATGCCGGGCCGGCGCGAGGTCACCGCCCGGGTGATCCCCCAGAGGCCCCACATCAGGTCGTCCACCGCGCCGTAGAGGCGGCAGCGGGCGAGCAGGGCGTCGGTGCAGCGCCCGGCATAGGTCTCGATGGCCTGCCGGCGCTCGGGCTCGAAGACATAGGCCTCGTTGAGGAGCGCGCCGATCTCGAACCAGGGGTCGAAATCGCCCGCGAGGTCGAAATCCACGAGGCGGACGCCGTCGGGCGCGAGGCCGCCCCCGTCGAAGCGCAGCATGAGGTTCGAGGCGGTGCCGTCGTTGCGGCAGAACCGCTGGTCGAAGCCCGCCGCCGCGATCGCCGCGCGGATCAGCTCGGCCTCCGCCAGGAGCACCGCGAAGTCGTCGGGCACCGGGGCGGCGCAGGCCCGGGCCTCCGCCGCGAGGGCGGCGATCCGCCCGAACGGGCAGAAGCTCTGGCCGAGGGGCTCCGCCCCGTGCAGCCGCCGCAGGGCGCCGAGGACCTGTGCCATCGTGTCCGCCTCCTGCAGGTCGCCGACCCGGGCGTAGCGCCAGGGCTCGGGCAGGTCGGCCAGCACGACCACGTCCTCGCCCTGGGCCAGCAGGGCCGGGCCGAGGCCGAGGGTCCCGGCCCGGCGCGTCGCCTCCGCCATGGCGGGGCGGATGTCGGCGGCCATGTCGGCGTGGCGCCGCTTGACGAAGACGGGATCGGCGCCGTCGCGCCGGACCCGGGCGCAGTCCGAGGCCACCGCCCGGTGGGTCGGGGAGGCGACCGGCGCCGCCGCCAGGGCGATCTGCGCCGCCCCGGCCTCCCAGCCCGGGAGGCGCGCCAGGGCGTCGGCGATGCGCGTCGCGAAGTCCGGTTCGGGGGCCATCATCCTGTCGGCTCCGGTTGCGCGGCCCGCACTGGGTCGCCGCCCCGGCGGCACAGGCGCCTGGCCGCCTCCCGCATCAGGGCGAGGCCCGCCGCGAGGTCGGCCGGGTCGGTGGCCTCGGCCTCGTTGTGGGCGATGCCGTCGATGCTCGGCACGAAGACGAGTCCCGTCGGGCAGATCCCGAGGAAGCTCAGGGCGTCGTGCCCCGCCACCGTGTCCATCCGCAAGGATTCGAGGCCCTGCGCCGCGGCGCAGGCGGCGACGAGGTCGCAGACCGCCTCGGGCATCGCCCGGATCGGGCGCTCGCCCCGGCTCGTGATCGTCAGCCCGGTGCCGGCCCGGTCGGCGGCCCCGGCGAGGAGGCGGTCGGCCCGGCGCCCGGCCTCGGCCAGGATGGCGTCGTCGGCGGACCGGAGCTCCACCGAGATCGCGACGTGTGCGGCGACCACGTTGGCGGAATTCGGCGCGACCTCGACACGACCCACCGCGGTATACAGCAGGCCGGGCCACGCATCGGCCAGCGCCCGGATGTCCGCGATGGCATAGGCGGCGGCGAGCAGCGCGTCGCGCCGGCGCTCCATCCGCCCGGGCCCCGTATGGGCCTGGACGCCGGTGAAGGCCGCCTCGATCTTGGTCGCCCCCCAGTTGCGGGTGACGATGCCGATGGTCCGTCCGGCCTCCTCCAGCGCGGTGCCCTGCTCCACGTGGATCTCGAGGTAGCAGGCCGGCTGCGGTGGCGGTGCGTCGCCGCCCGCCTGGCCGATCGCCGCCAGAGCCGCCCCCAGGCGGATGCCGTCGTCGTCGCGGCAGGCCAGCGCCTCCGCCACCGTGTGTCGGCCGACATAGGTACCGCTGCCGAGGAGGCTCGGCCGGAAGCGGGCGCCCTCCTCGTTGGTCCAGTTCACGGCGCAGAAATCGGCGTTGAAGCGCCCTCCGGCCCGCCGGGCCGCCATCAGGCCGGCACCCACCCGCAGGGCGGCGGCGACGCCGTAGGTACCGTCGAGGCGGCCGGCGCGGCTCTGGCTGTCGAGGTGCGAGCCCATCATGACGAGGGGCGCATCTTCCTGATCCGTCAGCGAAAACAGGCCGAACTGGTTGCCCGTCGCGTCGACCCGCAGGGTGCCGCCGGCCGCCCGGACCATCTCCGCGAACACGGCGCGGGCGGCGCCGTCCGCGGGGCTTGCGCAGAGGCGGGTCACGCCGCCCCCGGGGGTGGCGCCGCAGGCGGAGAACCGGTCGAGGAGGTCCGCGAGGGCCCGCGCCTCGCCGGCCTCAGGTATGGATGGTCTCGATCTCATGCCGGGCGAACGCGTCTTGGAACGCCTCCGGCGGCGGCTTGTCGGTGACGATGCTGAGCTTCTCGCCGAGACCGAAGGTGCAGAGATTGGCCTGCCGGCCGAACTTGCGGGAATCGGCGAGCAGGACGGCCCTGCGCGACTGACCCTTCAGCGTCCGGCGCAGCACCGATTCGTGCTCCTCGTAATCCATCCAGCCGTGCTCGAGATCGCAGGCGGCGATCCCCATGAAGGCGATGTCGAAGAAGTAGCGCCGGGCGTAGGCCACGGTCTCGTAGCCCACCAGCGCGTTGTCGTTGCTCCGCAGGGTGCCGGGCGTCAGGTTGACCCGGGCCGGGCCGCTGCCGAGATGCAGGGCCACGTCCACCGAGTTGGTCGTGATGGTGAGGTTGCGCCCGGTGAGGCGCCGGGCGAGGGCGAGCGTGGTGGTGCCCGTGTCGATGAAGACCGACATCCCGTCCAGCACCAGGGCCTCGGCCAGAACCGCCACGCGCCCCTTCTCGCGGGTATTGAGCTTGCCGCGCTCCTGCAGGGGGCGCTCCTGATCGAGGCGCGGCGGCACCGCGCCGCCGTGGATGCGCCGGAGCAGGCCGCGTTCCTCCAGCATCTTCAGATCGCGGCGGATGGTTTCTTCGGACACCTTCAGGAAGAGGGCCACATCCGCGACGCCGACCCGGCCCGTCCCATGGAGGCGGGACAGGATTTCCTGGTGGCGATGATCCGTCAGCATGCTCGATGGCCGTCCTACCGTTCACCCGATGATAACGGTGATCCGTAGCCGCGGTCGCGCGGGAATGCGGACGCGGCATCCGGTATCCCATGCTCGTTCGCGTTGTCCTGCAACTGGAATGATGCATCGAATCTCGCCTTGCGCCGTCGGCGCGTGTGACCGGTCGGTCAAAAACCACAGACACAGGTCGTTTCCCGAAATCCTGCGGCATCGCCGGATGCAATCGAACCCCCACCCCGGCATGGTCCGCACGTCGCCCGACGCGTATGTCTGCCGGAATTCCCAAGAGAAACGTTTCGCGTTTCGATTACGCCGCGACTGGCGAGGTGGGTCAATCGGGAAATCTGGGTTTTGTGGTTTCTGTGGCTTTACTGCTCATTGCCGGGGCCGTTTGCCGATCCCTTGGGCAGTCCTGCCCGCGGGATACCCGCGTCCGAGCCTCAGCCGACCAGGTCGGGAGCGCGGCGGTGACGCGTCGCCTGTTCGTAGTCGTAGGCGAAGCCGAGGAGGTCGGCCTCGCTCCACATCCGGCCGACGAAGATCAGGTTGAACGGCGACCCCGAGGCGTAGAATCCGGCCGGGACCGTCACGCCGGGCAATCCGGCGATGTTGATCTCGCACACCGTGGTCTCGTTGATCGCCTCGTCGCCGTGAAGGGGCGGAAGTTCGTTCCGCATCTGCGGGAAGACGAGGCCGTCGAGGCCGCTCGCGTCCATCACCGCGTCGAAGATCGCCAGGTAGGCCTCCCGCAGGGTGAGGAAGGCGGAGAGATCCGGTGGCACGGTCGGGTTGGCGAGGATCGGCGCGAAGGCCGGGATGGCATGCAGGTAGCGCAGCACGCCGATGGGGCCGAAGGCGTCCTCGGCCTCGGTGGCCGCGGCGAAGGCCTCGACGCTGCGGATGGCGGCGCTCGGGCCGAGGCGCTGCAGATAGAGGTGCAGGTCGTAGGGGACCGATTCCATGCCGCGGGCATCGAAGTGATTCAGGCCCGGCGTGGGGCGGCCCAACGCCGCGAAGCCGGTCCCGGCGAAGGGATCGGCCACCAGCGTGGCGCCGCGGGCGGCGATCTCGTCCTGTGCGCGGGCATAGAGCGTGCCCGCCTCCGGGGAGAGCGGCAGGTCTCGCCAGCCCGGGCCGAACAGGCCGAGGCGCTTGCCCTTCAGCGCTCCGGTGTCGAGGTGGGCGGTGTAGCCGCCCCGCGGGCGCTTGCCGATGCCCGCCACGGTCTTCGGATCCGCGGGGGTGTAGCCTGCCAGCACGTCGAGGGTCAGCGCGGCGTCGCGTACGCAGCGGGCGATGGGACCGACCACGTCGCGGGTGCTGCCGGCGAGCGGCACCACGCCGGCATTGGGCACCAGGGCGAAGGTCGGCTTGATGCCGACCAGCCCCTGCGCCGAAGCGGGATTCTGGATCGACCCGCCCGTTTCCTCGGCGAGGCCCAGCACCGCGAAGCTGGCGCCGACGGCAGTCGCCGTCCCGGCGCTGCTGCCGCCGGGCAGGCTCTCGGGCGCGGCCGCGTTCAAGGTCGGGCCGGCCCAGCTGTCGTTGGCGTGGCTGCCGGTAGCGCTCAGCACCGGCACGTTGGTCTTGCCGAGCATGACGCAGCCGGCGGCCCGCATCCGCGCCACCACGGGCGAGTCGGTCTCCGGGATGAGGTCGACGCCGCCGGTCCGGGCGCTCAGGAAGTGCCAGCCGGCGGTGGTCGGCAGCCCGGCCATGTCCATTGGGTCCTTGATCACCACGGGCACGCCGGCCAGCGGCCCCAGGGCCTCGCCGGCCGCGCGCCGGACATCGATGGCGCGGGCATCGGCCAGGGCGTCCGGGTTCATGACGATGAGGGCGTTGTAGTGCGGGTTGTGCGCCGCGATGCGATCGAGGAAGGCCTGCGTCAGCGCCTCGGAGGTCACACCGCTGGCAAAGGCGTCGGCCGCATCGGCCAGGGTCATCTCGACCACGTCGAAGGGGCTGCGTGTCGTGGCATCCATGCCGGACGTCTCCTGACTGGAAAAAACGGGGGTGTGGCCCTCAGGCCATGCCGACGAACTCGTCGATCATCGCCCGGTCGCGGGCGACATCGGGCGGGACCTCGCGGGTGATGCGGCCCTTCTGCAGGATCAGCACGCGCTGCGAGAGGGACGCGATGAAGTTCAGGTTCTGCTCCACCAGCAGCACCGCGAGGCCCCGTTGCCGGCCGATCGCCCGGAGCGTCTCGATGATCTCCTCGATGATCGAGGGCTGGATGCCCTCGGTGGGCTCGTCGAGGAGGATGATGCGGGGGGCCCCGCAGAGGCAGCGGGCCAGGGCCAGCAGCTGCTGTTCGCCCCCCGAGAGGGTACCGCCCGGCCGGTCGAGATAGGCCTTCAGGCGCGGGAACAAGGTGAGGATGTCGGCGATCACCGCCTCCTCCCTGTCGCGCGACAGAAGGCAGCCCATCCGCAGGTTCTCGTGGACGCTGAGCGCCGGAAAGATCTCGCGCCCCTGCGGGACGTAGCCGATGCCGGCCCGGGCCCGGGCGGTCGGGGAGAGCCGGGTGATGTCGCGCCCGTCGAAGGTGATCGATCCGGCCGTGGCGGGCAGGTTGCCGGTGAGCGTCCGCAGCAGGGTCGACTTGCCCATGCCGTTATGGCCGAGGATGCCGACGAACGCGCCCTCATTCACCTGCAGCGACACGCCGCCGAGGATCGGGATGCGGCCGTAGCCGGAATGCAGGTCGTCGACGGCGAGGAGGGGAGCGGTCATGCGGCCTGCTTGCCCAGATAGACGTCGCGGACGCGGGCGTCGGACAGTACCGTGTCGACATCGCCCTCGATCAGGATGCGGCCCTGGTTGAACACGGTCACGGTCTTGGCGATCATCCGGATGAACGGCATGTCGTGCTCCACCACGATGACCGCATGGGTGCGGTTGATCTCGCGGATGAGGGCGGCGGTGCGCTCGACCTCCTCCTTCGTCATCCCGGCGGCGGGCTCGTCGAGGAGGATCAGCTCCGGCTCCTGGGCCAGGACCGTGGCGATCTCGACCCATTGACGCTGGCCGTGGGCGAGCTGCCCGACGAGGCGGGTGGCGATCTCGGTGAGCTTGAGGCGGGTCAGCGTCTCCTCGACGATGGCGCGGGTGCGGGCGAGCGACTTCTTGCGGCCCGCCGCGACGAAGACGTTCTCGCGCACCGACAGGCCGTTGAAGACGTTGGGAACCTGCGTCTTGATGCCGACCCCGAGGCGGGCGATCTCGTGCGGGTGCGCGGCCGTGATGTCGGTGTCGCGGAAGTGGATGCGCCCGGCGCTCGCCGTGAGCTGGCCGGTGAGCATCTTGAAGAAGGTGCTCTTTCCCGCGCCGTTCGGACCGATGAGACAGCGCAGCTCCACCTCCCCGAGGACGAAGTCGACCGCGTTGACGGCGGTGACGCCGCCGAAGCGCATGGTGGCGCCCTTGGCTTCCAGCAGGGGGCGGAGGGGTTTCGCCGCGGGGGACACGCTCATCGACGGACCTCCCCGGCCAGGGCCGCGCCCGGGGCGGGCCCGAGGGGCTTGGCCCGCATCCGCCGGCCGATGAGCGCCGTGCCGAGGCGCAGGAAGAGGTTGCGGGCCACCGGCACCAGACCCTGCGGGATCAGCAGCACGAAGGTGACCAGGATCGCGCCGAGGCCGAGGTTGGAATCGATGAGGCTCTGGGCGCCGGCCTCGATGGTCAGCCACTGGATCAGTACCGCCCCGAGGATCGGGCCGAGCAGGGTGCCGAGCCCGCCGACGAGAACGAAGATGATCACCTGGGCCGACATGGTGAGGCCGAAGACCGTGGGGCTGATGAAGCCGCCCCAATTCGCGAACAGGCAGCCACCGAGGCCCGCGATGCCGGCCGAGATCATGAAGGCCAGGAGCTTGTAAAGGCGCGGATCGTAGCCGATGAGCTGCGCCCGGGTCTCGTTCTCGCGGATCGCCACGACCACGCGGCCGAACCGGCTCGCCAGGATGGCGCGCAGGACCACGTAGACGAGGATGAGGCTCCCCATCGCGGCATACCAGATCCCCTCGGGGTCGAGCGGGTTGCCGGCGTCGCCCGGCAGGTTGAGGGCCGGGATGGCCGGGATGCCGTTGAAGCCGCCGAGTTCGGCCTCGCCGATCCGGTACTGGCTGCCCGAGGTGGTGTTCACGAGCTGGAACAGGATCACCGAGACCGTCAGGGTGATCACCCCGATATAGGCGTCCGAGATTCGGCCGTAGAACATGAAGTAGCCGAGCAATCCCGCGAACAGCATCGGCACCACGATGGCGAGCAGAACCGGCAGGGTCGAGTCACCGAGGTTCAGGACCGCGACGGCGTAGGCGTAGCCGCCGAGGCCCAAGAAGGCGGCCTGCCCGAACGACATCACGCCGCCATAGCCCCAGATGAAGCCCTGGCTGAGGGCGAACATCGCCATGGCCACGAAGCCCGTCATCTGCACGAGGCCGAAGGTGTCGAGGAGGTGGGGGGCTCCGAACAGGATGACGAGGCCCGAGGCGACCATGGCGAGGAAGCTCAGGGCCGCCGGACGGACCAGGGCTCGGAGCGGCGACGGGGGACGGGTCATAGGCTGCGCCTCAGGTAGCGGCCGGTGATGCCCTGGGGCAGCACGCGGATGAGCAGGACTGCGGCGACCAGAAGGGCCACGTCGCCGATGACGGGGGTGGTCTTGAACGAGACGAGCTCGTTGATGACCCCGAACAGGGTCGAGGCGAGCCCCGTGCCGGTGAGGATCGCCGGGCCGCCGCCCAGCACCGTGATGAAGGCGCGCGAGATGTAGGCCGCCCCCATGGCCGGCGAGATGCCGGAGATCGGTGCGAGCACCCCGCCGGCGAGACCCGCCAGGCCGGCCCCGAGGGCGAAGGTCGCCATGTAGATCCGGTCCGGCGAAACCCCCAGGGAGGCCGCCATGCGCGGGTTCTGCATCGTCGCCCGCAGGATCAGCCCGAACCTGGTCAGGCGCAGGAGCAGGTAGAGGCCGGCTAGGGCCGCGCAGGCCACCGCCACGATGACCAGGCTGTAGAGGCTCGCGCCGTAGCGCCCGATCTCGAAGCTCCCGACCGGCGTGGACACGCCCCGGACCACGTTGCCGTAGATCGACGTGACGAGGCCGATCAGCCCGAGGCTGATCCCCCAGGTCGCCAGCATCGTGTCCATCATGCGCCCGTAGAGGAAGCGGATGACGGTGCGCTCGAGGACGAGGCCGATGAGGCCGACCACGAGGGGCGGCAGCACCAGCATGGCGACCCAGATGTTGAGGCCGGCATCGGAGGCGGCCACCGCCGTGTAGGCGCCGAGCATCATGAACTCGCCATGGGCGAGGTTGATGATCCGCATCATTCCGTAGATCACCCCGAGGCCGAGGGTGATCAGCGCGAGTGTCGCGATGCCCGCCAGGACGTTGAAGGCGAGGAGGCCGACGAGATCGGGCGCCATGCTCACCCTCAACCCTTCAGGTCGGGGGTGAACTGCTTGTTGGTCTTCGGATTCTTCAGGAGGTCGCAGGCGCCGGCCGTGTCGGCGGGGAACTGTTCCGGGAAGCTCGCGAGGATCTCCCACTTCTTGTCCTTGGGCCGGGCGAGGTAGGTGTTGCGGATGGTATGGTGGGTCGCCCCGTCCATGGTCACCTTGCCGGTCGGACCCTCGTAGGAGATGCCGGATTCCAGGGCGGCGATGACCTTGTCGCGGTCGAGGGAGCCGGCCTTCTTCACCCCCTCGGCCCAGAGCATGATGCCGTCGTAGGTGGCGGTGTCGAGTTCGCTGAGGTCGGTGACGTCGGCGCCGAACTTGGCCTGCATCCCCTTGATGAACGCGACGCTCCGGGCGTCGGGCAGGTCGTTGTACCAGCCGTAGCATGTGACGATGCCGGTGGTGGTCGAAGCATCCATGGTGGTGAGTTCGTCGCCGAGCCCGAAGACCGAGGAAGCCACGGGAATCCGGCCCTTCATCCCGGCGGCGTCCCACTGGCGGTAGAAGCCCGAATGGTTGGCGCCCACCAGGGCCGAGAGCACGAGGTCGGGCTGGGCCTGCTGGATTCGGCTGATCGCGGAGGAGAAATTCGTCACGTCGAGGGGGAAGAAGTCGGTGCCGGCGACCGAGCCGCCGCCCTCCTTCATGAACTTCGTCATCCAGCTCGCGGTGATATGGCCGTAATTGTAGTCGGCCGCGATGATGTAGGCCTTCTTCCCCCAGGTCTTCAGCGCATAGTCGACGAGGTGATTCACGGTCTGGGCCGGCGTCGTGCCGGTGCAGAACACGTTGCGGTCGCAGACGCCGCCCTCGTATTGGGTGTTGTAGAAGTACAGGGTCTTGGACCGGCCGAAGATCGGCCGAATCGCCTCGCGCGAGGCCGATGTGATGCCACCCTGGATGACGTCGACCTTCTCCTTCAGTGCGAGTTGCTGGGCGTACTGCGTGTAGAGCTGCATGCTCGACTGGGTGTCGTAGGCGATGATCTTGATCGGCCGTCCGAGGAGGCCGCCGGCCTTGTTGATCAGTTCCACCGCGTATTCGGTTGTCTGGATCATCCGCTTGCCCTCGAGGCCGAGGGCGCCGCTGCCGTCGAGGAGGCTCCCGAGCTTGATCGGTTCCTCGGCGGCGAGGCCGTGGCGGGCGAGGAACGGCGTCGCGAGGGCGCCCGCCGCGGCGGCCGTGCCGAGCTTGAGCGCGCTGCGCCGGCTGATCGTCGGGTCTGTCATGCGTTCGTGCTCCTCAGGATTGCCGGCGGGAGGCCGTGTCCGCCGCCGGACGCTGTCAGGGCCTCGCGAAATCCAGCTTGGCAAAAGCAATGCCAACAAAACCCACAGATCGGTCATCGCCGTCGATCGAGGGCGCGATTGCCGTCCGCTTGGTCAGATCGGACAATTGAGCGCCACCCTCGGGGGCAGAAAGCCACAAATCGTGCAGCTCCAAACCGGGTCGCGCTGCCATCGACCACCTTGTCGCCCCCGGCCCGGCAAGAGCCGTACCGTTCGGTCCATCCCGACCGTTGCCCGTTCGGGAGCGCGGCGTGCGCAAACCAGCACTCGCGCGGGCCGGACGCGCGGCCTAGCTTGGCCCGTCCTCTCATCCAGACGCGAACCCGCCATGCCCGAATGCCTCGTCTTCCGCGTGCCGACCCGGCATCCCGCCGACGTCTCGGGGGTGATGGACCTCATCGCCGCCGGCGCCGTGGCGGCGGACGAGATCGTGGCGATCTTTGGCAAGACCGAGGGCAACGGCTGCGTCAACGACTTCACCCGCCCGCTCGCCGTGATGGCGCTGGAGACCGCCCTCGCCGGCGCGATGGGCTGCACGCCCGCGGCGGTCGGCGCACGGGTCGCCCTGGTCATGTCGGGCGGCACCGAGGGCGGGCTCTCTCCCCATCTCCTCGTGCTGGCGCGCCGCGATGGTCCCGAGGCCGAAGGTGCGTCGGCGCTGGCGATCGGCACCGCCTTCACGGCCGATTTCCGGCCCGAGGCGATCGGCCGGATGGCACAGGTGCGGGCGACGGCCGCGGCGGTCGGCGAAGCCATGGTCCAGGCCGGGCTGGACACGCCGGAGGACGTCCACTTCGTGCAGGTGAAGTGCCCGCTCCTCACCAGCGCCCGCATCCATGAGGCCGCCGAGCGCGGGGAAAGTGTGGCCACCCACGACACCTACGCCTCCATGGGCTTGTCGCGCGGCGCCTCGGCCCTGGGCATCGCCCTGGCCCTGGGAGAGGTCTCGGGCGAAGAGCTTTCGGACGCGGCCGTCGGCACGCGGCGCGACCTCTATTCCGGGCGCGCGAGTGCGTCAGCCGGCATCGAGCTGATGCGCAATGAGGTCATTGTCCTGGGCAATGCCCCCGGCTGGTCCGGCCCCCACGCCATCGCCCACCGGGTCATGCGCGACGGCATCGATTTCGACGCGATCCAGGGTGTCCTGGCGGATCTCGGGTTTTCCTCGTCGGGTCAGCTGGCTCCCGGGATGTCGGAGCGCGTGGTCGCCCTGCTCGCCAAGGCGGAGCCCTCGCATGACGGGCTGATCCGGCGCCGGCGCCACATCATGAACGACGACAGCGACATCAACGCCACCCGGCACGCCCGCGCCCTCGTGGGCGGGGTCGCCGCCGCCGCGATCGGGCGCACCGATCTGTTCGTCTCGGGCGGTGCCGAGCATCAGGGACCGGACGGCGGCGGCCCGGTGGCGATCATCGCCCGTGTGAGGGACTGACGCCATGCCCGACTTCGACCTCGCCATCCGGGGCGGCACGCTGGTCACCGCCACCGACACGTTCGCCGCCGATCTCGGCATCCGCGGCGGCCGCATCGCGGCGATCGGCGAGCGGATCGCCGATGCGGCCCGCACGATCGACGCCTCCGGCCTCCTCGTCCTGCCCGGGGGCATCGACAGCCACGTCCATATCGCGCAGGCGTCCGGCCCCGGCATCGTCATGGCGGACGACTTCGCCTCCGCGACCCGCGCGGCGGCCGTCGGCGGAAACACCTGCGTGATGCCCTTCGCGCTCCAGCCTCGCGGCGCGTCGCTCCGCGCGGCGACCCATGCCTACCGGGCGCTGGCGGAGGGGCAGTGCCACATCGATGTCGCCATCCACCTCATTGTCTCGGACCCGACGCCGGCGGTGCTCGGCCAGGAGCTGCCAGCCCTGATCGCGGAGGGTTACACCTCCTTCAAAGTATTTATGACCTATGACGACCTCGTCCTGAACGACCGCCAGATCCTCGACGTGTTCGACCTGGCGCGGCGGGAGGGCGCGCGCGTCATGGTCCATGCGGAGGGCTACGACGCCATCCGGTATATGACCGAGCGTCTGGAGAAGGCCGGCGAGACGCGCCCCTTCGGACATGCCCTGTCCCGGCCGCAGGTGGTCGAGCGCGAGGCGGCGCACCGGGCCATCAGCCACGCCGAGCTCGTCGACCTGCCGATCGTCATCGTCCACGTCTCGGGCCAGCAGGCCATGGAGCAGATCGCCTGGGGCCGGGAGCGCGGCCTGAAGATCCACGCCGAGACCTGCCCGCAATACCTGACCCTGACCGCCGACCACATGAAGGGCCTCAGCTCCGACGACCCGATGGCCGGGGCGAAATACGTCTGCTCGCCACCGCCGCGGGAGGCCTCCAACCAGGCCGCGATCTGGCGCGGGATCCAGACCGGATTGTTCGACGTGGTCTCCTCCGACCATTGCCCCTTCCGCTACGACGATCCCGCCGGCAAGCTGAACCCGAAGGGCCGGACCTCCTTCCGCTGGGTGCCCAACGGCATCCCGGGCATCGAGACCCGTCTGCCCATCCTGTTCTCGGAAGGCGTCTCGGCGGGGCGCATCTCCCTCAATCGCTTCGTGGAACTCACCGCCACCAACCACGCCAAGCTCTATGGGCTCTACCCGCGCAAGGGCTCGATCGGAATCGGCTTCGACGCCGACCTGACGCTGTGGGACCCGAACCGCCGCGAGACGATCCGGCAGGCCAACCTCCACCACGGGGCGGACTACACCCCCTGGGAGGGGTTTTCCGTGACGGGCTGGCCGGTGATGACCCTCGCGCGGGGCGAGGTCGTCGCCGAGGATGGGCGGGTGACCGGGCCGCACGGGCGTGGACGGGTCCTCGACCGGACGCCGGGGCCGGGGTCTGCCGCCTGATCCGGCCGGCCGTCTCCGGGCTGGCGCGCGCCAGCCCGGTTGCCGTCGACCGGAGACGATTTGGGTGGCGAAACGGGGATCGTCTGGCCCGTCCCTTGCTGGGGATCGGGCGGGGAGACAACGCATGGACGTCGAGCTGATCCGCCTGACCAAGCGCTACGGCCACACGACCGCCGTGGACGGCATCGATCTGAAGGTGCGCTCGGGCGCCTATTGCTGCCTGCTCGGCCCCTCGGGCTGCGGCAAGACCACCACCCTTCGGATGATCGGCGGCCACGAGACTGTGTCCGGCGGCGACGTGGTCATCGGCCCGCGCTCCGTGGGAGACGCCACGCCGGCCGAGCGCGGCACGGCGATGATGTTCCAGAGCTACGCCCTGTTTCCCCACCTGAATTGCCGCGACAACGTCGCCTTCAGCCTGAAGATGCGGGGCATCGCGAAGGCCGAGCGCCGCGCCAAGGCGCTGGCGATGCTCGACCTCGTTCAGATGGCCCATCTGGCGGAGCGCTTGCCGGCGCAACTCTCCGGTGGCCAGCAGCAGCGCGTGGCGCTCGCCCGCGCGCTGGTCACCGGACCCAAGGTCCTGCTCCTCGATGAGCCGCTCTCGGCCCTCGATCCGTTCCTGAGGGTGCGGATGCGGACCGAGCTGAAGCGGCTGCAGGCCGAACTCGGCATCACCTTCATCCACGTCACCCACAGCCAGGAGGAGGCGATGGCGCTCTCCGACCTCGTGGTGGTGATGAATGGTGGACGCATCGAGCAGGCGGCCGCCCCCCGCACCGTGTTCGAACGCCCGGCCACCGCCTTCGTCGCCCGCTTCATCGGCGGCCACAACGTCATCCGCCTGGCCGACGCGAGCGAGGTGGCGGTGCGCGCCGACCGGATGCGCCTCGGCGCGCAAGCCGGCCCGGACGCGGTGCCGGCCCGCGTCGTCTCGGTGGAGTACCAGGGCACCAGCGTGCATGTGGGCTTCGCGGCCGACGGCCTCGGCGGAGGACCCGCCACCGCCCTCACGGCCGTGATCGACGACGCGGCCTATGCGGGCGCCCCCCTCGCCCTCGGCCAGACCGTGCCGCTGGGCTGGGACGCCGACGCCGCCCATAGCCTGAGCGCCTGACCCGACCGCGTTTCCTCAGAGGAGCCTGCATGACGACCACGATCAAGCTGAGCCGCCGCACCTTGCTCCAGGGCGCGGGTGCCACCGGACTGGCCCTCGGCGCCGGTCCGATCACCGGCTTTCCCAACGTGATCGCGGCCGAACCCGTGACCCTGCGCTACCTCGGCACCGCCGTGAACCAGTCCGGCGACATCGCCCGCAAGGTGAAGGAGGATCTCGGGATCACGATCGAGTACATCCCCGTCGTCACCGACGAGGTGACGAAGCGCGTGGTGACGCAGCCGAACTCCTTTGACCTCCTCGACACCGAGTTCTTCAGTCTGAAGAAGCTTATCCCCTCGGGCAACATCCAGGGCATGGACGCTCGCCGAATCAAGCAAGCGGACAACATCACCCCGGTCTTCACCAAGGGCCAGGTCGGGGGCAAGACGATCGGCGACCAGGGCACGGCGCCCAAGAAGGTCTTCTATCTCGAGGGGCAAAACGCGAAGACCTTCGCGGGCTCGCCCACCGAGTGGATCACCTTGATCCCGACCACCTACAACGCCGACACGCTCGGCATCCGCCCGGACCTGATCAAGCGCCCGATCGCGAGTTGGAAGGAACTCCTGAACCCCGAATTCAAGGGGAAGGCCTCGATCCTCAACATCCCCTCCATCGGCATCATGGATGCCGCCATGGTGATCGAGGCCACGGGCGACTACACCTATCCCGACAAGGGCAACATGACGAAGGCCGAGATCGATCGCACCATCAAGGTGCTGATCGAGGCCAAGCGCGCCGGTCAGTTCCGCGCCTTCTGGCAGGACTTCAACGAATCCGTGAACCTGATGGCATCGGGCGAGACCGTGATCCAGTCGATGTGGTCGCCCGCCGTCACCAAGGTCCGCAGCCAGGGCGTGGCCTGCACCTACCAGCCCCTCAAGGAGGGCTACCGGGCCTGGGCCACCGGCTTCGGCCTGCCCAAGACCCTGACGGGCCGCAAGCTGGATGCGGCCTACGACTTCATCAACTGGTTCCTCTCCGGCTGGGCCGGCGCCTACCTCAACCGACAGGGCTACTACTCGGCCGTGCTGGAGACGGCCAAGGCGCACATGGAGCCCTACGAGTGGGCGTACTGGATGGAGGGCAAGCCCGCCGAGAAGGACATCAAGGGACCGGACGGCAGCGTGCTGGAGAAGGCCGGCGCCACCCGCGACGGCGGCTCCTTCGAGACCCGCATGGGCAGCGTCGCCTGCTGGAACGCCGTGATGGACGAGAACACCTACATGGTCCGCAAGTGGAACGAGTTCATCGCCGCGTAAGCGGGGCGACGATGCGAACGCCCTCCCCCGCAGAGGGGGGGAGGGTTTCGCCTGTCACGAGGGTTGCGCCATGACCGACATCGCCCTTCCCGCCGCCGTGACGGAGGCGCCGCCCGCCAAGGCCCCCGCCGCCAGCCTCACGACGAGGACCCGCCGCCGGCAGGCGCTGGCCTACCTCCAGGCCGCGCCGATGGCGCTCGTCTTCCTGGTGTTCTTCGTGGTGCCCCTGGGCCTGACCCTGATCGTCAGCTTCTGGGAGTACAACGAGTACGAGATCATTCCCGCCTTCACGGTGCAGAATTACATCGACGTGTTCGAGGGCTGCCTCAACACGGCGGATGCCTGCACCACCGTGCGGACCTATCTCTCGACCCTGAAATTCTGCGCGCTGACCTGGGCCTTCACCCTGGGGATCGGCTTCACGGTGGCCTACTTCGTCGCCTTCCATGTCCGGTCGCGCACCCTGCAGATGGCCTTGTTCCTCGTCTGCACGATCCCGTTCTGGACCTCGAACGTGATCCGGATGATCTCCTGGATCCCGCTGCTGGGCCGCAACGGCCTCGTCAACGACACCCTGATGGGGATGGGGCTGATCAGGACGCCCATCGAGGGCCTGCTCTATTCCGACTTCTCGGTGGTGCTCGCCTTCGTGCACCTCAACACGGTCTTCATGATCGTGCCGATCTTCAACAGCATGGCGCGCATCGACCGGTCGCTGATCGAGGCGGCCTATGATTCCGGCGCCACCGGCTGGCAGACCCTCTGGAACGTGGTAGTGCCCCTGGCCAAGCCCGGCATCGCCATCGGGTCGATCTTCGTGGTGACCCTGGTGATGGGCGACTTCGTCACCGTCGGCGTCATGGGCGGCCAGCAGATCGCCTCGGTCGGCAAGGTCATCCAGGTCCAGATGTCGGCCCTGCAGCTGCCGGCGGCCGCGGCCAACGCGGTGGTCCTGCTGGGCGCCGTGATGCTGATGATCGTGGCCATGACCCGGCTCATTGACTTGCGGAAGGAACTCTAGACGTGAGCGACCGCCCCCGCTCCCCGGCCTTCTACGCCCTGGCGGCGTTCTTCGCCCTCTTCGTGGCCTTCCTGTACGGGCCGACGCTGACCATCCTCGTCCTCAGCTTCCAGGGGCCGCAGGGGGGCCTCACCTTCCCGATGAACGGGGTCTCGACGCACTGGTTCGGCAAGCTCTGGGCCGGCCTCGGCATCGTCGACATCTGGGGCGCCCTCTGGCGCTCCCTGCGCCTCGGCCTCGTGGTGATGGGGCTCACCGTCGTCATCGCGTTCTTCGCCGGCCTCGCCTTCCGCAAGCGCTTCCGCGGCGAGGGCGCGCTGTTCACGGTCGCGGTCGCGAGCCTGATCGTCCCCTCGATCGTGGTCTCGCTCGGCATCGGGTTGGAATTCCGGCTCCTCGACGAGGCGGTGAAATGGGCCGCGGCCGAGACCGGATGGGGCTGGCTGCAGGAGCACGGTACCCTGATGGGGCTCTACACCTCGGCGCTGGGCGCCCACCTCACCTGGACCCTGCCCTTCGGCCTCCTCATCATGTTCGCGGTCTTCAACCGGTTCGACCCGGCCTACGAGGAGGCCGCCCGCGACCTCGGCGCCACCGGGTCCCAGACCCTGCGTCACGTGGTGGTGCCGATCCTCGGCCCCTCGCTGGTCGGCGTCGCGTTGTTCGGCTTCACCCTGTCCTTCGACGAGCTCGCCCGCACCAGCCAGGCCATCGGCGGCCGCAACACCCTGCCACTGGAGCTGCAGGGCCTGACCACCACCGTCACCACGCCGGAGATCTACGCGCTGGGCACCCTCACCACCGGCCTGTCGCTCGCGGTGATCGGACTGGCGTTGGGGACCAGCCTGTACCTGCAGCGGCGCAAGGCGAAGGCGGGCTTGCGGCTGGGGTGACGTCAGTCCGGGAGCTTCGTCAGACCGGCGATTTCGGACAACCTTCGAATCTCGCACACCTGGGTCATTCGAAAGAAACACCTCCAGGTTATCATCTGTCGCCGATGAAGCCTGGAGTTTTACCAACCGATGAGGCGTGCCTATCTGATCGTCGCGGCGACGGTCGCTGTTCTCACTTGCCTGTCTTGGGTCGCGAGCGTTCGATTCAGTGAGGCGAGCTTCCTCCCGATGCAGTGGGGGATCGACGGTCGCCCGACATGGTACGCCCCGAAGTGGATGGCGCTCAGCTTCGGTCCCATGATCGGATGCTTCGTGATGGCATCGATCCTGATCCCACGCCGATACGATCACGACGGTGCACGGGCCGTCAGAGACCTTCTCCCCGCGATCGTCATCGTGACGGGCGGCCAAGCCTTCTATCTCTTCGTGCTTTTGACTCGTGCGGCGGCCTAGCCGAGCCGACGTCAAAGCGGCCCCCGAAGGTCGGAGCCGACGCGCGACGCTACACAGCCGCTTCCAGCACCTGCGCCTTGTCCTCCGTGAACGCTGCGTGCGCCGCTTCCGTACGCCAACAGGCAGCGCGGTGGTCCGGCTTCACGTTGACGTAAGGAGGCGCCTCGACCCGGCAGCGCGCCTCGGCGAGGAAGCAGCGCGGGGCGAAGGGGCAGCCCGGCGGGCGGTTGGCCAGATCAGGCGGGCTGCCGGGGATCGTCTTCAGGCGCGTGCCCTTGGCGAGCGCCCCAACGGCGCGGCTGCGCAGGAGGCCGATCGTGTAGGGGTGGTGGGGAGCGAGCACCACGTCCCGGGCGGAGCCCTCCTCGACGATGCGGCCGGCATACATCACCGCGATCCGGTCCGCGACCTCCACGGCGGCGCCGAGGTCGTGGGTGACGAAGATCGTCGAGAGGCCGAGCTCCGCCTGCAATTCGCGCAGGAGCAGCAGGATCTGGATCTGAACGGTGGCGTCGAGCGCCGTGGTCGGCTCGTCGGCGAGCAGGACCTGCGGCCGGCAGGCGAGCGCCAGAGCGATCATCGCGCGTTGGCGCATGCCCCCCGACATCTCGTGCGGATAGGCGTCGAGGCGCCGCTCCGGGCTCGGAATGCGGACCCGCTCGAACAGGGCCAGGGCGCGCTGGCGGGCCGCCCCGGCGCTGATCCGCTCGTGCTGGCGGATCGCCTCGGTGATCTGCTGGCCCACCGTGTAGACGGGATCGAGGGCCAGGAGCGGCTCCTGAAAGATCATCGCCACGGCCCGGCCGCGCAGGGCCCGCAGGGCTTTGGGCGACAGGGCCATCACGTCCGCGCCGCCAACCCGGATCGTGCCGCCGATCCGCGTCCGGCGCTCCGGGTTCAGGCGCATGATCGCCCGAAGGGTGACGCTCTTGCCGGAGCCGGACTCGCCGATCAGCGCCACGGCCTGGCCGCGCTCCAGGGTGAGGTCGACCCCGTCCACGGCCTCGACCACGCCGCCGAAGACCACCGTCAGGCCGCGGATCGCGACGGCCGGCTCGGGTGCCGATACGCTCATGCGGCCACCGTCAGGCTGGGCGACGTGGAATGGCCCGAGCCGGGCTGGCGGGCGAGGCAGGCGACGCGGTGGCGCGCATCGCGGCCGTCGAGGGGCGGGACCGTGCCGCGGCAGACCTCTTCGACGAGGGCGCAGCGCGGGTGGAAGCGGCAGCCGGCGGGCGGGTCGATGGGGTTCGGCGGGTCGCCGGCAAGCGGCGCCACCGTGGTCCGCGCATCCGGGTCCATCGAGGGCATCGAGGACAGGAGCGCGGCCGTGTAGGGATGAGCCGGAGCGGCCAGCACCGTGTCGGCGGGGCCGATCTCCACCACCTGACCGAGATACATCACCGCCACCCGGTCGCAGATGAAGCGCACCACGTTGAGGTCGTGGCTGATGAACAGGTAGGTGAGGTTGAACTCCTGTTTCAAATCCATCAGCAGGTTCAGCACCTGCGCCTCCACCGACTTGTCGAGGGCCGAGACCGCCTCGTCGAGCACCACGAGGCGGGGTTCGAGGGCGAGCGCCCGGGCGATGTTCACCCGCTGGCGCTGGCCGCCTGAGAGCTCGTGCGGGTAGCGCGCCGCGAAGCGCGCCGGCTCCAGCCCCACCCGGGCGAGCAGGCTGCGGGCGCGCTCGATGGCCTGGCGCTTCGGGATCCCGTGCACCTGCGGCCCGAAGGCGATGGACCCCTCGACGGTCATGCGCGGATTCAGGGAGGAGTAGCTGTCCTGAAACACCATCTGGGCTTGGGCCCGGAAGTCCCGCAGGGGCAGCGCCCGGCTGCCGATGCGCTCGCCGTCGAACAGCAGGTCGCCGGAATCGTGGCGGATCAGGCCCATGATGAGCCGGGCGGTGGTGGACTTGCCGCAGCCCGACTCGCCGACCACGCCGAGGGTCTCGCCCTTCAGGATTTCGAAATCGACGCCGTCCACCGCTCGCACCACCGCCTTGGTGCCGCCGATGCCCTTCTTGACGGGAAAGTGCTTCACAAGTCGGTCGACGGTGAGGAGGGGCTGGGCCGGGCCGCCCCGGTCGCGGGCGATCGGGACGGTGGCGAGGCCGATGGGCTGGCTCATGCTTTCACCTCCATGGCGGATCGCAGGCCGTCGGAGAACAGGTTGAACGAGATCGAGACGATGAAGATGGCCAGCCCCGGCAGGGCCGCGACCATCGGGTTCACGTAGATCGCCGTGCGCAGGGTGTTCAGCATCAGGCCCCATTCGGGCTCCGGCGGCTTCACGCCGAGGCCGAGGAAGGAGAGGCCGGAGGCCAGGATCATCGATACGCTGATGAGGCTGGTGGCGTAGACGAAGATCGGCCCCAGCACGTTGCCGAGCACCTGCACGCGCAGGATCGTCAGGGTCGAGGCGCCGGAGAGGCGGGCGGCGTCGACGTAGTCGCGGGCGCGGATCTGGGTGGTCACGCTCTCGGCCACACGGGCGATCTGGGGCACGAACACGCAGGTCAGCGACACGATCGAGTTGAAGATGCCCGCGCCCAGGGCGCCAGAGAGCGCGATGGCGAGCAGCACCGAGGGGAACGCGAAGAACACGTCCACCGTGCGCATCAGCACGGTGTTGACCCAGCCGCCGACGTAGCCGGCCAGGATGCCGATGCCGGATCCGATGACGAAGGCGAGGATGACGGGGGTGACCCCGATGAACAGGGACAGGCGCCCGCCCATCATCAGGCGACTCAGCATGTCGCGGCCGAGTTCGTCCGAGCCCAGGAGGTAGGTGGCGTCGCCGATAGGCTTCAGGCGCCGCAGCATCGAGCCGCGATAGGGGTCCATCGGGGTGATCCAGGGCGAGAGCAGCGCCACCGCCACGATCGCCAGGATGATGCCGGCGGCGGCCATCGCTACGGGATCGCGCAGGAGCTTGTGGCCGACCTGCCCCCAGAACCCCCGCGAGGGCACGAAGGCGTCCGGCGCCGTCGGCGCCGGGGCGGCCCCGCCGGCGATGTCGAGGATCGGTGCGGCGGCCTGTGTCGCGCGTGCCATCAGCCCCTCTCGATGCGCGGGTCGAGCGCCGTCTGGACGACGTCGACGATGAGGTTGAGGGCGACGAAGAACATCGCCAGGACGAGAATTGAGCCCTGCAGCAGGGGCAGGTCGCGCTGGAAGATCGCGGCGTTGAGGAGGAAGCCGGTGCCGGGCCAGGCGAACACGGTCTCGATCAGGATCGAGCCGCCCAGCAGGTAGCCGAGTTGCAGGCCCATGATGGCCAGCGCCGTCGGGGCCGCGTTCTTGACGACGTGCCGGAACACGCCGAACTCGCTCATGCCCTTGGCCCGGAGCGCACCGACGAAGTCCTGCGCGAGGATGTCGCCCACCAGCGCCCGGATGGTGCGGGCGATGACGCCCATGGGAATCACCGACATCGTGAGGGCCGGCAGGATGATGTAGCGCAGGTGGTCGGGATCGGGCCGCCAGTTGCCCGAGCCGTCGGGCCCGGCCCCGGTGGGCGGCAGCCAGCCGAGCTGGGCCGAGAACACGATGACCAGCACCATGCCGAGCCAGTAATGCGGCACGCTCACCCCGAAGACCGAGACCGCCGAGGCGAGCCGGTCCAGGACCGAGTTGCGGAAGTAGCCGGCCACGAAGCCGAACAGGCACCCGAAGGTGAAGCCGATCAGCGTCGCCACGGAGGCCAGGATCAGGCTGTTCACCACGGCCCGCCCGACCTCCTGCACCACGGGGCGGCCGGTGGCGATGGAGATGCCGAGATCGCCCTGAAGCACGTGCCAGAGCCAGATCACGTACTGGACGGGCAGCGGCTTGTCGTAGCCGTAGGCCGCCCGCATGGCGTCGATGGTCTCCTGCGTGGCGTCCACCGGGAGCACCGCGCTCAAGGGATCGCCGGGGGCGAGGTGGACCAGCATGAAGCAGACGACGCTCACGCCGAGCGCCACCGGCGTCACGGTGAGCAGGCGCTTGAGGATGAACTTCAGCATGTTCTCAGCCCTCTCTCCTCTGCGGAAGAGGGTACTTGCGGAGCAGGCGGGAGCGGAGGCGATTTTGCTGGATGCGGCATGCCCCTCCCCCGGTTCCTGCGCGACCACCCTCCCCCCGCAGCGGGGGGAGGGTTCATGACCGCGACCTTCATCGTCACTTGCTCAACCACTTGCCCGATCACTTGCCCATCGAGATCGGCGAGAAGTCCTGGAACCAGTTCTGCGCCTGCACGAAGCCCTTCACCTTGGGGCTCATGGCACGCGGATTGGTGTCGTGGGCCACCATCAGGAACAGGGCGTCGTCGACGTACTTCTCGTGCACCTTTTCCAGGACCTTGGTCTGCTCGGCCGGGTCGAAGGTGGTGCGGACCTGGTCGAAGAGCTTGTCCATCTCGGGGTCGCAGTAATGGCCCCAGTTGGTGCCGTTGGGCGCCGCGAGGTTGCACTGGAGGTGGCGGATGAAGCCCGTGAAGGGGTCCTGGATGAAGTAGGAGAAGTTCATCCCCGTCGCCTTGCGCGACATGTCGGACTTGGCGCCCGCGCGCCACAGGTTGATGAGCGTGTTCCACTCGACCACCTCGAACTCGACCTTGATGCCGACATCCGCGAGGTTCTGCTGGATGAACTCGTTCATCGGCAGGGGCTGCATCTGGCCCGAGCCCGACGGCGCGATCAGGATCTTGGTGACGATGGGCTTGTTCGGGCCGTAGCCGGCCTCGGCCAGGAGCTTCTTGGCGGCTTCGGGGTCGTAGGTCGGCTTGAAGGTCGGGTGGCCGAACCAGGCCGAGCCCGGCGGCATGAAGCCCTGCGCCGGGATCATCAGCCCGTTCAGCAGCTCCTTCATGCCCTCGCGGTCCACCGCGAGGTTGGCGGCCTTGCGCACGCGGATGTCGTTCCAGGGCGAGCCCTCGACGCGGGAGAGGTGCCAGGTCCAGTTGTGCGGGTAGGCGTTGGTGACGATGCCGAAGCCGGCGGCCTTCAGGGACGCGACGGCATCCGGCGGGGGCGCCTCGATCCAGTCGACCTGACCCGAACGGAGGGCCGCCACGCGGGCATTGGCCTCGGGCAGCGGCACGAGCACGAGCTTGTCGAGCTTGGGCACCCGGGCCTTGTCCCAGTACTCCTTGTTGGGCACCATCTCGGCGCGCTCGCGCGGGGCGAACAGGGTGAGCTTCCACGGGCCGGTGCCGGCCGGGGTCTTGGCGAAGGCGTCCCAGCTCTTGCCGACCTTCTCCCACTGGGCCGGCGACGAGATCATGATCCACGCGATCTGGTAGGGCAGCGTCGCGTCGGGGTTCTTGGTGACGATTTCGAGGGTGGTCGGGTCGATGGCGCGGTAGCTCGCCACCGCCGGGATGCGCGAGCGCCCCTGGGCCGACTGGCGCGGGTCGAATTGCGGCGCGTCGGTCTTCAGGAGCTTGTCGAGGTTCCACACCACCGACTCGGCGGTGAAGGGCGAGCCGTCGTGGAAGGTCACGCCCTCGCGCAGCTTGAAGGTCCACTTGGTGTTGTCGGCGGGATCGACGGCCCAGCTCGTGGCGAGGCCCGGCACCAGCACGGAGGGCTTGGTGGCGGAGGAGAGGTCCCAATTGATGAGCCCGTCATAGACCGTATAGCCCGTGAACCGCATGCCCTCGCCGCCATTGTCGGCTTGGCCCGTGGTGAGCGGGATGTCGGAGGCCGTCATACCGATCTTGAGGACGCCCTGCGCGAAGGCCGTGGGCATCAGCACCCCGGACAGCAGGGCGGCGGCGAGAAGGCGGGACTTCGACCATCGGGAAACGGAAGCAAACATGCGCGGACGGGTTTCCATGGGCTGGAGACGGCGTGACGGAACCGTGAATGCAATCCATCGGCCAACCCCTCGCGCCGCTCCCGGTCGCCCGAGACGAACACGCCGCCTGATCATGTCTTGCCGCCCACGATCCCGATTCTGTGCTGCACCGACCGAGGACACCACAATGCTGTCCGGGTCGCCGGGTACGCGGCCAGGCATTGCCTCAAAGACACGCAGAGACCTTGCCGCTCTCCAGAAACCTCCCATCCAACGCCTAAAATATAGGCAATCCCGCGCTCTGCCCGCCGGAGCCGCAGACTCGCGAGCCGCAGGATCTCAGAACGCGAGCTTCAGCCCTCCGACGACGTTGCGCGGCGCACCCGCGAGGATCGATCCGGCCGTGCCCGCCAGGGTGGCTGCTCCATTTTCCAGGCCGGTAGTCCGGCTGAGGGTGCTCGTCAGGTTCAGGGCGGAGGCGATGAAGGTCGTGTCGAGCAGGTTGCGGACTTCCAGGTACAGGCTGAGGCGCTTGGCGTAGCCCCCGGTAAGCTCCGTGGCGTAGTGGACGTTCGCGTTGAGGATGGCGTAGCCGGGGGTCCTCAGGCGGTTTCCGTTGTCGATGAGGACGCCGTCCTGAACCACGGTCTCCACGAAGGCGCCGAGCCCGTCCAGGGGGCCGCCGACCTGATCGTAGCCGACCCGCGCCAGGAGCTGGTGCGCGGGGACGCCGGGAATGGACTTGCCCGCCCGGTCCAAACGGGCGGTGACGGCACCGGCGCTCAGCAGCTCGGTGAACCGCGTGTAGATCTGATCGTCGAAGCTGTAGGCCAGCGTTCCGCGCCAGCCCGGCGCGAAGGCCCAGTCGCCGCCGAGTTCGACGCCGCGATGCTCCGAGGCCGGGGCGTTGATGAAGTAGCTCAGCCGGCCCCCACCCGGTGATTGCGACAGGAGTTCGTTGCGGAAGAACTCGTAGAAGCCCGTGAGGCTGATCCGCAGGGAGTCCACCGGCGTCCAGTCGACGCCGAGGTCGAAGCCGAGGTTCGTCTGTGCCTGAAGCTGCGTGTTGTTGCCCGGCAGCCCCGCGCTGGTGACGAACAGGTTGCTGCCCGTCGGCGTGGCGTAGCCGGTGGCGACGCGCCCGCGGACGCTCCAGGCGTCCCGGGGCCGATAGACCACGGCCAGTTCCGGCGCGACGTTGAGGAAGCTGCGCGCGGCATCGACCACCGAGGCCGTCCGTCCGGCTTCCGAATAGGTATAGGCGCTGTTGCGTCCGGTGATCGTGGTGTTCGTCGCGCTGAGTCCGAGGAGCCCGCTCCACTGGTCGGAAAGTGCCACCTCCGTGCGGGCGCGCCCGCCGAGATTGGTCTGGTCGCCGCGCAGGTCTCCGATCAGGGCGCCCAGGGCCGGTCGTCCCGCCCCCGGCGCCCGGTTGAACGTGGTCACGTGGTTGTCGAGGATCTCGGAGGTGAAGGCCACGTAGCCCACGGCCGGCAGGCCCATCAGGTCGTAGCGTCGGGTCAGGTCCGTGAGGAGGGTCAGGGACGGGTAACTGCCCCGGACGGCGGAGGTGTAGAACGGCTGGTCGAAGTTGCGCTCGTCGAAGCCGAGCTGGGTCCGCCAGGTCGTCTGTGCGTCGAGGTCGTGCTCCCAGCGCAGGGCCACGACGGTGCGCCGGTCGTCCCGTCCGAACCCGCCCTCGGTGGCGGTCACGCCGACGGTCCGGCCGAAGGCCCCGTTGGCGAACAGGTTCGTCAGGGTACAGCCCGGTGCCGCCGTCGCCACCGTGCCGCATCCGCGCTGGTAGGGATTGATCTGGTACTGGTTCAGGGAGGACCGGGCGGGCAGGTTCGCCTGCAACGGGTTGTTGATTACCTTCAGGGTGAAGCGGTTGTCCGGCGTCGGCGTGTAGCTGGCCAGCAGGTTGATCGTCTGCGTGTCGTAGGCGCTGTGATCCTGGTAGCCGTTGGCGCGGACGTCGCTTGCGAACAGGCTGATCTCGACGGGGCCGCTGACGCCGCCGACCGTGAAGTAATTGCTGAGGTAGCCGAAGCTGCCCGCATCGGTGCCGATCTCGAAGCCGTCGATCTCGCGGCCCGTCCGGGTGCGGAAGGCGAGCGCGCCGCCGGTGGCGTAGTTGCCGAAGAGCGCTGATTGCGGACCGCGGAACACGTCGATGCGGCTGTAGGCGCGCGGATCGACGAGGTCGAAGCGCGAGGCGCCGTCCGGCTGGGTCAGGAGAAAGCCGTCGTCCAGCACAACCATGTTCCGGATGACGCCGGTGGAGCGGGCATTGTTGCCGCGGATGGAGATCACCACGTCGCGCCCGCCATTGCCCGGGCGCACGGTGACGCCGGGACTGTTCACCAGCACCGATCCGAGGCTTGTGGCGGGCCGGTTCTCGATCGTTTCGGTTCGGCTGACGCGCGTGGCGGTGGCGCCCAGGGGCTGTTCGATCACGCTCGGGCTGGAACCGGGGGGCGCCGAGACACCGAACGGCACCCCGGCCGGTGCCGGGCGACCCTCGGCCGTGATCGAGACCTCCTCCAGCACGATCCCGCCCGCCTCCTCGGCGCGCACCTCCGACGCGGAGAGAAGGACGGCGACGAGGGCAAGCCGGACGGCTCCGGTTCGCGGGGCCGCAGTTCGGGGCGCGACGGCCTGGGAACGCGGAGAACGGGGAACAGCGGTCATGCCGGTTTCGACCACGGGAGCGGGGGCGGGTCACGCCGTAGGGAGGGAGGCCGGTCGGGCCGGACGCGAACCGCGACGTCCATTCATGCGCATCGCGCGTCCGGGAATGCCGAGGTCGCTTCTACCCCGTGGACCGAGGGGGCGCGACGGGTCGGACACCCTGTGGTCGTGACCTGTGGCTCCCATGCCACGTCGAACCCGACACGTCGAACCTGCTCTCTCAAACCGTCAGGCGCGGGCGAGACCCTCAGCGCGCATCCGCCTCGCGGTCGAGGAGCTGGCGCTTGCGCGCGACGCCCCAGCGATAACCGGAGAGCGACCCGTCCGCGCGGACCACCCGGTGGCACGGGATGGCGACCGCCAGCCGGTTGGCGCCGCACGCCTGGGCCACGGCCCGCATGGATGTCGGGGCGCCGATGGCCTGGGCGATCGCGCCGTAGGTCGTCGTGGTGCCGATCGGGACGGCGCGAAGGGCGGCCCAGACCCGCTGCTGGAAGATGGTGCCGCCGATGTCGAGGGGCAGGTCGAGGCCGCGGCCCGGCGCCTCGACGAAACCGACGACCGTCGCCACCCACCCGTCGAAGGCTGGATCGCCGGGCGCCAGGTCGGCCCTGGGGAAGCGGTCCTGGAGATCGCGGACCAGGGCGTCGGGATCGTCGCCCAGGAGAATCGCGCAGAGGCCCTTGGGGGTCGCCGCCACCAGGAGCGCGCCGGGGGAGCACGCGGCCACCGCGAAGCGGATCGCCGTCCCGGCGCCTCCCGTGCGATAGGCCGATGGGCGCATCCCGAGCCGATCCGGGCCTTCAGCGTAGAAGCGGCTCGACGCGTTGAAGCCGGCCGCGAAGACCGCTTCGGTCACCGTCCCGGCCTCGGGCAGGCGTTGCGCCACGCGCTCGGCCCGCTTGGCCGTCGCGTAGGCCTTCGGCGTGATGCCGGTGACCCTTCGGAAGACGCGGTGGAAGTGGAAGGCGCTCAGGCCCGCTTCCGCGGCGAGGCCTTCGAGTGTCGGCATGGTCTCGGCCGCGTCGATCAGGCGGCAGGCCCGGACGATCGCGGCGACGTGCCGTTCGGCCAGGGTCGCGTCGTTGGGCCGACAGCGCCGGCACGGGCGGAAGCCCGCGGCCTCGGCTGCGTCGCAGGTGGCGTGGAAGCTCACGTTCTCCGGGTTGGCCGCGCGGGAGGGGCAACTGAGGCGACAATACACGCCGGTGGTGCGAACGGCGTAGACGAAGGTGCCGTCGGCCCGCGCGTCGCGGGCGGTGAGCGCGGCCCATCGCTGCGCGTCCGCGTCATCGGGGGCGCTCGGGTCGTCCCACTCCGGATGGGTGTCAGCGCGCCGCATGGGGAAACGTCCTCCGTCGTCCAGGGGCGGCCCCCGCTTGTCGCGGCCGCGTCGCAGCCTGTCCTGCCCTGAAATCCCCGGAGCCGCATCCCGATCCTTGCTCTCGAATCCGGCTGGCGAGGCATCAGTACCGTACCACTTGCGTTGGCGGGGCCTCGCCCGGCGAACAGACCGGCGGCCGATGTCCACCGTGCCGCCCGGCGCCTCCGATCCGGCATCTCGATGTCCAGCGAACAGGCTATCGCGGGCCGGCGGCTTGGGCGGCAACGGTGGCCTGTCGCGGAGGCAAGGACACGTCGGCGGCAGGAGACCCCGAGACACGGTGCGTGCCTGACGGGGGCGCCCGATCGGAGGGGGCGGGGCTGGCCGGCGTCGGTCAGCCCCGTCCGTTCAGACGCGGCGGGCGTCGTAACCGGCCACGACGGTGGCGGCCTTGGGAGCGCCGAGGCGTCCGCCGAAGAAGCCGGCAAGCGCGCCCAGGATGAGGGCGAGCGCGCCGTAGAAGGCGCCCTGGGTGGCGGCGGACTTGGCGGCGACGGCCGCGGCTTCCGCCTTCACCTT
>NZ_JCBANU010000095.1:0-540 GCF_059816145.1 Methylobacterium sp. 001424705 | reverse complement strand
GATCCTGAGCGCCTGATCTTCATCGATGAGACGGGTCTCTCCACCCGCATGGCGCGCCTGCGCGGTCGCTGTGCTCGCGGTCAGCGCCTGCACTCGGGCATCCCGCATGGCCACTGGCTCACGACGACGTTCGTTGCGGGCTTGCGCCTGTCGGGGATGAGCGCGCCCGTGGTGCTCGACGGACCGATGACGCGGGAGTGGTTCTTAGGCTGACGTCGAGCAGGTGCTCGCCCCAACCCTCAGGCCCGGCGATACCGTCATCCTCGACAACCTCCCCGCCCACAAGGGCACAGCGATCCAGGCCGCCATCGAGGCCAGCGGCGCACAGCTTCGCTTCCTGCCGCCGTACTCGCCCGACTTTAATCCGATTGAGATGGCCTTCGCCAAACTCAAGGCGCTGCTGCGCAAAGCGGCCGAGCGCACGGTCGATCGGCTCTGGACTGTCGTCGGCGATCTGCTCGACGCCTTCACACCAACCGAGTGCGCAAACTACTTCGCTGCCGCCGGCTACGATCCGGAGTAAGTGGAAAACGCTCTAGA
>NZ_JCBANU010000094.1:0-585 GCF_059816145.1 Methylobacterium sp. 001424705 | reverse complement strand
TTTCGAGGATGGCGTGCCCGACGCCAAGACGGTGTGGCTGTTCCGGGAGCACCTGACCCGGGCCGGCGCGATCGACGAACTGTTTGCCGCCTTCGACGCCTGGCTGAAGGGTAAGGGTTACCTCGCGATGTCGGGGCAGATCATCGATGCCTCGATCATCGCGGCTCCGCGTCAGCGCAACACCGATGCGGAGAAGGCGGCTCTCAGGGAGGACAAGATCCCTGACGCGTGGGCGGCCAAACCAAAAAAGCTCGCGCGAGATGAGACCGCGATGCCCGCTGGCCCCTGAAGCGGGCCAAGGCGCGGCCCGCAAAGGCGGACGGCACCAAGGCCAAGGTCGAAATCGCCGTTCCGATGTTCGGCGACATGTCCCACGTCTCGATCGACCGCAAGCACGGGTTCGTCCGGCGCTTCACCGTGACCAGCGCGGCCGCCCACGACGGGGCATAACTGGCCAACGTCCTCGACGCGACCAACACGGCGAGCGACGTATGGGCCGACACCGCCTACGCAGCATACCGTTGGGACCGATGATCGTGCCTGGTCCCACCAAGGATCAAGGGCGACCCAGGGCAGGCTCATCCA
>NZ_JCBANU010000093.1:0-626 GCF_059816145.1 Methylobacterium sp. 001424705 | reverse complement strand
GGCGCGGCGGCGTTGGTGCTCTCCTTGTAGATCGGCACGATGACCCGGAGCCAGCCTCGGGTCTCGCGGCCTCCGTAATTGCGCTCGACCACATCCTGAGTGACGTAGGCCTGCAGGTTCACCGGGCCGAAATTGTACCCGACGAGGCCGCCCACCGCGATCTGGCCCTGGCGGCGATAGCCCGGGAACCGGGTCGGCAGGTCGGTGGAGGCGAAGGCCACGGGGCCGACCTCCCATTTGCCGAACTTCTTCGTCGCGGTGAGATCGAGGTTGAGATAGTCGGGATAGACCCCGCCCTGCGGCGAGATGGGGTCGAGGAAGATCCCGTAGAGCAGGTTGGCCGTGAGGTTCAGGCCGTCCCCGGTGTAGCTGGCGGCGAAGCGGTGGCTCAGGGAGGCGTTCTGGGTCAGGAAGCGGGTCTCGATCGGCAGGTAGCCGCCGAAGAGGTAGCTGACGCCGAAATTGTTGCCGAGGTTCCAGGCGAGCTGGCCGGCCAGCAGCGGCTGGCCGATGCCGCTCTGGTAGGGCGTGCCGCGGGGGCTCGACGCCACGACGGGCTGGATCGCGATGAGGTTCAGGCGCGCGCCGAACAGGGTCCAGGGCGTCGCCCAGACGAAGGCCGGCAG
>NZ_JCBANU010000092.1:0-635 GCF_059816145.1 Methylobacterium sp. 001424705 | reverse complement strand
ATCCCGCTCCCTCCGCCAGTTGCCTATAAGCCACCGTCAATAAACGGTTTTTAGCTTTCGATCCCAACCCGCGTGATGACACTGTGTCACCGTGGCCCTGGGGAGAGAAGCCAACGGTGCGCCGCGCCGAGTATCTGCAATGTCGCCGTGGTCGCTGGTACGTCCGCCTGCGGGTTCCAGCCCATCTCGTGGCTGCCGTGGGGCAACACCACCTCGTCAGAGCCCTCGACACCGACAGCGAAGCGGTAGCCTGTGAGCGCCGTTGGATCGCGCTCTCGCTGCTGTGGGATTGGATCGGCACGCAGACCGTCTCTGACGGTTGGCGGCCTGCCTGGGCGGCGAACCTCACCGTAGCGGAACGGTCCCCCAATGGTGGAGGCCATGATCGACCCGTACCGTCTCTCCACGGTGATGCCAATCATCCGACCACGAAAGCGCCGAAGCCACGATCTGCATCATGTCGCGGGACCGATTCCCTCACGATCCAGAGCATGATGACGAGATGGCTGAAGGAGATCGAAGGGGTCCATACGAAGCAGTCGGTGATGCAGCACGTGCTTGCGATCAACGAGTTCGCACAGTCTCAGACTGCAAATTGCACCGTTGATCGCATCAACCGCCGGACTGCTGGTGAA
>NZ_JCBANU010000091.1:0-637 GCF_059816145.1 Methylobacterium sp. 001424705 | reverse complement strand
TCGCTTCAGCGCCACGGGCTGATGGGAATCGATGTCTGCTTATTCTGAGGGCACTGTCACGATGGACACCACTTCTGCTCGGAAGGGCCTTCCCGTCGGCACCACCACGACTGCGCTGACCCCATCCCATCCCGGCCTTGCCCGTCCCAGCCTGGCGGCCCTCCGCCCCGCCCTGGACCAGACCCTGGCCGCCCTGGCCCTGTTCCTGGTCGCCCCGCTCCTGGTCCTGGTCGCCCTCCTGGTACGCCTCGACAGCAAGGGCCCGGTCCTGTTCCGCCAGACCCGCACCGGCAAGGACGGGCACCCGTTCCAGATCTACAAGTTCCGCACCATGCGCGTGCTGGATGACGGGGCGGTCGTGCACCAGGCCACCCGGGGCGACGCCCGGGTGACCCGCGTCGGCGCCCTGCTGCGCCGGACCAGCATCGACGAGCTGCCCCAGCTCCTCAACGTGCTGCAGGGCGACATGGCCCTGGTCGGCCCGCGCCCCCATGCCCTGGCCCACGACCTCTACTACGGCGCCGAGATCCCGACCTACCGCCACCGCTTCGCCGTCAAGCCCGGCATCACCGGCTGGGCCCAGATCAACGGTTCGCGCGGGCCCACCCCCACCCTGGCCGACATGCAGCGCCGCGCC
>NZ_JCBANU010000090.1:0-657 GCF_059816145.1 Methylobacterium sp. 001424705 | reverse complement strand
GCGGTGCAACCTTAACGGTTTGTTGCCGATGCGCGTTCAGGATGCCTCAACCTTTGGAGGATCCTGGCCCATGCGTGTGCTGCTGATTGAGGACGACGCCTCTGTCGCGCAGAGCATCGAGTTGATGCTCAAGTCCGAGAGCTTCAACACCTACACCACGGATTTGGGTGAGGAGGGGATCGATCTCGGCAAGCTCTACGACTATGACATCATCTTGCTGGATCTGACCCTGCCGGACATCTCGGGCTACGAGGTGCTGCGCACGCTGCGGGCCGCGAAGATCAAGACGCCGATCCTGATCCTCTCCGGCATGGCCGGCATCGAGGACAAGGTGAAGGGCCTCGGCTTCGGCGCCGACGACTACCTGACCAAGCCCTTCCACAAGGACGAGCTCGTCGCCCGCATCCAGGCGATCGTGCGCCGCTCGAAGGGCCACGCCCAGTCGGTGATCACCACCGGCGACCTGATCGTGAACCTCGATGAGAAGACGGTGGCGATCGCGGGCAGCTACGTGAAGCTCACGGGCAAGGAGTACCAGATCCTGGAGCTGCTCGCCCTGCGGAAGGGCACGACGCTGACGAAGGAGATGTTCCTCAACCACCTCTACGGCGGCATGGACGAGCCCGAGCTGAAGATCATCGACGTCTTCATCTGCAA
>NZ_JCBANU010000008.1:0-152222 GCF_059816145.1 Methylobacterium sp. 001424705 | reverse complement strand
CGCGAAGACAACCCTGCACCCGGCAGCGCCTTGCACGACCAACCCGCTTGACGAGGGAGATGCGATTAGACAACCCCCGTCACCCGCACCCGGGCGCCCATGGGCGCATCCGGGCCGGTGACGCGCCAGAGGGTGTCGTTGACGCGGATCCGACCCTCGCCGGCGACGATCGGTGCCACGAGGGAATAGTCCCGCCCGACGAGGCCCTGGGCACCCTGGTTCAGGGCGCTCGGACCGTTCTTGGTCCGGCGGCTCGCGACCACCGCGAAGGCCACCGACAGGCCGGCGAACAGCAGCAGCTGTCCCTGCCAGGGCATCGGCACGAGGAGACTTTGCAGCCCCGTGACCACGGCTGCGAGACCGAGCCAGAGCAGGAACACCCCCGAGGCGACGAGTTCGGTTCCCATCAGCACGAGGCCGACGAGGATCCAGGTCCAGGCCGGGCCGATCGCGTCGACGAACGACGCGATCATCGCGCCGACCCGCCGACATTCGGAGGCAGGCCCGCGCTCTTCCGGGCAGGAGCCCCCTCGCCAAAGACGCTGCGGGTGATCTCGGCGATGCCGCACAGGGTGCCCGCGAGGGCCGCCGCCTCGATCGGGACCACCACCACGCGCTGGTTCGGCGCGGTGGCGATGGCCTTGACCGCCTCGACATACTTCTCGGCCACGAGGAAATTCGCTGCCGCGAGGTCGCCCTTGGCGATGGCCTCGCTGACGAGCTGGGTCGCCCGCGCCTCGGCCTCCGCCCCGCGCTCCCGCGCCTCCGCATCGCGAAAGGCCGCCTCCTTGCGCCCTTCAGCCTCCAGGATCGCCGATTGCTTGCGCCCCTCCGCACGCAGGATCTCGGCTTGCCGGTGCCCCTCCGCCTCCAGCACAGAGGCGCGCTTCTCGCGCTCGGCCTTCATCTGCCGCGCCATCGCGCCGGCGAGGTCGGCGGGCGGCACGATGTCCTTGATCTCGATGCGGGTCATCTTCACGCCCCAGGGTGAGGCGGCGGCATCCATCACCCGCAGCAGGCGCTCGTTGATCTCGTCGCGGTGGGACAGGAGCTGGTCGAGATCCATGGAGCCGACCACCGTGCGGATGTTGGTCATCGTCAGAGTCATCATCGCGACCTCGAGGTTGGAGACCTCGTAGGAGGCCCGGGCTGCATCGAGCACCTGGTAGAACACCACGGCATCGATCCGCACCCCGGCATTGTCGCGGGTGAAGGCCTCTTGGCTCGGCACGTCGATGACCTGCTCCATCACGTTCACCCGCCGGCCGATTCGCTCGACGTAGGGGGCGATGAGGCCGAGGCCGGATTCCAGGCTGCGGTGGTACTTGCCGAACCGCTCCACGGTGTAGACGTGCCCCTGGGGGACGATGTTGATGCCGATCCCGAGGGTCACGACGACGAGCGCCACGAGCACCACCGCCGCGACGCTCACGCCCACAGAGAAATCCATGCCCCGTTCCCCCGACGATCCCGCCGGCATTGAGACCGGCCGGATCGTGCGACGCAAGGGTGTCGGGTGCGTCCTGGGCGCGGAGGCGACCAAGGTCAGGGTGTCAGCGTCCCCAAACTCCGAGGCGCTCGGCGCGGGCATGGTCCTCGGCGGCCACGAGGTCGGGCGTCGCCTCGGGTGAGGCGCGGCCGCCGCCGTTGAACAGCACCACCTCGGAGAGGTCGCGCCCGTCCACCGCGCACAGGCGGGCCTCGCTGCCGGCCACCGGCTGGCAGGTCACGGTACGGCCGGCCAGGTAGCGGGTGAGTTCGTCAGCCTGTCCGCCGCGCACCCACTCCACCCCGAAGAGGCGCACGAGCTTGCCGCCGACCCGCAGGGTCGCGGTATCGATGACCTCCACCGGACCACGGATCTCGTTGGCCGAGGCCGGTTTCGGAGGCGTTTCCTCCGGCAGAGCGGGACTCATGTCGGGCGCGCTCGGCGGCGCCGCTGTGGACGAGGCCTGCGGCGGGGATTGAGCCGGTCCCCCCGTATCGGGCGAAGCGGTCTCCTGCGGCGTCCGCCCTCCGAAGACGGCGAGGAGGGCCACGAGCGCAGCGGCGCCGAGTCCGATCGGGAGGGCGCGCCGGGATAGGGCATCGCGCATCACGTTGCGGTCGCGGGCGACTTCGCCGAGACGCGAGGCGCTGTCGGCGAGGCGACCGCGGGCATAGCCGCCGACGCGCTGCGCCCCCTCTCGGACGCGGCCGGCGACGAGGCCGGCCCGGCTCGGTTCCGCGGGGTCGGCCGCGGGTCCCGGCGCGACCGCCTCAGCCGGCGAAGACGCGACCCGGCTGCGCCGGAGCGTCGCGAAGCGACTGGACAGGGAGGTGGCGAGGGCACGGCTTCGGGTGGCCGAGCGCGTGACCAGAGACCGTGCGAGAACCGACTGCGCCTCGACGAACCGCGCCGTCGCCATTCGGAAATCCTGCGTCGGAACGGGCTCCGGCGCGGACTCGGGTTCCGGCGCGGGAATCGGCCGGAACAGGGCGGGGTGCCGGTCTCGGAGTTCCGCGAGGAGGGCCGGCAAATCCATCGGAACCAGGGCCCCGTCCGCCTCGGTGACGTGACGCGGTGCGCCCGTCCGATCGATCACGCGGTAGCCGGGCGGCTCCGGGCTGGGCGCGAGGGCCGCTTCCGCCAGGAGCGCGAGCGTGCGCTCTGCCACCGGATAGGCGCCTGCCTGCGTGACGGCTCGGGCGATACGCAGGCGCAAGGCCTCACGCTCCGAGGCCGCCCCGTCCCGTCGCGCCTCACCCAGTCCCGGCGAGGGTGGATTTCGATCATCCAAGATGCGCAGAACTCCGGGTATGACGCACCGATCGCGACGGGCCGGCCTCAGGCACCGCGCTGCGCATTCGCTATAGCGCTCTGCGGCCCCGCACCATAGCGGCGCAGCACGCGGCTCGACTCGGCGATGATCAGCGGGCGCTCCCCGGCGAAGCTGATGGTCAGTGTGAGTTCGGATACGCCCTGCGAACGCACGCCGCGCCCCGGGTTGTCGGCGCGGAAATTGAAGGTGGTGTGGACGATGCAGGTCGCGCTCGCCGCGTTGCAGGCCGTTCGGGTCGCTCCGCCCTGTGCCTCGTAGTGACGCTCGGGCCAGCGCCGGACGAAGCGGCGCTTCTCGGCGATGAGGGCCGCCAGTGACAGGGTGCGGCCGTGGAAACGGACCCGCTCGGCGTAGAATCGCGGCGCGTTCACCACCATCGCGTCCCCGGAGGCCGAGACGTTGTCCAGGTACCGGTCGGTCAGGCGCGTCGCGGCGGCGGCCCATTCGGGGAAGCGTGCGTCCGAGGCCGCCGCCGGTGATGCCATCGGGGTGGGCGTGTCGGCCAGGCGCGGGCGGATATGCAGGCGCTCCGGCGCGGCGCGTCCCTCGCGGGTCGCCGCACGGCGGCCGTCGGCGGATCCTGCCACGCGCCGCCGGTGCGCGGCCATCGGCGTCCGCTCGGCGCTCGCCGCGTCCTGGGCCGACGGGCCATCCGCCTGCGCCTTGGCCGTCGCAGGCGTCTCAGCCACGGGCTTCTCGGTCACGGGCTTCTCGGAGGCGGATTTCTCGAGCGACAGCTTCTCACCGACGGCCTTGTCCGCGCCGGGTTGCACCGCCTGTCGAGCCGGCGGGTCGACCCAACCCGGGCGCGTCTGGGCCTGCGCCGTTCCTACGGACAGAGCCGCGCTCATCAGCGCGACGGACGAGGCGAAGCCAAGTCGGACGAGACCGGTTCCGTTGGAGCTTGGACCGTGGCGCATGGCATCATCACCGGGGTCGCGGCCGGGGTTTCGGAAAAGCGCGTGCGGGACCGATCGACCGGAATGAAACGTCGGGTGCGGCCGCTAAGTTTCCCTGAATGCGCACGCAACGGTTCGGCCCAGGTTCGGAAGTGTGGACGGGTGCGAGGATTGCGGGGATGCGTAGCGCACGGACCCAGGCGCCGCGGCACCGACTCTTGTGCCGGGGGGCTCTTGTCATTGCCAAGCCTGAACCCACCTTGTGGATCGGGTCCGGGCCCCTCTGGCGGTCGAGGCGTTGACCGTGATGTCGGACCCTTCCATGCTTTTGCGCTGACGCGGCGCGAACGCACCGGAGGGTGTCGAGCCTCATGGTCCCTCGTTGTTTCCCGTTCCCACATCGTCAGCCTGATCCGTGCCAGACCGGAGCCTCCCGATGAGCGCGCCCTCCCGCAAGGCGCTTCTCCTCGTCAATCCGAAGGCCCGCAACGGCAGCTTTTCCCTCGACGAGGTCCGCGACGTCCTCCGCGCCGGAGGGATCGAACCCTTCGAGCCGCCGGGTGACGCCGACTGCACTGCGGTCATCAAGCGTCACGCGCAGGGTTGCGATCTCGTCATCCTCGGTGGCGGTGACGGCACCCTCAACGCGGCCGCGCCCGCTCTGGTCGAGACGGGATTGCCCCTGGGCATCCTGCCCCTCGGCACGGCCAACGATCTCGCCCGCTCCCTCGGCCTGCCCGTCGACCCGGTGGAGGCCGCTCGCCTCATCACCAGCGCGGAGGCACGCCCGGCCGATCTCGGCTGCGTCAACGGGCACTACTACTTCAACGTCGCCAGCATCGGCTTCTCGGCGGACCTCGCGGGCGACCTCACGGCGGAATCGAAGAAGACCTGGGGCACCCTCGGCTACGGCATCGCGGCGGTCCGCGTGCTTCGGCGGATGCGGCCCTTCACCGTCTACATCGAGCATGACGGTCAGACCGAGACGGTGCGCACCATCCAGGTCTCGGTGGGCAACGGACGTCACTACGGCGGCGGCATGACCGTCGAGGAGACGGCCACCGTCGACGACGGCAAGCTCGACTTCTATAGCCTGGAGGTCGCCCATTGGTGGCGGCTGCTGATGCTCCTGCCGGCTCTGCGCAAGGGCACCCAGGGCAAGGCGGCCGACGTGCGGGCCTTCAGCACCACTGAGATCGTGGTGAAGACCAAGAAGCCGCGCCCCGTGAACACCGATGGCGAATTGTCGACCTACACCCCCGCCCATTTCAAGGTGGTGCCGAAGGCGGTGCGGATCTTCAGCCCGGCCCCGGCCGAACGGCCGGGCGTGGCCGCGAGCAGCCCCGGTCCGACGGCCTGACCCAGCCGAACGGGGCCGGGACCGGCCTCGCCCCTCTCCATCCCCGCTCCCGGCGCGACGCCGTCCGGGGGAGCGGCCCTGACTGACTCGACGAGGCCACAGTGGACAGCCTGCTTCAACTCGCCAGCGACCCCACCGCCTGGGCGGCCCTCGCCACCCTGGTGGTGATGGAGGTCGTGCTCGGCATCGACAACCTCATCTTCATCTCGATCCTGACCAACAAGCTTCCGCCCGAGCACCAGCAGAAGGCACGGCGCATCGGCATCGGCCTCGCGCTGATCCTGCGCCTCGGCCTCCTCGCCACCATCGCGTACATCGTCGCCCTGACGCAGCCCGTCTTCGAGGTGTTCGGCAAGGGCTTTTCCTGGCGCGATCTGATCCTCATCGCCGGCGGCCTGTTCCTTCTGTGGAAGGCCACGAAGGAGATCCATCACACCGTCGATCCGGAGCCGGAGACGTTCGGGAGCAGCGCTGTGCGGCTCGGCTTCACCGCGGCCATCGGCCAGATCCTCGTCCTCGATCTCGTGTTTTCCATCGACAGCATCATCACGGCGGTGGGCATGACGGAGCACGTGCCCATCATGGTGATCGCCGTCGTCACCGCCGTGACCGTGATGCTGCTGGCTGCCGACCCGTTATCGCGCTTCATCGCCGCCAACCCGACGGTGGTGATGTTGGCGCTGGGCTTCCTCATCATGATCGGCATGACGCTGATCGCCGAAGGCTTCGGTGCTCACGTGTCGAAGGGGTACATCTACACTGCCATGGCCTTCTCGGCGGGCGTGGAGGGGCTGAACATGCTGGCCCGACGCCGCAGGCGTGCCCAGACCGGAACGATCACCAAATCCTGAGGAAACGTCGTTAACGTTTCACGGGAAAATCCTCGAGGAGGCTCGGCCGGGCTGATCGGCCGGGCCTCTTTCCGTTGGGCGGCGCATTCCCAGAGATCGATCAGGCTCGCGATGAACCGGCGCGGCTGACCGCGATAGCAGAAGCCCGCCTGGCAGCAGGTCTGATAGCTGCGGTCGAACATGTTGTGGACGGTGGCCTGCAGTTTCATGCCCTGCAGCTTCGGATCGATCCGTGCGAAATCGTAGCCGAGTACCGCATCGAACAGAGTCACGGTGGCGTTGCGGAAGCTGCTTGGCACGTCGTTGGCCGAGCTGCTGCCAGCGTCGCGCACGCCGCCGCCGACCCCGAGACCGTAGAGGTCGAGACCCGGGGGTTAGCACGGAGGTCGCGCGCATCTTGAAGGGGTTGCCGGGAATGCCCGAAAGGGCGAGCCCGACCGTCTCCGGGCTGCCCAGGCTCCGGGTCGTTCGGATGTCCACGTGGCTCTAGGCAGCCAGGATGTTGAAGCCGGGTCCGAGATTGGCGACGGCCTCCGGTTCCGCGCCGCGCGCCTGCGCCTCTCCGACGGCGGCCTGGACGACCAACGGATTGACGGGGTCGGGCCGCAGCACGTTGGTCTGGGTGATGTCGAAGATGGCGGTGTTCAGGACGACGTTGGTGCCCGGCACGTTGAACTTGATGCCGCCATCTGCTGGACTTCCGTCGACTGGAACGGTGTGCCGTCGCGATCGAGCCCAAGTGTGAGGCGAAGGAGGGCGCGAAGCTCACAGAGGGCATGAGTTCGTCGGTGAGCAGGGTGCGCTGCACTGGACCGGTGGCAACGTGCGCCTCGATCTGGTTGTCGACCGCGAACGCGTTGAGCACGTTGGTGATCCGGCCCGTGGAGCGCAGGGCCCGGGTGAGATCGTCGCTCAGGGCGTCGATCTGGGTCTAGCTTAGGTCAGCGTCAATCTGCTGGTTGCGGAAGTTCTGCCGGAAGATCGGGTCGGGGCCGAAGCGATGCTCGAAGGCATAACCGATCCGGTACTGCTCAGTGATGAAGTTCGGGAACGCTGGGTCGCCGGTCAAACACTACAGGATCGGCTCACGGGCGGCGGCCTCCTCGCGGGCACAGACGGCTTGGTCGGGAGCCGGACCGCCGGCGGCCCTGAGCTTGCCGAGTTCGACGCGAGCCTTGTCCAGATCGGCCCGAAAGCCGGCGTCGCCCTGAAGGGCGGCGAAGACGGCGCTGGCAGCCGTGCGCCCGGCCTCGATATCGCTCGCCCAGTGCAGACCGCAGACGACACGGCTCTCGCCGTAGGAGCGGGCACGGACGAAGAACTGCGTCGCCTTCTCGGGCATCAGGGCCGCCATGATCGCCGCGTAGGTCCAGGCCTGGGTCGCATGGCTCGACGGGAAGCTGAAGGCATTGCCGAGGTCGGAGGTCCGCATCACGCAGATCTCCGCGTCGTTGCCGACGAAGGGGCGCAGGCGGCGGTAATGCAGCTTCGGACCACGAGTGGCCTGGGCGATGTCGAGGCGCGCGCGTTCCAGAAGGGTCATCAGGGCAGGCGCCCGGGACTGCTCGATACGCTGGCCGATGACGCAGGCGAAATCGTCAAGGATCGCCGAGGCGCCATCGGCCACATCGGTGGTGGCCAGGGTCCAGCGCGGCGTTCCCTTGAGGGCCCGAGTTGCGACGAACGCGGCTTTGTCCGCCGACTCGGCCGCCGACTGGCCCCGCGGCGGGGCTCCGAGGATCGCGACGGTGTCGGGCGCCTGTGCCTCGGAGAGGTAGGGTGCCCGGGCTGCCTTGCCGGGTGTCAGGGGCGTGACACCGACGGCGGGGGCCGAGGCCGGTTTCTGCGCAGTCTCCTCCGCCCAAACCGCCGTAGGAGCAATCCCCACCGGCAGGGCGGCCAGGAACATCAGGGTCGGGAGCAGGCGGGCCATCGGCGTCTCGGCGTCAGAGGTCGGCACAGAGCGAGTGCCATCGGAGTATAGGGCTTCTATACAACAGGCCTATGGCACGGCTCGTCTGAACGCTGACGAAATCGCTTTCGATGTTTCTTTCGGGCTTCCGGAAAACGTCGGAAGAGGCGAATGACCGGACTTGGCCGTCCTGCATCGACACAGGCGATCGACGCGCCGGGAGAGCGCCGCGTCGCGGAAACCGGGCAATGCAGGCGCCGGACTGACGCGACGACCGATCAGAGCTTCGTCGCAGTCCGGCCGGCGAGGTTGCGCGCTGCGGATTCGAGACCGACGTGGTCGTGACCTCCGCTGAGGGCGTAGGCCGAGTGACCGGCGGTCCAGTAGGCGGTCTCGCCGTCGCCGGGGCTCGTGACCTCGCTCGGAGCGACGTGGCCGTCGAGGCTGCGGGTGGCAAACAGGGAGACTTCGCCGAGCTTGCCGGCGTCAATCACCACCTCGATGCCGGTGCCGTTGCGGGCCGGCACGATCTGCACGTCGCGCACCGTCCAGTCCGCCGGCAGGTCGGGCAACGCGATGCCGGTAGCTGCGGCAATGCCGGCGCGATCATAAGCCTGGGCCTGATCGCCCCGCTGCGCGGCAATGCGGGCGCGGACCTGCGCCGCCTCGCGGGCGTGGCGGGCATCGGCGACCAGGGCCGGATCGACGGGGGAGGCGAACGTGTCCGGCACGCCGAGGAAAGGCCCGTCGGAATGGGCCAGCCAGCCGGTGCCAACGAGGAGCGCGATCACCGCGGCGCGACGCAGGCGGTCACCGAACCGGCGCCAGGCCAGAGTCCGGTCGAGGCGCCGTGCGGCGGCCCGGTTACGCTCCGGTCCGGGGCCGGGAAGAATGGCGAAGGCCTGCCGGAGCGCGTCCCGGTCGTGCAGCTCGGCCATGATCTGCGCGGCGGTCTCGGGATTGCGCGCCAGGTGCGCCTCCACGTCGAGGCGGCGCAGGCCATCGAGCTGCCCATCCACGAAGGCGGTGAGGTCATTCTCGGTGATCGGATCGATCATCGCGGTCTGGTCCATGGCGTCGGCTCCGGTCGGATACAGGGGGCGCGTCCCCGGACGAGGAGTCCCGGCCGCGCTGAGAACGGATCGGCCTGCCTATGGCGCTCCGTCCCGGTCTTCGAAAACGTCTCAGGTGTCGCCGACGGCGCGGCCCGTTCGGTGCGATGCGTCGTCCTCGTCCTGGGCGACGAGGCGCAGGCGCGGCCGCTCGGCCGCGAGGCGCTGGCGCCGCTCGGCGACACCGCTCCCCTGGCGCTCACCTTCCTCGAAGGCCCGCAGGGCGGCGCGGCCCCGCCCAAGACGCGACATCAGTGTGCCGATGGGGATGCCGAGGACGGCCGCCGCATCGGCATAGGCCATACCTTCCAGGGTAACGAGGTGAAGGGCGGCGCGCTGCTCTTCCGGCAGCGTGAGGAAGGCGCGCCGGATCTGCGCAAGGCGGACTTGCGCCTCCTGGGCCGGGGGCGCCATCTCCTCGCTCATCTGCACGAGGGTATCGGCGTGGCGGGCCTCGACCCGCTTCCGGCGCTGCTCGTCGATGAAGACGTTGTGCAGCACCGTCATCATCCAGGTGCGCAGGTTGGTGTTCGGCCGCGCCGCCTGGCCCGATTCCAGGGCCCGCACCAGCGCATCGTGCACGAGGTCATCGGCCCGCAGCGTGTCGCGCGTTAGGGCCCGCGCGTAGCGCCGGAGCGGCACGAGCAGGTCGACGATGGCAGCGGGGCCGGGCGGGTTCGGTTCGGTCGTCATAAGAGCATCAACGCACGAACCGCTGCTCTTAATCCAGCCGCGGCGTGTGGACGCGCATCAACGGTAGGTCGCCTCGAGATCGAGGGTGCAGGTTCGGCCGATCTGCTCGTAATTCTCGGCGATCCAGGCCTGAGCCGCACCGCGGCCCTTGTCTCGCAGGCGCTCGAACACCCGCCAGCGGGCATCGAGGCGCGAGGAGGCCTGGTACTCGTCGAGGGCGCCCGTGCCGTCGATGCGGTGGACGTACTGCGACTGGTACTCGCCCCGGCCGAGCACGCCCTCGGCGATGAGGTGGTCGACGAAGTCGATCGCGCGCAGTTCGCGCATGAGGTTGGCGTTGAAGGTGATCTCGTTGAGCCGGTCCTGGATCTCCTGCGGCGTGCGCGGGGTCTCGCGGCGCTCCACCGGGTTGATCTGCACCAGGACGATGTCGCGGGTCTCGGCCCCGCGATAGAGGGGATAGAGCGGCGGGTTGCCGAGATAGCCGCCATCCCAGTAGGGCACGCCGTCGATCTCCACCGCCTGGAACACGGTCGGCAGGCAGGCGGAGGCCATGAGGTGATCGACGTTCAGCGCCTCGCGCTCGAACACCGCGAGCTTGCCCGTCCAGACATTGGTGGCGGAGACGAACACCGCAGCGGTCTCAGCGGCGCGCAGGCGCTCGAAATCCACCTGGGCGGCGAGCACCTTGCGGAGCGGATTGTAGTTCAGCGGGTTCGAGGTGTAGGGGCTGGTCTTCAGGGCCCGGCTCCAGAACTCCGCGATCGGATTGTTCGACCAGAACTCGAACAGACCGCTGAAGGCGCGGCGCTGAGCCGGCCAGAAGTCGCCATCGAGGCTGACCTCGCGCCAGAACCGCTCCAGGGCCCGGCGAGCGCCCCCGGGCCCGCCCTCGAGCCAGCCATCGACCATCACGACGGCATTCATCGCCCCGGCGCTCGCCCCGGTGATCGCCTCGAAACCGAGGCGCCCGTCCTCGATCAGCGCATCGAGCACGCCCCAGGTGAAGGCGCCGTGCGCGCCGCCGCCCTGAAGGGCGAGGGCGACGGTCTTCTCCGCATGCGGACCTGCCATCACACGGGTCTTGGCGGCGGGCTGCATCCGCAGGTCCCGTTCGACCGGGACGTCGATGAGCGAATCGACCGTCGGCTGCTGATGCGGATCAAGCATGCGGATCTCCCAACGTTTATGCTGCAGCGCAATATATGATGCCGCAAGGCCACAAACAGGCGGGAAGATGCAGCGGTTCCCTGTCCGTGACGCAGCCCTGCCACCCGGACCGGTCCGGAAACTCGACATCGCCGCCCGGATGGGACATGGGAGAAGCCGAATACGATCAGCGTGTTCGCTGTGCCATCCGGAATGCCCGGTGACGCAGCGGACTTGACGCCCGCCCGCCGTCATCTCAGCTAAACGATCGAGGGCGTAGAGTTTGCGGCATCGGAACGCCGCCCCCGGTCCGGACCGGCCCGATCGGAGGCTCCCGGTCGGCGGCGGACGTTCCTCGGAGCGCACAGTCAACGATGGACATCATGGACGCGACCCCCGTCAACCCGATCAGCGGCACCGGCCCCGAGATCGCAGGCCCGAGCCCACGCCACCGCACGGTCGGCGTCACCATCGGATCCGGTGAGGGCGCGGTCACGGTGGGCGGCGGTGCACCGATCGTCGTCCAGTCGATGACCAACACCGACACCGCCGACATCGACGGCACCGTGGCCCAGGTGGCCCAGCTCGCCCGGGCCGGCTCGGAGCTCGTGCGCATCACCGTCGACCGGGACGAGGCGGCTGCCGCCGTGCCGAAGATCCGCGAGCGTCTGGACCGCATCGGCGTGCACGTGCCGCTGGTGGGCGACTTCCATTACATCGGCCACAAGCTCCTGTCCGACCATCCGGCCTGCGCCGAGGCGCTGGCCAAGTACCGGATCAACCCGGGCAATGTCGGCTTCAAGGAGAAGAAGGACACGCAGTTCTCGACCATCATCGAGCAGGCGATCCGCTACGATAAGACCGTCCGGATCGGCGCGAACTGGGGCTCCCTCGACGAGGCGCTGCTCACGCACCTGATGGACGAGAACGCCCGCTCGGCCCGGCCGATCGACGCCCGCGCGGTGATGCGCGAGGCCATGGTGCAATCGGCCCTCAGCTCGGCCGAGCGCGCGGTGGAACTCGGCCTGTCCCAGGACAAGATCATCCTGTCGGCCAAGGTCTCGGCGGTGCAGGATCTCATCGCGGTCTATCGCGAGGTGGCGCGCCGCTCCGACTTCGCCATCCATCTGGGTCTCACCGAGGCCGGCATGGGCTCGAAGGGCCTGGTGGCCGCCTCCGCCGCCATCGGCGTGCTGCTGCAGGAAGGCATCGGCGACACCATCCGCTACTCGCTGACCCCCGAGCCGGGCGGCGACCGCACCGTGGAGGTGAAGGCCGCGCAGGAACTCCTGCAGACCATGGGCTTCCGCACCTTCGTGCCCCTCGTCGCCGCCTGCCCGGGCTGCGGCCGCACCACCTCGACCACGTTCCAGGAACTCGCCCGCGACATCCAGAGCTGGATCGTCAACTCGATGCCGGAATGGAAGAAGGCCTATCCGGGCGTCGAAGGCCTCAACGTCGCGGTGATGGGCTGCATCGTGAACGGCCCCGGCGAATCGAAGCACGCCGATATCGGCATCTCCCTGCCGGGCACCGGCGAGACCCCCACGGCGCCGGTCTTCATCGACGGCAAGAAGGCCATGACCCTGCGCGGACCGACCCTCGCCAAGGATTTCGAGACCGTGGTGACCGACTACATCGAGCGGCGCTTCGGCACGGGTACCCGCACCGCCGCCGAGTAGCCTCCTGACGCGCAGCTGCCGGACGCGATCCGGACTCGAACCCCGATGAGCGGCAACCGCGACCAGGTTGCCGTTCTCGCGTCCTGCGCCGCATGATAGCGTGAACGCGACCGTCCCCCGCCGCCCGACCCCGTCGGGACGGCCCCGGCGTTCTCGCGCGCGAGCAAACTCGCGCCGCGAGACGTTGGGCTCGCCACGAGCCTCGATCGAGCCGAATGACGCAGACCGCCCCTTCGAGCGCGCCCGCCGCCAAACCCGACGGCGCCGGTGCACCTCCGGCCGCCGAGGCCTCGCCCGAGACCGCCCGGGCCCACGGCCCGGCGGGCCTGTGGACGCTGGTCCTCGGTTCCGTCGGGGTTGTCTACGGCGACATCGGGACGAGCCCGCTCTACGCCTTCCGCGAGGCCCTGGTCTCGGCGCGGGCCGACGGCATCCTGCTGCGCGAGGAGGTGCTGGGCGTCGCCTCGCTGATCCTGTGGGCCCTCGTCCTCATCGTCACCATCAAGTACGTCGTTATCCTGCTGCGGATGGACAACAACGGCGAGGGCGGCATCCTCTCGCTGATGGCACTGGCCCGCACGGCGCTCGGCGGCTCCCGCGTGGTGTTCATGTTCGGTCTGCTCGGCGCCTCGCTGTTCTACGGCGACGCCATCATCACGCCGGCGATCTCGGTGCTCTCGGCGGTGGAGGGCCTGAAGCTCGTCACCCCGGCCTTCGATTCGTACGTGCTGCCGATCACCATCGCGATCATCGTGCCGCTGTTCCTCATCCAGGTGCGCGGCACCAGCAAGGTGGCCTCCTTCTTCGGCCCCGTGATGGTGGTGTGGTTCGCCGCGATGGCGCTCGCCGCCCTGCCCCACATCGCTGCCAACACCGAC
The DNA here is from genome assembly GCF_059816145.1 of Methylobacterium sp. 001424705. Classification (NCBI taxonomy): domain Bacteria; kingdom Pseudomonadati; phylum Pseudomonadota; class Alphaproteobacteria; order Hyphomicrobiales; family Methylobacteriaceae; genus Methylobacterium; species Methylobacterium sp. 001424705. The sequence goes on along the minus strand of NZ_JCBANU010000008.1, from coordinate 138,864 downwards.
GTGTTCTGGGCCCTCAACCCGTACTACGCGGTGCATTACCTCCTCGGGCACGGCACCGGCGCCCTGGTGGCGCTCGGCGCGGTGTTCCTGGCGGTGACGGGGGCCGAGGCCCTGTTCGCCGATCTCGGCCATTTCGGGCGCCGGCCGATCCAGATCGCCTGGCTCGGCCTCGTCGGCCCCTGCCTCGTCCTGAACTATTTCGGCCAGGCGGCCCTGGTGCTGTCGAAGCCCGACACCACCGATCCGTTCTTCCAGCTCGTGCCCGAATGGGGCCTGCTGCCGATGGTGCTGCTCGCCACCGCCGCCACCGTCACGGCGAGCCAGGCCGTCATCACCGGCGCCTTCTCGCTGTCGCGCCAGGCGATCCAGCTCGGCCTGCTGCCGCGCCTGGAGATCCGCCACACCTCCGAATCGCATTCGGGCCAGATCTACCTGCCGCAGATCAACGCGCTGCTGATGGTCGGCGTGGTGATCCTGGCGGTTCTGTTCCGCTCCTCGGCGGCCCTGGCCTCGGCCTACGGCATCGCCGTGACGGGCACGATGCTGATCACCGCCAGCCTCGCCTTCCTGGTGCTGTGGAAGACCTGGAAATGGTCGCCCTGGGCCGCCGGCCTCGCAATCCTGCCCTTCGCGGCGGTGGAGTTCCTGTTCCTCCTGTCGAACATGCTGAAGGTGTTCGAGGGCGGCTACGTACCCCTGCTGTTCGCCGGTGCCCTGATCGTCATGATGTGGACCTGGGTGCGCGGCGTCGGGATCCTGATCAACAAGACGCGCAAGACCGACGTACCGCTCACCGAGCTCGTCAGCATGCTGGAGAAGAGCCCGCCGCATCACGTCCGCGGCACCGCGGTGTTCCTGACCAGCGACCCCTACATCGCCCCGGCCGCCCTGCTGCACAACCTGAAGCACAACAAGGTGCTACACGAGAAGAACGTGGTGCTCACCGTGGAGACCGTGGACACGCCCCGCGCCGCCGAGGTCGACCGTATCCACATCGAGCCGATCGGCCCGCACTTCCACAAGGTGGTGATGAAGTTCGGCTACATGGAGACGCCGAACATCCCCCGGACCCTGACGCTGCTGCGCAAGCAGGGCTTCAAGTTCGACATCATGGCGACGTCGTTCTTCCTGTCCCGCCGCTCGATCCGCCCGGCCGCCCATTCGGGCATGCCCCTGTGGCAGGACCGAATCTTCATCACCCTGGCCAAGAACGCCAACGACGCCACGGACTTCTTCCAGATCCCCACCGGCCGCGTGGTCGAGGTCGGGACCCAAGTGACCGTGTAGGAACCGTGCCGAAGGCGGCCTCCCGGTCCGAAGGGCCGCGACGGGCGGGTTTTCCGACATTCGGGCGAAGCGCCACCGCAGTAAGCGGATCAGGTGGCTTCGGAGGGCGGCACCTGGCTTATGCCATGGCGGATGGCTGCGGCGCCGTCGTCTCCGCCGGTCGGCTCGGCGCGGTCTCGCGGATTCCACCACGAAGCGCCAGATCGATGGGCCCGTCGAGGACGGACAACGGCGCGGCGAGCCGAGGCGCGGGACGCGCATAATAGGCCCTGAGCAGCGGTGTCCGATCGTGCAGGTGCGCTTCGACGCGATCGTTCAGGCGTCCGACCGGACCCGTCAGCGCATCGAAGCCCCCAGTGAGGGCACGGACGATCGCACGCGTGCACGCCTTTGTGAGGTGGGCGACCGGCCGAACCATGTTCATCGCGACCTGCGGTAAGGAGAAGGTGCGATTTCAGATAGGGTGGCGGCCCCGTTAATCTCCGCGACCGAAAGCGGCACGCAGAGCGCCGGAACCGAGGCCCGTCGGGAATCGGCCCGCGGCTCGCGGCGGTTCCCCGGGGGCCGGCTCACGGCCTTGGCAGGTTGAGGACGGGCGGCGGGATCAGCGGCTCAGGAGCCAGGGCGGCCGGCGTTAGGGCGACGCGGCTGTGGGCGGCCTTCGGTGCCCTGGCCGCGGGTGCGGGCTTCTCGTCGACGGTGGCCCGCACCGTACGGATCGGGGCCGCACGATGGTCCGGCACCGAGGCGGCCGGGGTCGCGCGGGCAGCCGCGGTCTCGACCGGGGCGGGGATGGTGGCGGCCGCGGGGGAAACCGGAGCCGCGACCCCGGGCATCGTCGGCGCCGCGGGGGCCTCGGCCGAGGCGAAGGCGAGCGCGGGCGGCGTGGCCTGCTCCACGGCGCCGGGCTTGCGCTTCTCGTAGAAGGCGTTGCCGCCGGCCACCGCCACGTAGTGCATGTTGTTGTAGGGGAAGCGCAGGCCGGCCGTGTGGAAGTACATCGCTCGCCCGACCTTCGGGTGGCGCTGGCCATCGAGGACGGCATCGGTCACCTCGGCGACCTTCTGCAGGCTCTTGTCGTCCATCTTCTTCGTCAGGACACCGGGGGCGAATTGCCGGGGCTGGCCGACCACTGAGCAGATCCCGCCATTCGGAAAGGCGGCGGCCTCGAGCCGGTTCATGACCACCGTGCCGACGGCGAGCAGGCCTTCGGCGTCGCTGCGATTCGACTCGAAGTACATCGCCCGACCGAGACAGTCGCGCTCTTCATCGGTGACGGACACCGGCTTGGCTGCGAGCGTCGAACCCGTCACCGTGGGTGCACCCGCATAGGTATTGCAACCACCGAGACCAGGAACCGCCAGGAGGAGACCAAGTAGAGGCAGCGTCGTCGCCGATCGGGTTTCCTGCATGCCGTCTCGCTCCACTCCCTCAAGCGTATCCATATGGCTTGACCACCAAATGGGTTCGTTTCTGGGCAGGGACGGCGATTTCGAGGCGGCGGGTCAGGCCTCGCGGTCGTAGCGGAAGGCATCCGCCACCCGCGGCATCCCGATCCGATCGTAGAAGCTGACGGCCCCGGGGGCGGCCGTCAGCAGGAGCGAGGCCTGCGGCCCGACTGCCGCTCGGGTGGCGGCGAGGAGGCCGCGGCCGATCCCGAGCCCCTGCGCGGAGCGGCTCACCGCGAGGTCCGAGAGATAGGCGCAGAACACGAAATCCGTGAGCGTGCGCGCGACGCCGACGAGGTCGTCGTCCCGCCGGGCGGTGACGACGAGATCGGCCTGCGCCAGCATCCGGGCCAGGCGCGGTAGGTCGTCGGTCGGGCGGCGCACGGCGAGTCCGGACTCGATCAGGACGCGGCGGAACTCCGCCGCGTCGAGGTCCGGCTCGATGCCGTAGGCGACCGCCGGCACGCTCAGGCCGTCAGCGTCCCGTGGCAGTGCTTGTACTTCTTGCCCGAGCCGCAGGGACAAGGTTCGTTGCGCCCGACGCGGCCCCAGGTGGAGGAATCGTCCGGGTTGCGCTCGAGAACGGCGGTGTCCGTGCCCATCTCGCGTGCGGCGTAGCCGTAGGCGGGACCCGCGCCGCCGTCGCTACCCGTACCGGTGCCCGCCATCTCGTTCTCACCGGTGACGGGATCGAGGTGTTGGGCGAACATCGGCGGCAGGCCGGGTGGGGCGAAGGGGTTGTCGGCGCCCTCCACGGGCGGCTCCTCGTACATGATCTCGATGCGCGAGAGCTGCTGCGTCACCTGCTCGCGCAGGGCCGCGACTAGGCTGTTGAACAGCTCGAACGCCTCGGACTTGTACTCGTTGAGGGGATCGCGCTGGGCGACGCCGCGCCAGCCCACCACCTGGCGCAGGTGGTCGAGGGTGACGAGGTGCTCGCGCCAGAGGTGGTCGAGAGTCTGCAGGAGCACCTGCTTCTCGACATAGGTCATCACCTCGGGCGTATTCTTCTCGGTGCGCCCGGCATAGGCCTCGTCAGCGGCCTGGCGCAGGCGGTCGCGCATCTCCTCGTCGGCGATGCCCTCCTCCTTGGCCCAGTCCTCCACCGGAACGTCGAGGTTGAGCACCGTCTGGACCCGCTCGCGCAGGCCCTCGATGTCCCACTGCTCGGCGTAGGCGTTCTCGGGCACGTGCACCGCCACGAGGTCGTCGACGACGCCGTGGCGCATCTCGTCCACGGTCTCGCGCACGCTGTCCTGGCCCATGAAGTCGCGGCGCTGCTCGAACACGACCTTGCGCTGGTCGTTCATGACGTTGTCGTACTTGAGCACGTTCTTGCGCATGTCGAAGTTGCGCGCCTCGACCTTCTGCTGCGCCTTCTCGATGGCCTTGTTGATCCAGGGATGGATGATCGCCTCGCCCTGCTCCAGGCCGAGGCGGGTCAGCATGCCGTCCATGCGGTCGGACCCGAAGATCCGCATCAGGTCGTCCTGGAGCGACAGGTAGAACTTCGAGCGGCCGGGATCGCCCTGGCGACCGGAGCGGCCACGCAGCTGGTTGTCGATTCGGCGGGATTCGTGGCGCTCGGTGCCGATGATGTAGAGGCCGCCCGGCAGGGCGACCTTGCGGCCCGCAGCCGGGTCGGCCGCCTCGCCCGAGGCCAGCACCTTGTCGCGGTTCTCAGCGATCTCGGCCTTGATCGCCTCGATCTTCGCGTTGCGCTCCGGCCCCTCGGGCACGCTGGCAAGCTCCTTCTCCACGCGCATCTCGACGTTGCCGCCGAGCTTGATGTCGGTGCCGCGCCCGGCCATGTTGGTAGCGATGGTGATGGCGCCGGGCACGCCGGCCTCGGCGACGATGTAGGCTTCCTGCTCGTGGAAGCGGGCGTTGAGCACGGCGAAGCGCTTCGTCACCCGGCCTTCGCGGGCAGCGGCGTAGACGTCCGTGAGGGCGTTGGGGTCCGAGTAGTCGAGCTGGCGGAAGCCTGCCTTGACCAGCATCTCGGCCAGGTGCTGCGACTTCTCGATCGAGCCGGTGCCGACCAGGATCGGCTGGTGGCGCGCATGCGCCTTCTCGATCTCGGCGATGATGCCGTCGTACTTCTCGGCCACCGTCCGGTAGACCTCGTCGTCCTCGTCGACGCGCTCGACCTCTTTGTTGGTCGGGATGTCGACGACCTCAAGCTTGTAGATCTCGGCGAACTCGTCGGCCTCGGTGGAGGCCGTACCGGTCATGCCGGCGAGCTTGGAATAGAGGCGGAAGTAGTTCTGGAAGGTGATCGAGGCCAGCGTCTGGTTCTCGGGCTGGATCGTCACCCGCTCCTTGGCCTCGAGCGCCTGGTGCAGGCCTTCCGAGTAGCGTCGGCCCTGCATCATGCGGCCGGTGAACTCGTCGATGATCACCACCTCGTCGTTCTTGACGATGTAGTCCTTGTCCAGGGTGAACAGGGTGTGGGCGCGCAGGGCCAGGTTCACGTGGTGGACGAGGCTGACGTTGTGCGCGTCGTAGAGGTCGCCCTCCTTGAGGAGATCAGCCCCGCGCAGGAGGTCCTCGACGAACTCGTTGCCGCTCTCGGTCAGCGAGACCGTGCGCTGCTTCTCGTCAAGATCGTAATGCTCCCGCTCGAGATGCGGCATCAGCGCGTCGACCGAGACGTAGAGCTCAGAGCGGTCGTCGACCGGGCCGGAGATGATCAGCGGGGTTCGGGCCTCGTCGATCAGGATCGAATCGACCTCGTCGACGATCGCGAAGTTGTGCCCGCGCTGGGACAGCTGGCTGAGCTCGTACTTCATGTTGTCGCGCAGGTAGTCGAACCCGAACTCGTTGTTCGTGCCGTAGGTGATGTCGGCGGCGTAGGCCTCCTTCCGCTGGCCGTCGTCGAGCCCGTGCACGATGGTGCCGACGGTGAGGCCGAGGAAGCGGTAGACCCGGCCCATCCACTCCGCGTCGCGGGCGGCCAGGTAGTCGTTCACCGTGACCACGTGGACGCCCAGCCCCGAGAGGGCATTGAGGTAGACCGGCAGGGTCGCCACCAGGGTCTTGCCCTCGCCGGTGCGCATCTCGGCGATTCCGCTCTCGTGGAGCACCATGCCGCCGATGAGCTGCACGTCGAAGTGGCGCTGGCCGAGCACGCGCTTGGCCGCCTCGCGCACGGTGGCGAAGGCGGGCACGAGGATGTCGTCGAGCGTCTTGCCGGCCGCGAGCTCGGCCTTCAGCATGTCGGTGCGGGCGCGGAGCTGGTCGTCCGAAAGCGCGGCGACCTGCGGCTCCAGGGCGTTGATCTCGGCCACACGGGGACGATAGCCCTTCACGCGCCGGTCGTTGGACGAGCCGAAAATCTTCTTGGCGAGGGCACCGAGCATCGTGAACCTACGGTCGATCGAAAAGTCTGAAGGCGAATGTTGGCCGGGCTTATAGAGGTAAACACGGGCCGGCGCATCCGAAAGAGCCGGCCCGCGTCCACACCGGGGTATCGGGTGGGGCCGGGTCGGCGCGGGGCAAGCGGAGGACGCCGAGCGGCTGCACGCCCGGAGGGGCGCTGAGCCGGCTTTGACCCGGCCAACGCGGACGCGCCGCGTTTCGATCCGGGGCGTGATTCGCCCGCGCGAACCCCGTGGGCCGGATTCGGCGCCGGGGTGCCGTGGCCCCGGTTCTCATGGTCTCAGTCCTCATACGAAGGATGCGGGCGCGCGTGTCCGGGCCGCTCGCGGGATCTCCCCGCATCGTGATCGCCCGACGCACCGGTCGCAGCGACGGGAGAGGGAACGGCGTGAGGGTGCGTCGCGTGCGCGGCGAACGGGCGCCTGGATTCGGCCGCTCGACGCTGCGGCCGTGCTTGCCATCGGGGGGTGCACGCGCCACCTGATGACGCGGCCAATCCGCGGCCCCCGGCCGCACCTCGCTCGACCGCCCCCTGCGACGACCTCCGACCGGCCCCGTGCCGGGACGTGGGCGGCGCTCCCAAGGACGCCTCCATGACGATGATCAAGTCCCTTTCGCGCTCCGGACTCCTGCGCACGGGCCTCCTGCGCACGGGCGCCGTCGCCCTGGCGCTCGGCCTGCCGCTGGCCTCGGCCCGGGCACAGGCGCCGGCCGCCCCAGCACCGGCCGCAGCACCCGTCGCTCCCGAGACCGTGGTGGCGAAGGTGAACGGGGCGCCGATCACCGCGGGAGACCTCGCCATCGCGGCCGAAGATCCCGCCCTCTCTCTGCCCGGCGTCGACGACGCCCAGAAGAAAGCTCTCCTCGTCGACTACATGATCGACCTCAAGGTCGGGGCCCAGGCGGCCGAAGCCGCCAAGATCGGTGATTCGCCGGATTTCCAGCGCAAGCTCGCCTACTTCAAGGACAAGCTCCTCCTCGACGAGTACCTGGAGCGCGAGGCTAAGAAGGCGGCGACGCCGGAGGCGGCCAAGGCCCTCTACGACCAGACCGTCAAAGCGATGAAGCCCGAGGAGGAGGCCCACGCCCGCCACATCCTCGTGGAGAGCGAGGACGAGGCCAAGAAGATCGCGGCGCGGATCAAGAGCGGCGAGGACTTCGCCCGGGTCGCGGCCGAGGTGTCGAAGGATCCCGGTTCGAAGACCGAGGGCGGCGACCTCGGCTGGTTCACCAAGGAGCGCATGGTCGCTCCCTTCGCCGAGGCCGCCTTCAAGATGAGCCCGGGGCAGGTGTCCGATCCGGTCAAGACCCAGTTCGGCTGGCACGTGATCAAGCTCGAGGAGAAGCGCACCAAGCCGGTTCCGACCTTCGATGAGATGAAGGAGCAGGTGGACCAGTACCTGACCCGCAAGGCGCAGCAGGATATGATCCTGAAACTGCGCGAGGGGGCCAAGATCGAGCGCACGGCGGCCGCTCCGGCCGTAGCGCCCGCCCCGGCTCAGAAGGCGCCGTAACCCGCCTCAGGCGACTCGCCCTGCCTTAGGCGACTTGCCCTGCCTCAGGCGACTCGGAGCAGCGGGTGCGGTGCGGGCTCGGTCCGCCCGCGCCCGTTGCGCTTGGCTTGGTAGAGCGCGGCATCCGCCCGGCTGAGCAGGGCATCGAGCCGGCGTCCCGACGCCACGGCGGCGGAGCCCTCCTCCGGCACCGCCAGACCGATGCTGACGCCGATCGCAAGGTGCGGCAGTTCCGGCACGGCGATCCGGGCCACGGCGCGACGCAGGAACTCGGCCTTGGTCAAGGCCTCCTCCGGGGTGAGTCCGCGCAGGAGGCAGGCGAATTCCTCGCCGCCCATCCGACCGAAGATCGCGGAGCCCGGCAGCAGCGCCGACACGGCGTGGCAAAATCCGACGAGGACGCCATCGCCCACCGCGTGGCCGTGCCGGTCGTTGATGCGCTTGAAGTGGTCGAGGTCGAACAGAAGCAGGGTGAAGGTACCGCCCTCCCCCAGCGCAGCCTCGGCCCGGGCCACGAAGGCGCGCCGGCTGAGGATGCCGGTGAGCGCGTCGGTGTCGGCAGCGAGCCGCTGCAGGCGCTCCGCGCGCTCCTTCGTCAGCGACATGAACACGAAGGCGATCGCCAGGGTGAAGAGCATGCCGGCGAGGCACAGGATGGTCAGCCAGGGCGTCTGCAGCGGATTCGGTTTGGTCTGCGGCGGCGCGACGAGTGCGAGGGGCACGCGGATCCAATAGGCGAAGGTGTAGATCAGCAGCAGGGCGACGCCGGGATAGCGCGACACCAGAGGTTCGGCCCTGGCCCGCCAGATCTCGCGAGCGGCCAGCAGGCAGAAACCTCCCGCGAGGCTCGAAGCCAGCATCACCCGGGCGGGAACCGAGGCGAAGAACGCCGGGACCAGGCAACTCGTCCCCCAGAGCGCGATCGCCACTGCGATCGGTGCGAAGCGGGCGCGCCGTCCCTCGAACGCGCGGGTCCCGGTCCAGATCAGGCCGTAGGCCCCGATCATCACGCCGTTGGCGACCCCGATCGAGACCCAGTCCGGAATCATCCCGCGCAGGGACAGCAAGGCCGAGGCCATCGCGCCGGTGATGTGGGCGATGCCCCAGATCGCCAGGGCGTGGACGTGGCGGGCCTGGCTCCAGGACAGCAGAAACAGGCTGCCGACCATGAAGGTCAGGATCACGGTCACGAGCAGAAGGGTCGAGGCATCGAGCAGCATCGATCGGTTCCGCCCCCTCGCTCGTTCGATGATCCAGAAGCCGCTCGCCCCTTCGGGACGGCGGACCAGCGTCCGAAGCTATTCTATACGATCATGGTTACCCAGATCTGGACGTCCGAGGCCCGTCGACGACCTCCGCGGATGGCGGGTCGTCACGGCTCCACCTTGCGCAGACCGGGACCGAGCGGCGTGATCCGGAGGGCGGTGATCCGGTTGCGGGCCTTGCGCAGGACCTGGAAGCGGAAGCCGTGGAAGTTGAAAGCTGTCCCGGTGTCGGGAATCGCCCGGGCCTCGTGGATGACGAGCCCCGCGATGGTGGTGGCCTCGTCGTCGGGCAGGTCCCAGTCCATGGCCCGGTTGAGGTCGCGGATCGGCACGCTGCCGTCGGCATGCACCGAGCCGTCGCCCTGGGCCCGCACCCCGGAGACGGTGACGTCGTGCTCGTCGGCGATGTCGCCCACGATCTCTTCGAGGATATCTTCCAGGGTCACGAGGCCCATCACCTCGCCGTACTCGTCGACCACCAGGGCGAAGTGGGTCTTCTTGGCGAGGAAGGCCTTGAGCTGGTTGCGCAGGGAGGTGGTGTCCGGCACGAACCAAGTCTCCAACGCCAGGGCCTCGACCTTGAGACCGGCGGCGTCGCCGCCAGCGGCGTCCAGCGCCCGGAGGAGATCCTTGGCGTGCAGCACGCCCACGATGTTCTCCGTCGTGCCGCGCCAGAGGGGCATGCGCGTGTAGGGCGAGGCCAGCACTGCGCGCACGATCTCCTCCGAGGGCAGGTCGACATCGATGGTGCGCATTTTGGTGCGGTGGACCATCACCTCCGAAACGGTGAGGTCCGACAGGTCGAGGAGACCGCCGAGCATGTCGCGCTCGGCCTTGGCCACGCCACCCTCGCGATGGAGCAGGGCGACCTGGCCGCGGATCTCGTCGGTGGCCGACAGGATGGTCTGGCGCTCGCCGATCCGGACGCCGAAGGGACGGAGCATGCCGCGCACCAGGGCCTCGATGGCGAGCGCCGCCGGCCCGAGCAGGGCCACCGCGAAGGCCACCGGCCGGGCCATGACCAGGGCGGCGCTGTCCGGCTTGTTGATCGCGAGGGTCTTGGGCAGCACCTCGGCGAAGATGATGACCAGGACCGACATCACCCCGGTGGCGTAGAGGATGCCGCTCTTGCCGAAGAGGGTGGTGAGCACGCCGGTGGTGAAGGCCGAGGCGCCGATCGCCACGATGTTGTAGCCGATGAGCATGGCGCCGATGAAGCGCTCGCGGCTCGCCATGATGGCGTTGACGAGGCGCGCGCGCGCGTCGCCGGCATTCTCCAGGGCCAGCATGCGGGCCCGGGACGCCGCCGTGAAGGCGGTCTCGGCGCCGGCGAAGAAGGCCGAGAGCAGGAGCGAGATGACCACGATGCTCGCGGCCAGCCAGAGATCGGTATGGGGTTCCATGCGTGCGATGCCGGAGAATGTCGTCAGGTCGAGCCGGTGCTTACCACGGCGCGGGCCGGGCCGTTCACGCCCCGTCGGTCCCGGCGATGAGTTCCTCGATGCGTCCGGCGAGCGACTCCATCAAGAAGGGCTTGGTCAGCACCTGCATGCCGGGCGCGAGGTATCCGTTGCCCAGCACGGCGTTCTCGGCGTAGCCGGTGATGAACAGCACCTTCAGGCCAGGGCGTACGACCCGGCCTGCATCGGCCATCTGCGGCCGTTCATGCCGCCGGGCAGGCCGACATCCGTCACCAAGAGGTCGAGCCGCACGTCCGATTCGAGCACCTTGAGGCCCGCCGCCCCGTCCGCCGCCTCGATGGCGGTGTAGCCGAGATCCTCCAGCACCTCGGTCACGAGCATCCGCACGGTGGGCTCGTCGTCGACGATGAGCACGGTCTGGCCCTGCTCGGCCCGGGGTGCGTTGCCGAGGTCGGCCTCGCCGTCGCGGGCCTCGGCCTCCCCGTAGTGGCGGGGCAGGTAGAGGCACACCGTCGTGCCCTAGCCGACCTCCGAATAGATCCGCACTTGGCCGCCCGACTGACGGGCGAAGCCGTAGATCATCGACAGGCCGAGGCCGGTCCCCTCGCCCAAGGGCTTCGTCGTGAAGAACGGATCGAAGGCGCGGGCGATCACCTCCGGCGTCATGCCGGTGCCGGTATCGGTGACGCACAGGGAGAGGAATTGCCCCGGCTCCAGGTCGCGCTGGCGGGCCGCGCGGAGATCGAACCACTTGTTGGCCGTCTCGATGGTGATGCGGCCGCCCTCCGGCATGGCATCGCGGGCGTTGATGCAGAGGTTGAGGAGGGCGTTCTCGAGCTGGTTCGGATCGACCAGGGCGGTCCAGAGACCGGCTGCGCCGACCATCTCGATGGTCACCGCCGGCCCGACCGTGCGGCGCACCAGTTCCTCCATGCCGGCGATGAGGCCGTTCACGCTGGTGGGCCTGGGGTCGAGGGTCTGCCGGCGCGAGAAGGCGAGGAGGCGGTGCGTCAGGGCGGCGGCACGCTTGGCCGCGCCCTGCGCCGCGTTGATGTAGCGATCGAGGTCTGTGTGATCCGTCCCTGCGCCATGCGGACCTGAAGCAGTTCGAGGCTGCCGGAGATCCCCGTGAGCAGGTTGTTGAAGTCGTGGGCCAGTCCGCCGGTGAGCTGGCCCACCGCCTCCATCTTCTGCGCCTGGCGCAGGGCCTCCTCGGTCCGGCGCTGGTCAGTGATGTCCCGTCCGATGACGGTGAAGGTCTCTCCGTCGGGAGCCGCCGTCCACATCACCGTGCGCCGGTCACCCGCCTTCGTGAAGACGCGGTCGACGAAGCCGGTCACGGTCTCGCCCCGCGCGAGACGGCGGACCACCTTGGCCGTCTCGGCATGGTCGGCCGGATCGATCAGCGCCGCGAAGGGCCGGCCGAGCAGGGCGTCCTCGTCCCAGCTGAGGGTGCGGCCCCAGGCCGGGTTGATGGTCTTTAGGTAGCCGTCGAGCCCGGCGGTCCCCATCAGGTCGGTGGTGGTCGTCCAGATGCGGTCGCGCTCGCGGGTGCGGCGCTCGACCTGGCGCTCCAGGCTGCTGTTCAGGCGCGCCAGTTCGGCGCTCGTGACCTTCTGGTCGTCGATGTCGGTGCTGGTGCCGACCCAGCGCAGGATGGTGCCGTCGGCCGCCCGGATCGGCTCGGCCCGCACCAGGAACCAGCGATAGGCGTCGTCGTCGCGGCGGATGCGGAACTCGCTGGCGTAGGGCCGGCCGTCTTCGAGGCAGGCCTCCCAGGCCTCCGCCGCCGCGCGGTCCGCGGGGTGGACGAGGGCGGCCCAGGCCGCGCTCCGGACCCCGTCGAGGGCGGGGCCGCAATAGGCGGCGCAGGCGGCGTTGAACCAATCAAGGGCACCGGTGGCGGAGACCGCCCAGACGTGGATCGGGACCGCCTGTGCGAAGGCGTGGAACTGCGCGTCGCTCGCCCGTCGCGCGGAGGTCGCGCGGCTGCGCTCGGTGGCCGCCCGCACGCGCTCGGCGACGTTGCGCATGAAGGCGAGCTCTTCGGGCGACCAAGACCGGGCGGTGGCATGGTTCAGATAGAGAAGCGCGACGAAGCCGCCGTGCTCGGTCAGCGGCATGTTGACGAAAGAGTGCGCGCTGATCGCCTCCAAGGCCTCGGCGCCGGAGGCGGTGCGCGAGTCGGCGTCTGCATCGCTGCAGATCACGGTCTCGCCGCGCTTCAGATCCTCGATGTAGGAGCCGTAATCGCGAAAGTGCAAGGTCCCGGCGAGGCTCCGGATGCCGGGGGCGTTCCAGTCGCGCTCGATCAGGATGGTCTCCGCCACGGCGTCGATGGTGCCGTAGCCGGCCCGGCTGACGCCGAGGGTGGTTCCGAGGATTTCCGCGGCCACGTACGCGATGGCGGCGGTGTCGTCGAGGTCGCGCAGGCGGTCTCCGAGTTCGGCCACCGCGATCCGCCGGGCCTCGGCGGCGCGGCGCTCCTCGACGTCGATGGCGAGGACGAAGAAGCCCTCCACCGCGCCGGCCTCGGTCCGGCGCGGGATGTACTGGATGGCGCAGGCTCGGAGGCGACCGTGGCCGTCCGGCAGGACGCCGTCGCGGGCGATGGTCTCGCCGGCCAGCGCCCGGTCCATGTCGGAGCGGTGCTGCGCGAAGATCTCGGGGCCGAGCACCTCGCGGGCGGGGCGACCGACCAGGGTGTCGACGCCGCGCCCGAACCAGGTCTTGTAGGCGCGGTTGTTGAACCGGTGGGTTTAGTCGCGGTCGAGATAGGCCACGAGCACCGGCAGCGCGTCGGTGATGAGGCGCAGCTCCGCCTCGCGCTGTGCCGCCGGCGCGCCGCGCAGGCGGGCGAGCTCGGCCTCCAGCGCGGCGATGCGGCGATGCAGGTCTTCGGTCCCGGGATCGCTCAGGCGGCGCTCAGTTCGGCATCCAGGAAGGCGCGGACCTCGGCGCCGTCGATGCCGGGCGCAATGAAGCTCTGGCCGATGCCGCGCGCCAGGATGAAGGTCAGCGCGCCGTCGCGGACCTTCTTGTCCTGCGCCATCGCCGCCACGAGGGCGTCGGCGTCGCCGCAGCCGCCGGGCACCGCCTGGAGCCGGGTCGGCAGGCCGGCGAGCGCGAGGTGGTTGGCGACGCGGCCCGCGTCCTGGCCCGGGCACAGGCCGAGGCGGGCAGAGAAGCGGAAGGCCAGCGCCAGCCCGATCGCCACCGCCTCGCCGTGGACGAGGCGGGCGGACTCGTAGCCGGTCAGGCGCTCCAGGGCGTGCGCGAAGGTGTGGCCGAGGTTGAGCAGGGCCCGCTCGCCGTCCTCGCGCTCGTCGCGCACCACCACGCCGGCCTTGGAGCGGCAGCAGATCGCCACCGCCTCGTCGCGCTCCGGCCCGCCCGCGAAGATGCCGGCCCAGTGCGCCTCGCACCAGTCGAAGAAGGCGGCGTCGTTGATGAGGCCGTACTTGGCCACCTCGGCGTAGCCCGCCCGCATCTCCCGCTCCGACAGGGTGTCGAGGGTGGCGGTGTCGGCGAGCACCAGGCGGGGCTGGTGGAAGGCGCCGATGAGGTTCTTGCCGTGGGGCGAGTTGATCCCGGTCTTGCCACCGACTGAGGAATCGACCTGGGCGAGGAGGCTCGTGGGCGCCTGCACGAAGCGCACGCCGCGGCGCAGGGTGGCGGCCGCGAAGCCCGCGAGGTCGCCGACGACGCCGCCGCCGAGGGCCACCACGAGGTCGTTGCGCTCGACCTTGTGGGCGAGGAGCCCGTCGCAGACCGCCGCGTAGGTGGCGTAGGATTTCGAGGCCTCGCCCGGGGCGACGGTCACGAGGCCCGAGCGCAGGCCCGCCGCCGCGAGGCCGTCCTGCAGGCGCGCGCCGTAGAGGGCGGCCACGTTGGTGTCGGAGACGATCACCGCCGCCTTCGCCCCGAGGGCGGCCACGTGCCGGCCGGCTTCGTCGAGGAGGCCGCGTCCGATCAGGATGTCGTAGGCGCGCCCCTGGTCGAGGGGAACGGCCACGGTGAGGCGGTCGGTCACTGGGCTGCGATCCCGGTCTGCGAGGGGCGGTTCAGGTAGGCGTCGAGTGCTTCCATGACGTCCTGCACGACCCGGTCGTGGGCGACGTCGCGGGAGATCACCTCCACGTCGGCCGTGGCGTAGACCGGATGGCGCTGGGCCATGAGCTGGCGCAGGGTCTCCTCCGGGTCCTCGGTCTGGAGCAGCGGGCGCCCGCCGCGCTTGCGCACCCGGCGCATCAGCACGTCGAGCTCGGCCTTGAGCCAGATCGAGACGCCGCCCTCGGCGATGCGGGCGCGGGTGGTTTCACGCATGAAGGCGCCGCCGCCGGTGGCGAGCACCAGGGGCCCCTCGCGCATCAGGCGGGCGATGACCCGCTCCTCGCCATCGCGAAAGCTCGGCTCGCCGTAGATCGCGAAGATGTCCGGGATCGTCAGTTTGGCCGCCGTCTCGATCTCGTTGTCGGCGTCCTTGAACATCAGGCCGAGGCGCGTGGCCAGGCGCCGGCCGACGGTGCTCTTGCCGGCGCCCATGAGGCCGACGAGCACGATCGACCGGTGACCGAGGGCCCGGCGCAGGCGCAGTTCGATCGGCTCGCCGCCGGCGGCGGCGGCCGGCGGTTCACCCGGGGGCGGGACGCCGCCCTGAGGAGGGACTTCGGTCATCAGGGACATCTACACATCGTTGGGCGGGTCTTAGCGCGTTTTCCGGTGGGGGCGAAGCACCCGGGACGGCGCGCGCACCGGAATGCCGCGCCGCCTGTGGCCGCGAAGTCATTGCCTTCGGCGTCGGCCCGTGATGCAACCCCAAGCTTGTCGTCAGCCACATCCGGCTCCTGAAGCCGTCTGGCCCCCGAGGCGCGCTCACGTTCCCAGCGCCGCACGATCGAGGTTCGTCCGAGTGCCGACCCTGTTCCGTTTCCTCGCCACCCTCGCCATCCTGGCCGGGCTCGCCTTCGCGGGGATGTTCGCGCTGGCGACCTTCGTGGTGCCGACGCCGCGCGAGATGAGCGTGACCATCCCCGCCTCGAAGCTCCAGCCGCCGAACCGGTGACGCGGGCACCGACCCCTCCTCCGAACCGGGCCGCCAAGATTCCTGCGGCCGAGATGCCTGCGGTCGAGATCCCCGCGGGCGAAATGTCCGCGGGCGACGTCCTGATCCGCGATTACCTCGATATGCTCGCCGCCGAGCGGGGCGCGGCCGCCAACACCCTCGCGGCCTACCGGCGCGACCTCGCCGACTACCTCTCCGCCTTGGCGCGGGGCGGGCACGACCCCGTCGCGATGGAGGCGGCTCCCGTGCGGGCCTACCTCGCCGACCTCGAGACGCGCGGCCTCTCGGCCGCCTCGGCGGCCCGACGCCTGTCCTGCATCCGGGGCTTCCACCGCTTCCTTTACGCCGAGGGCCTGGCCGAGGACGATCCCAGCGCCCCGATCGGCGGCCCGCGCCGGGTCCGGGCCCTGCCCAAGGTGCTCTCGGTGGCGGAGGTCGACCGGCTGCTGGCGGTGGCGCGCCAAGGGGCGACCGGCCAAGGGACGACAGAAGATGGCGCGGCCGGTGATGGGGCGGCGGCGCGCGCGCGGGGTACGCGCCTGCTCTGCCTGATCGAGCTCCTCTACGCGACGGGCCTGCGCGTCTCGGAACTCGTCGCCCTGCCCCGGGCGGCGGCCTCCACGAAGGAGCGCTACCTGGTGGTCAAGGGCAAGGGCGGACGCGAGCGGCTGGTGCCCCTCACGGAGATCGCCCGGAGCGCCATGCGCGACCACCTCGCCCACCTGCGCGCCGATGGCCCCTGGCTGTTCCCCGCCGACAGCGAGAGCGGGCACCTGACCCGGCAGTCGTTCGCCCGCGATCTGAAGACGGTGGCGGCGGCGGCCGGCCTCCGGGCGGACCGGGTCAGCCCGCACGTGCTGCGCCACGCCTTCGCGAGCCACCTCCTGCAGAACGGCGCGGACCTGCGCATCGTCCAGGAGCTTCTCGGCCACGCCGACATCTCGACGACGCAGATCTACACCCACGTCCTCGACGAGCGCCTGAAGAGCATGGTCCGCGACCTGCATCCGCTGATGGACGCGTGAGACCCGGCGGCGGCACGGGGCCGTCGCCGGACACCCCAGGCCTGGCTGACGACCCGGAAGGGCGCCTCAGCCCTCCGCCTCCTCATGCAGGGTGTCCTCGATATAGAGCTGCGCCAGCAGCACCTTGGCCACCGCCATCAGCGGCAGAGCCAGGGCGATGCCCCAGAGGCCGAAGATCACGCCGAGCACGAGCTGCCCGGCGAAGATCGTGGCCGGGGGAATGTCGAGGGCCTGCTTCTGGATGAAGGGCGTCAGCCCGTAGCTCTCCAGGGTCTGCACCGCCAGGTAGACGCCGAGGGCCCCGAGGAGCGCGGTGGTTCCCGAGGCCAGGGAGGCCAGCAGGATCACGACGCCGGCGATCAGCGGTCCGATGGTCGGGATGAAGGCGAGCAACCCGGCCTGGAGGCCGAGGATGAGGGCGCCGCCGATGCCCAGGAAGGCGAGGCCCGCCCAGGTGCAGACGAAGATCACCGCCATGGTGATGAGCTGGCCGAACAGCCAGTGGCGCAGGGTCTCGCCCATGCCGTCGAGGAGGGCGGTGGCGCGGTCCCGGTGCGCCGGCGGCACGAAGCGCACGAGCCCGTCCCGGTAGGCGCCCGGATCCGCCGCCACCGAGAGGCCGAGGAAGATGATGACGAGGGCGTTGCCCAGCGCGCTGAACAGGCCGATCACCACGGTGGCCGCCGGCCCGAGCACGCTGCCGGCATCCGACAGCAGCGAGCCGGGGCTCTTCATCGCCCCCGAGGCGAGGCCCGCGAGGCCGCCCGACTTCTGGCCGGAGGCCACGGAATCGTCGTTGCGCTGAGGGCCCGAATCCCCTCCGCCGCCGGATTTCGCATCACCGCCGCCGGGGGCAACGGCCTTGCTCTCGCTGTCCTTGCTCTCGCTGCCCTTGTTTTCGCCGCCCTTGCCCGGGGCGATCTCGGGCACGTCGATGCCGTAATCCTTCAGCCGGTCGCGCACGGTGCCGGCCTGGGACGCCACGGTCTGGCCGAGGTCCCGCCCCTGCTGCACGATCGTGGCGCCCCCGAAGGCGATGAGGGCGAGGGTCAGGCCGGCGAGCACGAGGCTGACGAGGCTGAGGCGCAGGCCCCGGCTTCCCGGCAGGACCTTGCCGAGAAGCCGCGTCAGGCCGTCGAGGAAGACGCCGAGCAGGATGCCGGCGAAGACGAGGAGCAGCGTCGAGGCCGCCATCCAGGCGAGCGCCAGGACGGCGATGAAGGCTACGACGGCGATGCCGGAGACGGCGAGGGACCAGCGGCGCGGGCGCGGGCGGGCGGGCTCCTCGCTGAGGAAGGGAATGGCCATGAACGGTGTGAACTCCTGGCATGCCGGGTCTGGCACGCGGATGTCGGACGGGTCTCCGGGCAGGCCCGGCCGCGCTGCGCCCGGCCCATCCTGCGGGAGGATGTCGCCAGCTCAGCTTGGGTTCCGCCGCTTGGTGCCGTGACCGGCCGGCATCCGCGCACCGCTAGCGCGGGGCGCCGGCTTCCTGATCCCAGCGCGCGGCGGCGTGGTCGTCGGCCTCCGTCGCCTCGACCCAGCCGCCCGTGGTGCCGTCGGCGAGGTGCTCGCGCTTCCAGAACGGGGCCCGCGTCTTGAGGTAATCCATCAGGAAACTCGCGGCCTCGAAGGCGGCGATCCGGTGGCTGGACGCGGTGACCACGAGGACGATGCCCTCCCCCGGGGCGACGAGGCCGTGGCGGTGGATCACGCACACGCCCTGGAGCGGCCAGCGCGCGCGCGCGGTCTCGACCACCCGGCCGATCTCCGCCTCGGCCATCCCGGGATAGTGCTCGAGCTCCAGTCCCGTGAGGCGACCGCCCTCGTCGCGGCACAGGCCCGTGAAGGTGACGATGGCTCCGGCGCTGCCGCCGAGATCGCGGGTGAGCCGGGCGATCTCGGCGCTCGCGTCGAAGGGTGCGCTCTGGATGCTGACATCGGACATGGGCTTCCCCGGGCTGGTCTCGGAATGGCGGGTGGGAACAGAGCGGGTGGGTACAAGGAGAGTGAAGAAGGGAGGTGGAAACAGGCGGTCGAAACCAGGGGTCGGGAACCGGGGCTTGGGCGGACCGCGTTCGGGCGGTACACCCTTGACGAGGCCCGGCGAACCTGCCCTCACGGGCACGGGCGCTCTATGCCCCCGAACGCCCGGCGACACCACCGGGATGCGAAGGACATTTTCGCTGTGACCCCAGAGCTGATCCTGCCCCATGACGGCGTCCTGCCGGTGTTCTCGGCCCGTCCGGTCTGGTGCGGCCGCGCGAGCACGGTGATCGGCGACGCCACCCTCGGCGCCCAGGCCTGGCTCGGCGACCACAGCGTGATCCGCGCCGACGGCGACCGGATCGTCATCGGCGAGCGCTTCTGGCTCGGCCACCGCTCCACCGTCCACATCGCCACCAACACCTATCCGACCCTGATCGGCGACCGGGTGACGGTGGGCCGCAATGCCGTGGTGCATGCCTGCACCGTCGGCTCGGACGTGGTGATCGAGGACGACGCCATCGTGCTCGACGGGGCGAGCGTGGAGAGTGGCGTGCTGATCGAGGCGGGGGCCACCGTCTTCCCGCGGGCGCACCTCGCCGCCGGCTTCGCCTATGCGGGCAGCCCCGCCAAGCCGGTGCGGGCGATCAGCCTGCCGGAGATCGCCGAGCAGGCGGAGCGCCTGCGCGAGGCCTCAGGCGACCTGCCGGCCCCGCCGGCCGCCGATGAGCCGGAACACGATCCCAGCGTCTACGTCGCCCGCACCGCGCGCCTGCGCGGCCGGATCGCCCTCGGGGCCGGCTCCACGGTGCTGTTCTCCTGCGACCTCCACGCCGAGGTCGGTCCCATCGTGGTCGGAGCCAACACCAACATCCAGGACAACACGGTCATCCGGACCCGGGGCGAGGGCGTCGTCCTGGGACGCGACACCACGGTCGGGCACAATGTCCGCCTGTCCGACTGCCGCATCGGCGCGCGCGGCCTCATCGGCATCGGCTGCGTCGTCGCCCCCGGCACCGTGATCGCCGACGACGTGCTGCTGGCCGCCGGCGCCACCACCGACCCGGGCCAGCTCCTGGAGGGCGGCCATCTCTGGGGCGGGCGCCCGGCCCGCATCCTCGGGCCCCTCGATGCCGAGAAGCGCGCCATGATGGCCCGGGTGATCGAGGGCTATGTGGCCCACGGCGTGGCCTATCGGCAGGCGGAAGCGGCGCTGCCATAGCCCCTCCAGGCCCAGAAGATCGGCACGGTGGCAGGTATTGCCGCGCTGCTCAGGCCGCCGCGACAAGATCGGCGACCGGTCTCATCCCTGCATCACATGGAAAATGGGTACAGGGACGCATCGAAATTTTTGGGAACGCCTTGCACCGAGCCGACGTTGTTCGGCCCCAGTTGCAGTGGTGCAAGGAGTTCTTCATGAAAGCCGTCACGCTCGCCCTCGCCAGCACGTTCGCCCTGACCACGATCGCTTTCGCCGCCGGCAGTGGTCCGGGATCCGCGAACAACGCACCGGGACAGGAGATGCAGCAGAACGGGTCTCAGTACGGCTCCCCCGGTGCCTCGGGTTACGCGCCCGGCCAGGAGAAGGGCGCGACCACGGGCTCGACCGGCCACTCGGGCATGGGGTCCCATGAAACCGGGGCCGGCACCGCGTCGGGCAGCACCGGCACGAAGTCCGGCGCCGGCAGCCGCTGACTCTGAAATCAGGAAGGGCCCGGAACGCGCCCCTTCTCATGTCCTGGCGATCGTGGGCACCGCTCAGGCGGCGCGGACGGTGGCCAGGAAGCGCTGGACCTCGGCGCTGAGGTGCTCGGACTGGCGCGAGAGCTCGGAGGCGGCGCCCAGCACCTGGGCGGCGGCCGCGCCGGTCTCTTCGGCCGCGCCCGCCACGCCCGCGATGTTGGTCGTCACCGCCCCCGTGCCCATCGCCGCCTGCGCCACGTTGCGCACGATCTCCTGGGTGGCCGCCCCCTGCTCCTCCACCGAGGATCAGAGTTCCTCGGCCGCGGCCGCCACGGTGTTGACGTTGGAAGCGGCTTCTTCCGCCGCGGCAGCGACACTGGTCGTCTGGTTGGCGGTCTGGGTGGCCGTGCCGGCCATGCTCTGGGCGTTGGCCTGCAGCTCGGTGGCCGAACTCGTCACCATGCCGATGATGCCGCCCACCGCCCCTTCGAAGCTGTCGGCCATCGCCCGCATCGCCGCCTGGCGCTGCGCCTCCGCCCCCGCCCGCGCCTGGACCGTGTCCTCCTCAAGGGCCCGCATTCTGATCAGACCGTCCTTGAACACCTGGACGGCGTCCGCGATGGTGCCGATCTCGGTCCGGGCGCCCTGGTGCGGGATGGTCACGGAGAGGTCGCCGCCCGCCAGCGCCTGCATGGGCCGGACCACGGAGCGAATGCCGTGCGTGACGCCGCGGATGATCAGGAAGGCGGACAGCGCCGACATTACGAGAGCCACCAACATAGCGGTGAGACCCAGGGTCTGGGTCTGCTCGAAGATGGCCATGCTGCGGGCCTGCGCCTGCGCGGCGCCGTCATTGTTGAGGGCCGCGAGCTTCTCCAGGGTGTTCGACGCGGCACGGCGAACCGACAGGCCCTTGCTCTCGTAGAGCTCGAAGGCTTGGGCTTTCTGTCCGCCGCGCGAGAGATCCAGGATGGCTTGGCGGATCGGCAGGAAGGCGGCCGCATCGCGCCGGTAGCTGTCGTAGAGAGCACACTCCTCCGGCGAGGCGATCATCGGCTCGTAGATCGCCCGGCGATCGGCCAGCTTCTGGTCGAAACGCACGAGGTCCGCCTCGATCGAGGCCGTCAGCTTCGGGTCGGTGGCCTGATATGCGTAAGCACGACCGCGCTGATGCGGGCCGTGACCGTATCGATCTCGCCCAGGGCGCAGATGCTCGGAAGCCAGTTCGTCTCGACCTCCAGGCTCTGCGCGCGCATGCGCTGAGTGCTGAAGAGTGCCAGGAGGCCCAGGCCGACCACGAAGACGGTCAGGAGCGAGAAGGCCGCGATCAGACGACGGCGGATGAAGAGATTTTGGACGGACACGACGAACTTCATCGGGTGCCGCCTGGAGCAAATCAACACGCGCGGCGAGCAGCCACAACGCATCGCGCATGCTTAAAATCTTGCGTTCACGAATGAATTGTTCTGAACCCCTGGTTGCACCAGCGAGAACCCATCAGAGCTTCTGGAAATCTCGCGATTTGTTGCAGCACCGATATCAGTCCGAGGTCTCGGACCTTGCGCCGATCGAAATCTCAATCCTGTCGCAGGGCGAAACCCCGACTGGCGTCACGGATTTTGCGCCGTCGGCATGGGGCCGAATACGATCGGAGGGCTCCGGCCCAACGGCGATATAATCCCTACAAATTGAATCATGCGTTTCACGAAGTCGCGAGCGACGCAGCGGATGATGGTGTCATGGCCATCGATCCCTTCACACCGCGCAATCTCGCCTCGGCCATCGCCTTCGGGGGTCTCGTGACGATGATGATCGCGCCGGAGCCGAGCTGGCATTCCGCCGGCATCGGCCTCGCCTGCCTCCTCGCGTTCGGCGGCCTGTCGCTCCTGCCTGCGCCGCGGTCCGAGTTACACGACTCGGGGTCTTCGACCGCCAAGCGCCGCGGCGGCCGGCCGAGGACGGACGACGCGCGCGAGGTCCCGGCCCGAGCGGAGCCAGCGTACAAGGCGCCGGAGCCGCCGGCATCGCGCGGTCTCACCGATCCCCATCCCGCCCTCTTCAAGGGGATGCGGACGCGCCGCAGCAGCGTCCTATAGGATCCACCGGCCCGAGGGTGCTCAGGCGCCCGCGGTCTCGGGCCTTCCCCGGTCCGGCCCGTCGAGGAAGCGTCGGACAAGCAGACGCGCGAGGTCCCGGGGCGATTCCGGTGTCAGCACCGCGAGCTTGCGCGAAGTCGAGAGCGAAGCGAGGCCGTGCAGGGCAGCCCAGAGGGCCGCCACCGCCTGCCGGCGCTCGTCCGGGTCGGGGATCATGGGGGCCAGCACGCGGGCGACGAGGTCGGTCGTCTGGCCCAGGGCTTCGGCGTACCAGTCCGGGAAGGGGCTGTCGGGCGCGATCTGGTGCTCGAAGACGAGGCTCCAGACCTGGGGATCCGCGGCGACGAAGCCGAGATAGGCATCGGCGAGGGCCAGGGCCTTGTCGCGCGGTGCGGCGTCCGGCGTCACCGCGGATTCCAGGGCCGCGTGCAGGCGGGCGAGGGTGCGGGCATTGACCCGCATCATCACCGCATCGAGGTCGCCGACGGCATTGTAGATCGAGTTCGGCGCATACCCGATGGTGCTGGCCAGCCGCCGCATCCCGAGGCCGCGCAGGCCCTCCCGCCGGACGAGGTTCTCGGCGGCCTTCGTCACCAGCGCGAGGAACTCGTCGCGGTTGTGCTCGCCGCGCGGGCCCGTGCCCCGTTTCTCCACCCGTGCCATCCTGTTTCCCGCTCCGTGGATTCCGAGGTCGGGTCATCGTCCCCGTGCGGCACCGCACCGGCCGACCGCTCAGATTGCACACCGTGCAATCGCGCCATTGAACCCCATATGCGGCGGCGATATGTTTTGAACGTTGTTCAAATGACGCGTGGTTCACCATTTGACGCTATCGCCGCGTGCGGGCAGTCATGCGTCGTCCGAGGAGACTTCCATGTTTCGTACCTTGATGACGACGCGCCGCTTCGCACCCTTGTTCTGGTGCCAGTTCTTCTCGGCGTTCAACGACAACTTCCTCAAGAACGCGCTCGTATTCCTGATCCTGTTCAAGGTGGGCGGTGCGGGCGGTGGCAGCTCGCCGATGCTGGTCACCCTGGCGGGCGCGGTCTTCATCGGCCCCTTCTTCATCCTGTCGGGCCTCGGCGGACAGATGGCGGACCGCTACGACAAGGCGCTCATCGCCAAGCGGTTGAAATTCGCCGAGATCTTCGGTGCGGCGGCGGCGGCCCTGGGGTTCTGGCTGCACTCCGTGCCGGTGCTGTTCGTGGCGCTCGGCCTGTTCGGGACGATCGCGGCCCTGTTCGGGCCGATCAAGTACGGCATCCTGCCCGACCACCTGCGCCGGGACGAACTGACCGCCGGCAACGCCCTGGTCGAAGCGGCGACCTTCCTCGCCATCCTGCTCGGCACCATCGTGGCCGGCCTCGCCACCGCCATGGGCGGCGGCGCGCTGGCCTTCAGCACGATGATCATGGTGTTCGCCGTCCTGTGCTGGCTCTCGGCCCGGGCGATCCCGTCCACCGGCGAGGGCGCGCCGACCCTGCGGGTCGACCCCAACGTCGCCCGCTCCACCGGTGCCCTCCTGCGCGATCTCTGGAGCGACACCCGGCTGTGGCGCGGCTCGCTGATCGTGAGCTGGTTCTGGCTCGTGGGCGCCGTGGTGCTGTCGCTGCTCCCCGTCCTGGTGCGCCAGAGCCTCAACGGCTCCGAGACCGTGGTGACGACCCTGCTCGCCGTATTCTCCATCGGCATCGCGGTGGGCTCGGGGCTGGCCTCCTGGCTCGCCAGCGGTCGCATCGTGCTGCTCCCCACCCCCGTCGGCGCCCTGCTGATGGGCGCCTTCGGGCTCGATCTCGCCTGGACGGTGGCGCATCTCGGGCCCGTCTCCGGCGATCCCTCGGACGCCTGGGAGTTCCTCACCACGGGGACGGGCCTGCGCGTCACCCTCGACCTGTTCGGCCTCGCCGTCGCCGGCGGCCTCTACATCGTGCCCTCCTTCGCCGCCGTGCAGGCCTGGACCGACAAGGACAAGCGGGCCCGCGTCATCGGCGCCGTCAACGTGCTCACGGCCGCCTTCATGGTGACGGGGGCGCTGGGCCTCGCCGCCCTCCAGGGCGCCGGCTGGTCGATGGCTGCGCTCCTGACCCTGCTCGGCGTGCTCAACCTCGTGGCGGGCGTGGTCATCCTGGCCGTCCTGCCGACGAGCCCGTTCCGCGACTTCCTCTCGATCCTGTTCCGGGCCTTCTACCGCCTGGAGGTGCGCGGCCTGGAGAACGTCGAGAAGGCCGGCCCGAACGCCATCATCGCCCTCAACCACGTCTCGTTCCTCGACGCGCCCCTCGCGCTCTCCCTCTTGGACCAGGAACCGGTCTTCGCCGTGGACCACGGCATCGCGCAGCGCTGGTGGGTGAAGCCGTTCCTGGCGATGACGAAGGCGATGCCCCTGGACCCGACACGGCCGCTGGCCACCCGCACCCTGATCAATGCGGTCAAGAGCGGCGAGACGCTGATCATCTTCCCCGAGGGGCGCCTCACGGTCACCGGCAGCCTGATGAAGGTCTATGACGGGGCCGGGCTCATCGCCGACAAGTCCGGGGCCATGGTGGTGCCGGTGAAGATCGACGGCCTGGAGAAGACGGTCTTCTCGCGCCTGTCGCAGAACCAGGTGAAGCGGCGCTGGTGGCCGAAGGTCACCGTCACGATCCTTTCGCCGGTCGCCCTTAGCGTGGACCCGGCCCTCAAGGGCAAGGCTCGCCGGCAGGCGGCGGGCGCCGCACTCTACGGAATCATGTCCGACCTCGTCTTCCGCACCACCGAGATCGACCGCGGCCTGATGCAGGCCCTCGTGGAGGCGGGCGACCGCCACGGCTGGCGCCGCACGGCCGTCGAGGATCCGACCGGATCGTTGAGCTTCTCCCGGCTGGTGATGGGCGCCAACATCCTCGGGCGGAAGCTGCAGGGGCTCGGCACCCCCGGCAAGCCCCTGGGCGTGATGTTGCCGAACGCCAACGGTGCGGCCGTGACCCTGTTCGCCCTGGCCTCAGCCGGGAGGGTTCCGGCCATGATCAACTTCTCGGCGGGCGCCGCCAACGTCCTGTCGGCCTGCAAAACGGCCGAGGTCGACACCATCCTGACCTCCCGCGCCTTCATCGAGAAGGGCCGCCTCGGCGCCCTCGTGGAGGCGATCCGGGGGGCCGTCACCCTCGTCTACCTCGAGGACATCCGGGCCGGCATCACGACGGGCGACAAGCTGCGTGGCTTCCTCTCCAAGCGGGCGCCCCTGGTGCCCCGGCGGGGCGACGACCCGGCCGCGATCCTGTTCACCTCAGGCTCGGAAGGCGCACCCAAGGGCGTGGTGCTCGCCAACCGCAACATGCTCGCCAACACCGCGCAGGTGGCCGCCCGGATCGATTTTGGGCCGAGCGACAAGGTGTTCAACGTGCTGCCGGTGTTCCACGCCTTCGGGCTGACGGCCGGCCTGGTGCTGCCCCTGGTCTCGGGCGTCCCGGTCTACCTCTATCCCTCGCCTCTGCACTACCGGATCGTGCCCGAGCTGATCTACGGCTCCAACGCCACCGTCCTGTTCGGCACCGACACCTTCCTGGCGGGCTATGCCAAGACCGCCCATTCCTACGACCTGCGCTCGCTGCGCTACGTCGTGGCCGGGGCCGAGGCGGTGAAGGAATCCACCCGCAAGACCTGGGGCGAGAAGTTCGGCCTGCGCATCCTGGAAGGTTACGGCGTCACCGAATGCGGCCCGGTGGTCGCGCTCAACACCCCGATGTTCAACCGCTTCGGCACCGTGGGCCGCCTCCTGCCCGGCCAGGATTGGCGGCTGGAGCCGGTGCCCGGCATCGCGGAGGGTGGACGTCTCGTCCTGCGCGGTCCCAACATCATGCTGGGCTACCTGCGGCCCGAGCGCCCCGGCAGCATCGAGGCGCCCCCCGAGGGCTGGTACGACACCGGCGACATCGTCGCCATCGACGCCCAGGGCTTCGTCACCATCAAGGGCCGGGCCAAACGCTTCGCCAAGATCGCCGGCGAGATGGTGTCGCTGGCCAGCGTCGAGGCCCTCGCGGCCGAGCTGTGGCCCGATACCCCCAGCGCCGTCGCCGCCGTGCCGGATGCCCGCAAGGGCGAGCGGCTGGTGCTGTTCACCGAACGCAAGGACGCGACCCGCGCCGCCTACCAGAGCTTCGCCAAGGGCAAGGGCGTGCCGGAGATCGCGATTCCCGCGGAGGTGGTGGTGGTGGAGCGGGTGCCCATGCTCGGGACCGGCAAAGTCGATCAGGTCAGCGTGGTCAAGCTCGCCCACGAGCGCGCGGCCGGCCAAGCGCCCGCCGCCGCCTGACGGATCCGCGGCGGCCGAAAGCCCCGCGGCGCCCCCAAACGACGCCGTATCGGCCCGCACACGACGGGTCGGAGCGCAGGGTCGCCGGCCCGGATCCCACGCGGACCGCGCGGTCCCGTGGGCCGGGCAGCGTCCCCATAGCCCGGCAAACGGCCGGTTGGACGTCTGTTTGGGACGCCGAGACAACAGATATGGACTCACAGACCAAGCAACCGACTCAACCCGGCGGCGGGATTGCTTATGCTGTAGCAGACGCTGCAGGACCCGACGAGCGGGCCGTGCAGGGGGACGGGATCACGGGTGCGCACGGCGCGCCGCGCTGGGTCCCGCGCAGATGGCAACAGGCGTGATGACCGCTGACATTCGCAAGCTCCGACCTCTCGGCGACGGGCCCGGCCCGACGAACGCGACGGCAGGGATCGGCGCCGTCGCACGCGCGGCCCTCCCCACCCACGGCAACACCCAGGATTCCCGGAGGAGACTCATCGTCGTGACGGAAAAGACCCATCCCGAAGCCTTCGGTCACGCCCCACCCGCCGAAGAGAGCCACCTCGCGGATGGGACAGCGGATACCGATGTGACCGTCCTGACGGGCGAGACCGGGGACGCGGCACCGATCGTTCGCCGTCGCGGCCCCCTGGTCACGCGCTGGATCGGCTTCTCGGCCCAGCGCCGGCGGGCGCGGGAGCGATCGAACCGGCTCCAGGACCGGCATCACGAGGCCGGCGGCGCACGCTCCAACTCCTGATCCGTCCGGGTCAGGTCTCCGGGGAAACCCGTGGGCCGATGCCGAGCGCCCGCAGCGCGTCGGCCAGGCCGTCGACCTGCGCCGGGTCGTGTGCGGCCGAGAAGGCCACGCGCAGGCGGGCGGTGCCGGCCGGCACCGTGGGTGGCCGGATCGCGACGACGAGGAAGCCGCGCGTCTCCAGGGCGGCCGAGAGCGCGAGCGCCGCCTCCGCCGTCCCGACGTGGACGGGCACGATCGGGCTCGTCGCCTCGGGCAGTCCGAGGCGCGCCGTGAAGCGGCGGGCCAGGGCCAGGGGGCGGGCAGCCCGCTCGGGCTCCGCCTCGATGATCTCCAGCGCGCGCAGGGCGGCCGCGGCCGAGGCGGGCGGCAGGCCGGTGGTGTAGACGAAGCTGCGGGCCCGGCTGGTCATGAGGTCGACGACGTCGCGCGAGGCGCAGAGATAGCCGCCATACGAGCCCAGCGCCTTCGACAGCGTGCCCATCTCCAGGGGCGCGCTGGCCCCCGCCTCCACCACGCCGAGACCGTGCGCATCGTCCACCAGCGTCCAGGCATCGTGGGCGGCGGCAACCTCCAGGATGGCGTCGAGAGGCGCGCGGTCCCCATCCATGCTGAAGATCCGCTCGGTGAGGATCAGCGCGCGTCCGTGCCGGCCGCGGCGCGCCGCCAGGATGTCCCGCAGGTGGCCGACGTCGTTGTGGCGGAAGCGCAGCATCGTCGCGCCCGAGACCTGCGCCCCCGCGAACAGGCAGGAATGACCGAGGGCGTCCACGAGGACGAGGTCCCGGGCGCCGGCCAGGGCCGGCACGATGCCGAGATTGGCCATGTACCCGCTGCCGAAGACCAGGGCCGCGTCCTTGCCCTTGTGGGCGGCCAGCCGCGCCTCCAGGGCGGCGAGGACGGGATGATTGCCGGTGACGAGGCGGGAGGCGCCGGCGCCGGCGCCGTAGCGCGCCAGCGCCTCCTGTCCGGCGGCGATCACGCGGGGATCGTCGGAGAGCCCGAGATAGTCGTTGCACGAGAACGAGATCAGCGTCCTGCCGTCCCGGTGCGCGATCGGACCGGGTCCGCGCGCGGTGTCGATGAGGCGGCGGCGCAGGGCGCGCGCATCGAGGTCGTCCAGGGCCTGCCGGGCGAAAGCGTCGAGGCTGGACGGTGCGGAGTCGGCGGTGTCGGGCGGGGGTGGCGCGAGGGACATGCCCCCCGCATGGGGGCGAGCGGGGCGGCCTTGTCAAGGCGAACGGAGTCCATCCCCGCCACGCCCGGACATTCCTGAAGTCAAGACAAGATGGGCCGCGTGGGCAGTTAACCGCTTCGCAATGCGAAGCTGCGTAGTTTCATCGCCAAGGGGCGCCCAAACCTTGGCGTTCCGGCCCATTCCCGGAGGGTCGTGCCCAGGCACGGGCCCTCCCCTGACGGAGCACACCGACCCATGGCCCTCGATCTCGGCATGCCGATCCTCGTCGTCGACGATTATCAGACGATGGTCCGTATCATCCGCAACCTCCTCAAGCAGCTGGGCTTCGAAGAGGTCGACGACGCCTCCGACGGAACCGCCGCCCTGGCTCGCCTCAAGAACCGCAAGTACGGCCTCGTCATCTCCGACTGGAACATGGAGCCCATGACGGGCTACGAGCTGCTGCGCCACGTCCGGGCCGACGAGGCCCTGCGCACCACCCCGTTCATCATGGTCACCGCCGAGTCGAAGACCGAGAACGTGATCGCCGCCAAGAAGGCCGGCGTGAACAACTACATCGTCAAGCCGTTCAACGCCGCCACCCTGAAGAGCAAGATCGAAGCCGTCTGCGGCGCCTGATCGATTCGAGACGTAGCCCAGGAACACCGAATCGAGGAGCCGGGAGCCCATGGCACTCGCCAAGCAGGCGCGGAACGTGAATCCCGCGTCGGATAAGCCGTCCTTGATCCGTGAGTTGGTCGAGATCGCGGACTACATCGCCCATCTGCGCAACGAGATCGCCGCGCTGCGGGCCAACGAGCTCACCCGGGATCGCCTGCCGATGGCGCACGAGGAACTCGGCAGCGTGGTGGCCGCCACCGCGGGCGCCACGAATTCCATCATGAACACGGCCGAGGAGATCCTCGGCCTGCCGGACGACAAGAACTACCGCGCCACCGTCGAGGCGCGCATGAACGACATCTTCGAGGCCTGCACCTTCCAGGACATCACCGGGCAGCGCATCGCCAAGGTCGTGGAGGCCCTGCGCCAGCTCGAGAGCCGGCTCTCGCGCTTCGCCAGCGCCGTCAAGGCCAAGGACGAGGGCGGCATCGACCCGGAGGAGGTGGAGCGCCGGGTCCGCAAGGAACTCCTCATCCTCAACGGTCCGCAGCTCCACGGCCCGGCCGTCGCCCAGGACGAGATCGACGCCCTCTTCGCCTGATCACCAGACCAGGCGCTCGATCACCGCGTCGGGCCGGACCGCCTGACGATCGAGCCAGTCCGCAATGTCCCCGAGCGACGCATGCGCCGCCGAGACGCCGAGCTCCTCGGCGTGGATGCCGCGCGCCACCAGCAGGCTGGGGATTCCGAAGGCCGTCGCCCCGGCGATGTCGGTGCGCAGCGCATCGCCGATGGCGAGCACCCGGGCGGGCTCCGGCGGCGCCCGGTCGTCGAGGCTGCCTACGAGCGCGAGCGCCGCCTCGTAGACGGGGCGATGGGGCTTGCCGGCATAGGTCACCGCGCCGCCGAGGGCCGCGTAGGCCTCCGCGATCAGCCCCGCGCAGGGAATGAGCTCGCCCCGGCGCTCGACCACGAGGTCGGGATTGGCGCAGATCATCGGCACGTCCCGGGCCCGCATCGCCTCCAGCGTCCCGCGGTAATCCTCGGCGGTCTCGCAGGTATCGTCGAACAGGCCGGTGCAGATGACGCGCTCGGCCTGCGCCACGTCGACCAGGGTCACGTCGAGGCCGTCGAAGATCGTGGCATCGCGCTCCGGTCCGAGATGATACAGGCGCTCGCCCGGGTGGGCGGCGACCAGGCTGCGCGTCAGGTCGCCCGAGGTCAGGATCGCGTCGTAGGCGCCCCGGGGCACGCTGAATCCGTCGAGGATTGCCTGTACCCCGGCCCAGGGACGCGGCGCGTTCGAGACCAGGATCACCCGGCGGGGCCGCCCGCTCTCCGGAAGGGCGCGATATCGCGTCAGGGCGTCGCCGGCTCCCGGATGCGCGTTGGTGCCGTCGTGCAGCACGCCCCAGACGTCGCACAGGATGAGATCGTAGCCCGCGGCGATCGTCGCGAAGCCGTCCAGGGTCGGGACGGGCCGGGACGGGCCGGGACGGGCGGGCGTATCGGGCATGCGGCGGGCCTCGAGCTGACGGGCGGGCGTTTCGGGGAGCGCCGCCCGGTTAGGCGGGACCTCCGGGAAAAGCAACGCCGCGCGGGTCTCAGCCGGCCCGGCGCAGGAAGTCGCGGAACGGGCGGCGCTGGGGCGGCGGCTCCGGATCCTCGCTCGGCGGAGTCGGCTCGGACGAGGCCGGGGCCGCCTGGAGCACCTCGGCGCGCACCACCCGGGCCGGCGCGAACACGCTGCCCTGCGCCAGGGGCACGTCGAGCTCGATGAGGTCGGGCACATCGGTCTCGCGCTCCACGCCCTCGGCGACGAGGCGGATGCCGGCCCGCGCCAGGGAAGCCACGAGGTCCTCGAGGGCGATGTCGGGCATGGCCTGGCGCGAATCCGGGCGCAGCAGCAGGTCGGCCGGGACCTTCACCTGTGCGACCCCGCGATCCGCGAGGGCCAGGGGATCGAGGCGCAGGTCGAGGGGCCGGTCCAGGATGAAGCCGATGCGTCCGCGCAGGTCGGCCAGGGCGCCGGCCTGCTCCGCGTCGAGGTTGCGCCAGCTTGCCTGCGGCAGGGCCAGCATGACCCGTCCCGACAGGTCCGGCGCTCCTTCGGCGAGGCGCCCGAGCGAGCGCAGGAAGCCCGGCTCGAACAGAGAGCGCGGCGACAGGCCGTAGGCCACCGCCGCCTGGCTGCCCCGCCCGGCGAGGTGCTGGGCGATGGTGGCGACCCGCTGGAGCATGCGGCGGTCGAGGTCGGTGGTGCGCCCGTGGCGCTCCAGTACTGGCACGAACGCCTCCGGTATCAGGGTCTCGCCGACTAGGCGCAGGCGTGCCATCGCCTCGTAGGACACCACCTTGCGCTGGGGCAGGGACACGATGGGCTGGAGGTGGACCTCCAGGCCGGCGGCGTCGAAGGCGGCGATCAGGGCCGCGTCGCGCGCGGGGTCGCGCACCGGGGCCTCGGCCCGGCCGAGGGCCCGCGGCGTCCAGGGCGCGACCAGCGGCGGATCGGTGCGCCGGAGAGGCGGCGCGTCGAAGCGCGGCTCGGGGCGAATTTCAGGCTCCGGAGCGATGACCCGCGGCACGGGGCGGAGCGGAGGGGCGACGGGCGGAACGACGGGGGCGGGCACGGCCTTGAGGCCGGCGATCTCGCCGTCCTGCGCCGCCACCACGGCCGCGAGTTCCCGCACGATGCCGCTGAGGAGACCGATCTCGGCCGTGACCTCCTCGATGCCGGCGCTGAGGTCGCGGGGGTCCGGGCCGGGAGCGCTCGCGGGAAGCCCCGCATCGACGGCCCGGACCTGCTGCTCGGCCAGGGCGCGGGTCACCGTCTCCAGCCGGACCAGCCGCTGCGACAGCACGTCCACCTCGCCCGACAGCTTCTCGCACCGGGCGGTCAGCGTGCCCGCGCGGCGATGGGCGACGAGGGCCGCCACGAGCCCGAGGCCCGCGAGCCCGAGGCTCGCCCCGAGCGGGGAGAAGACCGCGAGCGGCCCGAGAAGGCAGAGCCCGAGCAGACCGAGGGCCCACAGGCTCGTACGCCGGCCGATGATCCGGGCCATCGGAGTCTTCGATCCTCGATACGACAGGGAAATACGGGTGCCGGTCCGACCTCGGCCGGTCCGGCGTTCTTTTGTTGCCGAGACGCTCCCGGCCCACAAGCCACCGGACGGCCCCGCAAACGGATTTTCCCGAACTGTGTCCTGTGCTTCCGGGACGTCCCACGCGGCGCGCGCCGGACCGCTTGCATCGGCGTCGCGAGGCGCCACAATGCGCCCCGCGGAACGAGAAGCCCGGAGCGAACCTCATGGACGCGACGCCATCGGACCTCCTGATGCAGGTGGAGGGCATGACCTGCGACGGCTGCGCCGCGGCGGTGTGCCGGGCCATCCAGCGCCTCGACCCCGAGGCCAAGGTCGCGGTCGACCTCGATCACGGACGCGTCGCGGTGACGACCACCGCTCAGGCCCTGAGCATCGCGGAGGCGCTGAACGAGGCCGGATACACGGCGAGTGCCATGACGGGCTGACACAGGTCTGATCCCAAACAAATTTTTGCCTGCAAATTCAAAATTTCCGACGCGCTTTTGCTTGTCCCTTCACGCAAACTGATGCGATCGATAATGCGTGGCCGCTTGGCCGATCCGCACGGCCCAACGTCGGCGGATCCGGTCCTGGCGGCGAACGACGAACGCCAGCGGACGGAATGCGGCCTTGCCGGACCCGATCGCGCAAGAACAATCCGGGAGAAACGCACCAATGCCCTCAGATATCGAGATCGCGCGCGCGGCCACGCTTCAGCCGATCACCGAGGTCGCCGCCAAGATCGGCATCCCGGACGACGCGCTGCATCACTACGGCAAGCATATCGCCAAGATCGACCACGCCTTCATCAAGTCGCTCGAGACCAAGTCCGAGGGTAAGCTCGTCCTCGTGACGGCGATCAGCCCGACGCCGGCCGGCGAGGGCAAGACCACCACCACGGTCGGCCTCGGCGATGCGCTCAACCGCATCGGCCAGAAGACCGTGATGTGCCTGCGCGAGCCCTCGCTGGGGCCCTGCTTCGGCATGAAGGGCGGCGCGGCCGGCGGCGGCAAGGCCCAGGTCGTGCCGATGGAGCAGATCAACCTGCACTTCACCGGCGACTTCCACGCCATCACCTCAGCCCACAGCTTGGCGGCCGCCCTCATCGACAATCACGTCTACTGGGCCAACGAGCTCAACATCGACGTGCGCCGCATCCACTGGCGCCGCGTGGTCGACATGAACGACAGGGCCCTGCGCGCCATCACCCAGTCCCTCGGCGGCGTCGCCAACGGCTTCCCCCGCGAGGACGGCTTCGACATCACCGTGGCCTCCGAGGTGATGGCGGTGTTCTGCCTCGCCAAGGACCTGGACGACCTCGAGGCGCGCCTCGGCCGCATCGTCATTGCCGAGACCCGCGACCGCAAGCCGGTGACGCTCAAGGACGTCAAGGCCACGGGCGCCATGACGGTGCTCCTGAAGGACGCCCTGCAGCCCAACCTCGTGCAGACCCTGGAGGGCAACCCGGCCCTGATCCACGGCGGCCCCTTCGCCAACATCGCCCATGGCTGCAACTCGGTGATCGCCACCCGCGCGGGCCTCAAGCTCGGCGACTACGTGGTCACGGAGGCCGGCTTCGGCGCCGATCTCGGTGCGGAGAAGTTCATCGACATCAAGTGTCGCCAGGCCGGCCTGAAGCCCTCCGCAGTGGTCATCGTCGCCACCGTGCGCGCTCTCAAGATGCATGGCGGCGTCTCCAAGAAGGAGCTCGGCTCCGAGAACCTCGAGGCCCTGGAGAAGGGCTTCGCCAACTTGGCGCGCCACGTCGCCAACGTGCGCAGCTTCGGCCTGCCCGTCGTCGTGGGCGTCAACCACTTCTACGCCGACACCGATGCGGAGCACGCCAAGCTGAAGACGCTGTGCCGGGACCAGCTCCAGGTCGAGGCCATCACCTGCAAGCACTGGGCGGAGGGCGGTGCCGGCGCCGAGGAGCTCGCCCACGCCGTGGTCAAGCTCGCCAACGGCGAGCAGAAGCCCCTGAGCTACGTCTACGAGACCGAGACCAAGCTCACCGACAAGATCCTCGCCATCGCCACCAAGCTCTACGGCGCCGGCGACATCCAGGTGGAGTCGAAGGCCGCCACCAAGCTCGCCCAGTTCGAAAAGGACGGCTACGGCCACCTGCCCGTCTGCATGGCCAAGACGCAGTACTCGTTCTCCACCGACCCGAGCCTGATGGGCGCGCCCTCGGGCCACCTCATCGCGGTGCGCGACGTGCGCCTCTCGGCGGGCGCGGGCTTCGTCGTGGTGATCTGCGGTGAGATCATGACCATGCCGGGCCTGCCCAAGATCCCGGCCTCGGAGGGCATCCACCTCGACGCCAACGGGCAGATCGAGGGGCTGTTCTAGCCCGCACGAACCCGCCCCCCGCGTCGGGCGGGGGGCGGGTCGGCGCCGCGGTGCCACGTGATCCGGTCGGCGACCCGTGCTAGCCAGGGTCGCATGATCCGCCCTACCCGCCAGTCCCCCTCGTGATCCCCTGGGTCGTTCTCGGCACCGCGCCCGTGCCGGGCGGGTCGGACTCCCTGCGCCTGCTGCAGCGGGGCACCGAATTCTCGATCCAGCTCGGCCACAACGAGCTGATGAACAGCCGGCTCAGCGGCTCCGAGGAGGCGCTGGCGACCCTGACCGCCGCGCGGCTCGGGCTCCGGACGAATGCCTGCTGGCTGATCGGCGGCTACGGCATGGGCTTCACCCTCCGGGCCGCCCTCGACGCCCTGCCCGCGGAGGCCCGGATCGTGCTGGCCGAGCTCGTGCCGGCAGTTCTGGACTGGGGCCGCGGCCCCCTGGCGGGCCTCTCGTCCGAGGCGCTGTCGGACCCGCGCGCCGAGGCGCGGGTGGCGGACGTCGCCGCGGTGATCCGCGCAGGGCGCGGGGCCTACGACGCGATCCTCCTCGATGTCGACAACGGCCCGGACGGGCTGACGCGCCGCGCCAACGACCAGCTCTACGACGCCGCGGGCCTCGCCGCCGCACGGGCCGCCCTGCGCCCCGGCGGGGTTCTGGCCGTGTGGTCGGCCCATCCCGATCCAGCATTCACCCAGCGACTGGCGCGGGGCGGCTTCCGGGTGGAGGCGGTCGGCGTGCGGGCCGGGCGCTCGCGCGGGGCGCGCCACACCATCTGGCTCGCCGAGCGACCGGCCCGGTGACGGGAGCTCAGGCCGAGGCACTCCGGCGCTCGCGCTGCCGGCTGAGGCGGGTCGCGCCGTAGATCGCGGCGAGCTGGCGCCGGGCAGCCTTGACGGGGGCTTCGTTCCGCTCGGCGCAGGCGGCCCTGATGATGCGCAGGGCATCGGCCACGGAACGCTCGAGGCGCGCTTCGGCCGGCCGGCTCAGCGGGCGGGTGGTCTGGGTGGTCTCGGTCCGGTCCATGCTGGGCCCCTCGTCGGCGAGCCCGTCCTCTCCCGGGGCGGGTCCCAGCGGCGACCATCGGCAGAGGGCGGGGCGGCAACAAGGCAGCGTGGCCGTAAGCGCGGGCGCAGGTCGGCGTCAGGCGACGGAATGCCCCCGGACCTCAGTCCCGGCCCTGGCCCTCGTTGAACTTGTCGCGACAGGTATAGCCGACGAAGCACTTGGGATCGTCCCGGGTCGTCTCCCAGGACGGCTGGGTGGTTTCCGGCAGCGGGCAGAACCCGCCGTCGCGCACGAAGCGCGCGTAGGTCGCCGGCCCCGTACTCATCACGATGGCGCCGGCCCGGGCCACCAGGGCCGCGGCTTCGGCGCAGGTCATTGCGCGGGTGTCGGGACGGGCCTGGGCATCGGTCTGGGCCAGGGCCGCGCCCGGCAGGAGAGCCGTGCAGGCGAGGAGGACGGACAGGCTCCGCCGCGAAAGATCCATCATGGTGCCCCCTGGCCGAACCCGGGCGGGGGGAACTCGTCCGGGTGGCGTCATACCGGCCACGATACCTCCCGGACCCCGTGCGGCAAAGCCGGACTCACGCCGCCGTGAGGGCGAGGGTGAAATCCACCGCCTCGGTGACGCCCTCCTGCCACAGGGAGACGGGGGTCGGACGGGCGAGATGCAGGGCGCCGTCCGCCTCGCCGCCGGTGATGCGCAGGCCCGCGCCGACCTTGGCGGCGAGGCCCCGCATGGGCCGGTTCCAGGCAAGGCAGCGCACGTGCAGGTCGCGCACGCCGCGGTTGCGGGCCGCGGCGGCGATCCGCCGGAACAGGGCTTGGCCGAGGCCATGGCGGCGATAAGCCTTCTCCACCGCGAAGGCGGCCTCCGCCTCGGTCCCGAGGACGAAACCGGGCGGCGGCGCGGAGGTGGGACGCAACTCGCCGAGCCCCCGCAGGGTGCCGTCGACGAAGTTGCCGAACATCAGGCCCTCGGCGCTCAGGGCGTTGCGCGCATAGGTGAGCGCAGCCGCGTCGCTCAGCGCGCCCATGAAGCGGTTGGCCCGGGTCTCCGGGTCGAGCCGCAGGAAGTAGGATTCCACCGCCGGGCCATCGTTGGGCCACAGGCGGCGGAGGATCGGTTGAAGGGTCGGATGCGTATCGGGCATCGGGTGCCGGTCTCCGGTTTCGGGGCGCGCAGGACGTGCCGGTTCCGGGCGTAGCCTCCCTCAAGGCGGATCAGATCTGGCATCGCTGCCACATTTGTGCAATGCAGCAAAGCGACCGGCTGCCGCGCGTCCGGCGCCGGAACCGGATCCGGGGCTTGATCCCGCGGGGTGGCCGCGTCAGACCGGCAGATCCGCCGGCCGCCCGATCCCCTTCCTTTGCGAACAGGTCGCCCACACCGTGAACGCCCCCTCCTCCTCGGGCCTCGCGCCGTCGAGCCAGGCCAAGGCCGGCGCCGTGTCCCCCGGTCCGGTCTCCGACCGCTACGAGGCCCTGGTCCGCACCGCGGCCATCGAGCGCGACCCGGCGCAGATCCACTTGGTGCGCGCCCTCGACCGTCTGGTGCTGGAGCTCGGCCGCCGCAAGCGCGCCCGCAAGGGCAGCGCGCTCGGCTGGCTGTTCGGCCGCCGGGACGATGCCGCGACGACGCCCAAGGGGCTCTACATCTGGGGCTCGGTGGGACGGGGCAAGACCATGCTGATGGACCTCTTCCACGAGGCCGCCCCCGAACCGAAGCGCCGGGTGCACTTCCACGGCTTCCTCGCCGACGCGCACGAGCGCATCCACGCCCATCGTCAGGCCCTGAAGGCCGGCACCGCCAAGGGCGACGACCCGATCCCGGTGGTGGCCGATGCCCTGGCCGACGAGGCGACGCTGCTCTGCTTCGACGAGTTCACCGTCACCGACATCGCCGACGCGATGATCCTCGGCCGCCTGTTCGGCGCCCTGTTCAAGCGCGGCGTCACGGTGGTGGCGACCTCCAACGTCGAGCCCGACCGGCTCTACGAGGGCGGCCTGAACCGCGCCCTGTTCCTGCCCTTCGTCGCCGAACTGCAGGATCGGGTGGAGGTGCTGCGCCTCGATTCCCGCACCGATTTCCGGCTGGAGAAGCTCGGGGGCGCCTCGGTCTATCACGTGCCCGCGGACGGCACGGCGGCGGCGGCCCTGGCGGCCGCGTTCAAGGGCCTCACAGGCAAGGCCAAGGGCCGGCCCGCGACCCTGCGGGTGAAGGGGCACGATGTGCCGGTGCCCGAGGAGACCGGCGGCGTTGCCCGCTTCGGCTTCGCCGACCTCTGCGCCCAGCCGCTCGGCGCCTCCGACTACATGGCGGTGGCCCGCGCCTTCCACACGGTGATCGTCTCGGACATCCCCGTGATGGGGCCGGACAACCGCAACGAGGCCAAGCGCTTCATCACCCTGGTGGACACCCTCTACGACGCTCACGTGAAGCTCGTCGCCTCGGCCGCGGCCGAGCCCCAGGCCCTCTACACCGCCACCGAGGGGCGCGAGGCCTTCGAATTCGACCGCACGGTCTCCCGCCTGATCGAGATGCGCTCGTCGGAATACCTCGCCCTGCCGCACGGGGCTGGCGATTCCGGCGCGAGCGGGTCGAGCGCCGGCCTGGTCGAGACCTGAACCGCGAGACGCGAGAGCCGGGAGGGCCGACCGTCACCGGTTGGGATTTGCGTGGAAGCCGGCAAAAGCAACGTGCGACCCGGCGATCCGGACCACCCGTCCGGCTTCGCCCCGTGCGCAACGGCACATGGAGGCCGCATCGCCCGTCCGGGGACGGATGACGGGGCCAGCCTCCGGTTGCGCCGCAACAGCCCGGACGTTTAATTGGATTCATTCCGAGGTGCGGGGCGTGGGGGCTTCGTGCGCTGCGACGGCTCTCCCGATCGGAGAGGCCGGATCCGCCGCCGCATCTCAGGACCTTTCGATGCGGACGGCGACGCCACGTCGACCGTGCCAACGCCCGACATGTGACCCCGACGGCTTCCCGCCGGTTGATGGATTGGCGTGACGCCGATCCCGACCGGCCCGTGGCCTGATCCATGACAGGATACACCGATGATCAAACTGACCGTGAACGGAGCTGAACGCAGCTTCGACGGCGACCCCGACATGCCGCTGCTGTGGTACCTGCGCGACGAGGTCGGGCTCACCGGAACCAAGTTCGGCTGTGGGCAGGCCCTCTGCGGCGCCTGCACTATCCATGTGGGCGGAACGGCCGTGCGCGGCTGCGTCACCCCCGTTTCGGCCGCCGAGGGGCAGGCCGTCGTCACCATCGAGGGCCTGTCCCCCGACGGCAACCATCCGGTCCAGGTCGCCTGGCGCGACCTCAACGTGGCGCAGTGCGGCTACTGCCAGTGCGGGCAGATGATGCAGGCCGCCTCCCTCCTCACCGAGACCCCGAAGCCCACCGACGCGCAGATCGACGAGGCCATGAGCGGGAACCTGTGCCGTTGCGGCACCTACCCCCGCATCCGCGCCGCGATCCACCAGGCCGCTGGCCAGAAGCCCGCCGTGAACAAGGGAGAGCGCCTGTGATCCACGAAGCTCAAACCATGGCGGCCCGCGCCACCGCGCCGGCCGACGTTGCACCCGTGGAGACCGTGCCCGGTCCGAGCGCCCTCGCCAATGTCAGCCGCCGCGCGATGCTCGGCGGCATGGGCGCCCTGGTGCTCGCCCTGTCCTGGCGTGACCCGGCCCAGGCCGAGGACAAGAAGGACGAGCCCAAGAAATACGGCGCCGATGCCATGCCGCATGGCTGGCAGGACGACCCGAAGGTCTTCGTCGCCATCGCGTCCGACGGCACCGTGACGGTGACCTGCCATCGCTCCGAGATGGGCCAGGGCGTGCGCACCTCGATCGCCCTGGTGGTGGCCGACGAGCTCGAGGCCGACTGGTCCAAGGTGAAGGTCGCCCAGGCCTGGGGTGACGAGGCCCGCTTCGGCAACCAGGACACCGACGGCTCGCGCTCGCTCCGCCACTTCTTCCCGCACCTGCGCCATGCCGGTGCCGCGGCCCGCGCCATGCTGGTCCAGGCCGCCGCCAAGCAGTGGGGCGTGCCAGCGAGCGAGGTGAAGGCCGAGAACTCGATCGTCACTCACGCCAAGTCGAAGCGCAGCTTCGGTTACGGCGAGGTCGCGGTCGCAGCCGCCGAATTGCCGGTGCCGGCCCGCGAGAGCGTCGTGCTGAAGAAGCAGGACGCCTTCCGCTACATCGGCAAGGGCAAGATCGGCCTCATCGACAACCACGACTTCACCGTCGGCAAGGCGATGTACGGCATCGACACCCGCCTCGACGGGATGCTCTACGCCCTCATCGCCCGCCCGCCCGTCTACGGCGGCAAGGTCAAGAGCGTCGACGATTCTGAGGCCATGAAGGTCGCGGGCGTGGTCAAGATCTTCACCATCGACGCGCCCGAGATCCCGTCCGAGTTCCAACCCGTCGGCGGCGTCGCCGTGGTGGCCAAGAACACCTGGGCGGCGATGAAGGCCCGCGAGGCCCTCAAGATCACCTGGGACGACGGCCCGAACGCCACCTACGATTCCGTCGCCTTCCGGGGCGAGCTGGAGAAGGCGGCGCGCGCGCCCGGTAAGGTCGTGCGCGACCAGGGCGACGTCGCCGGGGCCATGGCCAAGGCCAAGACGAAGCTCGAGGCGGAGTACTTCGTGCCCCACCTCGTCCAGGCCCCGATGGAGCCGCCGGCGGCCACCGTGCGGATCAAGGACGGGTTCTGCGAGGCCTGGGCCAATACCCAGGCGCCCCAGGCGACGCATGATCGCCTCGCCAAGAAGCTGAACCTGCCTGCCGACAAGGTGAAGGTGAACGTGACGCTGCTCGGCGGCGGCTTCGGCCGCAAGTCGAAGCCCGACTACGTGCTGGAAGCGGCCCTGTGCAGCCAGGCCGTGGACGGGGCGCCGGTCAAGCTGATCTGGACCCGCGAGGACGACCTCCACCACGGTTACTACCACACCATCTCGGTGGAGCGCCTGGAGGCCGGGCTCGACGACAAGGGCATGCCGGTCGCCTGGCTGCACCGCTCGGCGGCGCCCACCATCGGGTCGATCTTCGCCCCCGACCCGAAGCACGAGCTGCCGTTCGAGCTCGGCATGGGCCTGACCAACACGCCGTTCGCCGTGCCCAACATCCGTCTCGAGAACCCGGCGGCGGATGCCCACGTGCGCATCG
Organism: Methylobacterium sp. 001424705; assembly: GCF_059816145.1. NCBI lineage: Bacteria > Pseudomonadati > Pseudomonadota > Alphaproteobacteria > Hyphomicrobiales > Methylobacteriaceae > Methylobacterium > Methylobacterium sp. 001424705. The sequence continues at coordinate 98,235 of NZ_JCBANU010000008.1, read as the reverse complement.
GCTGGTTCCGCTCGGTCTCCAACATCCCGCACGCCTTCGCGATCCAGTCCTTCGTGTCCGAACTCGCCCACGCGGCGGGACGTGACCCGAAGGAGTACCTGCTCGCGTTGATCGGTCCTGACCGGCTCATCGACCCGACCAGCATCAGCGACGTCTGGAACTACGGCGAGGATCCCGCCCGCTACCCGATCGATACGGGGCGCCTGCGCCGCGTGATCGAGGCGGCAGCCAAGGGCATCGGCTGGGGTCGCAAGATGGAGAAGGGCACCGGCCTTGGGATCGCTGGCCACTACAGCTTCGTCACCCACACGGCGGTGGCGGCGGAGGTGGCGGTCGGCCCCAAGGGCGAGGTGCAGGTCAAGCGCGTCGACATCGCCATCGATTGCGGACCGCAGGTCAATCCGGAGCGGATCCGTTCGCAGATGGAGGGCGCGGTCGTCATGGGCATGGGCCTGGCGCTCACGGCCGAGATCACCTTCAAGGACGGACGCGCCCAGCAGAACAACTTCGACGGCTACGAGATCACCCGCATCGATGCGGCGCCGAAGGAGATCCATGTCCACCTGCTGCCGAACCCGGACTACAGCCGTCCCCTCGGCGGGGTCGGCGAGCCCGGCGTTCCGCCCGTGGCTCCGGCGATCGCCAACGCGATCTTCGCCGCCACCGGCCGGCGCATCCGGCAGCTGCCGATTCGCGACCAGCTGAGCGCCTGATCGGGCATCGCCCTCCCGGGTTCCGGGAGGGTTCGGGGCGCAGGGCGGATTCGTGCCGTCCTGCGCCCCGTCTCATATCCGGCCCCATCGGATCCGACCGCACCCTGGCGGAGGCGAAGGCGTCCGGACGCCCGCGCACGCTCGTGCCGATTCGGCCTCGGGTCGGCGAACCGTGTTCCCGCCGGCGGTTTTCCCGCCCCGCCAAGGGAGCCCGGCCTCGCTCCCGGGGGTTGACCCTCCGACGGAGGCGGCCTCGGTCGAGCCGACCCCACCTTCCGAATCAAGGACAGCAATCGATGACCCGTTTCCTGTGGCCCGTTGCCGGGTGTCTCGCCGCCGGTTTCCTCGCAGCGGGTGCGGCGCCCGCCCTCGCCTCGCCCTGCGGCGATCGCATCGCCAAGCTCGAGGGACCGGTGAAGGATCTGGCCAAGGAGGCGATCTCCGCCAACACCAGCGGCAAGGCCACGGCCAGCGCGCGCAGCGGTCAGGGCATCACGGGAAGCGGCGGCAGCGCCTCGGCCGAGGCCGCGGCCCCCGAGAAGTCGGCGGAGGCCGGAGAGGGCGGCGACAAGGCGATGCAGGCGAAGGTGGCCCTCGACGAGGCGCGCACGGCCGACAAGAAGGGCGATGCCAAGGCCTGCGGCGAAGCGGTCGATCGGGCGCAGAAGCAAGTGGACGGCGCGCCCTGAGGCGCGGGCCCCGGCCATGGGGCCCGGGGGAGCGCTGGCCCCGTCATCAGGGGCCGGCGCGGGTCTTACGGGTTGGGGTGAATCGGGGGCGGCGACGGCATCCGCCCCACCTGCCTACGGATTTCAGGCGCTGGTGACGGCCGCGAGAGCGTGGTCGTTTCCGTTCAGGCCGGCGCAGAGATCATCGATCTCTGCCAGATCAAGAGCTTCCCCGGAATCGCTCGCAATAGCATCGATCAAGTGATCCTGATGCGGGCTGAAGGGATGCCCCTGCAAACGATAGAATTGATAATAGCGAAGCGCGGCTAATACAGCATCACGTTCTCGATCAGTAATGGTAATATTCTGCATGCCGGTTATAATTCCCGTTATTGGTTGCGGGAGTTCGAGAAACAACCACTCTGCGGCGCCGTGAGCTTGGATGTTGTAAGCGAATCCGGACGGATTCGTCCATCACCGGAAACCCGCCGTTAGCCGTTTCACCATCGACCCGAACCACCCTCGAACGGCCAAGTCTTTGGCCGGTCGCCATTTCCGCCGAAGGGCGCCGGCAGAGGTTTTTTTTAGCCCTGCGATTTTATCCTATGCGCTTGACAACCTTTGATAAGGCTTGTGGCGCTTGCAACGCCGGCGCGCCGGACCCATCGCGGCGTCAGCGTATCCTTAACCGATCGGTGCCACTGTCATGCATCGACCGCCCTGCCTCGTGCGGAGCGCGGGATGCGGAGGCCGGGGTCCGAGTCATGCCCAAGACCCGAAGCGAATATTCGTCCGGAGCCGATGGGGTGCGGCCCGCCACGCCGACGCTTGGCCCCAGCGTCCGCCGCCATCTCGGGCACACCCTTCGCTCCTTCTACGCCGAGATCGTGGCCGATCCGCCGAGCGCACGGCTCGAGGCGCTGCTCGCCCGGCTCGGCAAGGGTAAGCGCTGAGCCCCGGGTGTGGCCCGTTTACCGCGTTTCCGAATCTTGCCCTCGCCTGTGCGTGAATTCACGGACGGTTCACGCCGGGATCGCTAGTGGTGCGTTGATCCGATGAGCACGCGCACTCCGCCGCGCTCTCACACGAAGCAGTTCCATGATCACGCTCGCCCTCGTCGTCGTCGGCAACATCCTGCTGGCGTCCCTGTTCTCGCTCATCGCCGTCGCGGCGGACTGAGCGTTCCGCGCCGTAGCCTGAGGCCGGCGCGCCCCATTCCTCAGCCACCCTCACATTCCCGCCTGCCGCCAGCGGTAGCCGGGATCCTGCCCTGAGGCGGTCCCCGATGCCCCGAGGCTCCCGCCTGCGGGGTGTTCGGCGTAGCCTCGGCCGGGTGGGCCCGCGCCCCCGACCTCATCCTCGAGGGGGCGGGCACCGGGCACCGGGCACCCTTCTTCCGCGGTGAAGCCAACCGATCGCGGCGATCGCCTCCCCCCGGCGCAGGACACCCGACCAGCTTCGAAAAATGATGGAAATGTCCTTTCTATAGAACCCGGCGCGACCAGCAGTTTCTTCTTCCGTCTTGAACCCAGGGAGTATCCTGTTCTCCCCCGAGGTAAACTCGCTTTCGATCGGGGGGTCTCCGGGGAACGAAGGGACCCATACCGGCTTATCCGACCCAGGCCCAACGCTTGACAACGTTCGTTAAAACGAACGAAACCAGCACCGCCGGGGTCGCGATGCGGATGCCTCCGCTCCGGCTGCGCGAGCCAGATTCGGAGACCCCCGTGAGCGAGACTTCTTCCCGGACCACCGGCCGCACCCGCCGCCATGCAGTCCTGCTCGGCGCCGGCCTCGCCGCGGCCCTGCTCGCGCCGACCCTGGCCTGCGCCCAGACCGAGCTCCTCAACGTCTCCTACGATCCGACTCGCGAGCTCTATCGCGAGATCAACGCGGCCTTCTCCGAGGAGTGGAAGGCCAAGACCGGCGAGACCCTGACCGTGCGCGCCGCACATGGCGGCTCGGGCTCGCAGGCCCGCACGGTGATCGACGGCATTCCGGCCGATGTGGTGACCCTCGGCATCCCGTCCGACATCGACGCGATCAGCCGGATCTCGAAGAAGATCGTCCCCGATTGGCGGACGAAGCTGCCGAACCAGGGCCTGCCCTACACCTCGACCGTGGTGTTCCTCGTGCGCAAGGGCAACCCGAAGGGCGTGACGGACTGGGGCGACCTCGTGAAACCCGACATCAAGGTCATCACCCCGAACCCGAAGACCTCCGCCGGCGGTCGCTGGAACTTCCTCGCAGCCTGGGGCTACGCCTACGAGAAGGAGGGTAAGGACGCCGACAAGGCCAACGCCTTCGTGGGGGCGGTCTACAAGAACGTCCCGGTCCTCGACACCGGCGCCCGCGGCTCCACCGTGACCTTCGCGCAGCGCGGCCTCGGCGACGTGCTGCCCACCTGGGAGAACGAGGCCTACCTCGTGTTCGAGGAGTTCGGCCGCGACAAGTTCGATGTGGTGGTGCCGCCGACCTCCATCTACGCCGAGCCCCCGGTCGCCCTGGTCGACGTCAACGTCGACAAGAAGGGAACCCGCAAACAGGCCGAGGCTTATCTTCAGTTCCTCTATTCCGATCGGGCGCAGGCCATCTTCGCCAAGCACCATTACCGCCCGCTCAACCGCGCGGCGGCCAAGCCCGAGGACCTGGCGCAGTTGCCCGAGCTGAAGCTGTTCAAGATCGAGGATCTGCAGGGCGACTGGGACGAGATCCAGAAGAAGAATTTCGACAACGGGGGCCTGTTCGACCAGCTGAGCAAGGCGGGGCGCTGACCCGGCGCTCCCCGATCCCCGCGCTTACCCGGGCGGGGCCCGAGACCTGAGCAGGACACCACCATGGCCCCGCCCCCGCGCGCCAACCCGCCAACCCGTGCGAAGCGCCGCTTCCTCCGTCCGAGCGTGATCCCCGGTTTCGGGCTCGCCTTCGGCTACACCCTGACCTGCCTCGGCCTGATCGTGCTGCTGCCGCTGGCCGCTCTGGTGACGCGCGCCTCCGGCCTCGGCTTCGCGGGCATCTGGGAGGTCGCCACCGATCCACGCGTGGCCAGCGCCCTGCGCGTCAGCTTCGGCGTCTCCCTCCTGGCGGCGCTGACGGCCTCGGTGTTCGGCTTCCTCATCGCCTGGGTGCTGACGCGCTACCGGTTTCCCGGCCGCAAGATCGTCGACGCGGTGGTGGACCTGCCCTTCGCGCTCCCCACCGCCGTGGCCGGCATCGCCCTGGCCGCCCTCTACGCCCCCAACGGCCTCGTCGGCGCGCAGCTGGCGCGGATCGGCATCGAGGCGGCCTACACGCCCGTGGGCATCTACATCGCCATGGTGTTCATCGGCCTGCCCTTCGCAGTGCGCACGGTGCAGCCGCTGATCGCCGAGATCGACAAGGAGATCGAGGAGGCCTCCGCCACCCTCGGGGCGGGGCGCGTCCACACCCTGGTGCGGGTGGTGCTGCCGCCGCTGATCCCGGCGGTGCTCACGGGCTTCGCCCTCGCCTTCGCCCGCGGGGTCGGCGAGTACGGCTCGATCATCTTCATCGCCGGCAACCTGCCCTACGTCTCCGAGATCGCGCCGCTCCTCATCGTCATCAAGCTGTCCGAGTACGATTACGGCGGCGCCTGCGCCATCGCCACGATCATGCTGGGCATCTCGTTCCTCACCCTCCTCGCCATCAACCTGATCCAGGCCTGGAGCCGGCGGAGATTCGGCTATGTCTGAGACCTTCGCCCCCGTCGCCCTCGCCGAGGCGCGTCCGGCCAGCGTCGTCACCGAGGGGCGCTGGATCCGCTGGCTGCTGATCGCCGTCGCGATCCTGTTCCTGGCGCTGTTCCTGGTGCTGCCGCTCCTCACCGTGTTCGCGCAGGCCTTCGCCAAGGGCTTTGCCGCCTACCTCGCCGCCTTCACCGAGGCCGACGCCCACGCGGCGATCCGGCTGACGCTGCTGACCGCCGCCATCGCGGTGCCGTTCAACCTCGTCTTCGGGATCATGGCCTCCTGGGCCGTCGCCAAGTTCGAGTTCTGGGGCAAGAACCTGCTCGTCACCCTGATCGACCTGCCGTTCTCGGTCTCGCCGGTAGTCTCGGGCCTGATCTACGTGCTGGTCTTCGGGGCGCAGGGCATCCTCGGCCCGTGGCTGCTCGATCACGACGTCCAGGTCATCTTCGCGGTACCGGGCATCGTGCTGGCGACCATCTTCGTCACCTTCCCGTTCGTCGCCCGCCAGCTCATCCCGCTGATGCAGGAGCAGGGCACGGCGGAGGAGGAGGCGGCGCTGACCCTCGGGGCGTCCGGCTGGCACGCCTTCCGGACGGTGACGCTGCCCAACATCCGCTGGGGCCTCCTCTACAGCGTGCTCCTCTGCAATGCCCGCGCGATGGGCGAGTTCGGCGCGGTCTCGGTGGTCTCCGGCCACATCCGGGGCCTCACCAACACGCTGCCGCTCCACGTGGAGATTCTCTACAATGAGTACAACTTCGTTGCCGCTTTCGCCGTCGCCTCCCTCCTGGCCAGCCTCGCCCTCGTCACCCTCTGCGTCAAATCCCTCCTCGAATGGCGCTACGCCGACGAGATCGCCGCGGGCGCCCGGGGCCACTGAGCGGGTGGGCGGCTCCACCGCCATCCGGGTCGAGGCGCTGTCGAAGACGTTCGACACGGCCGCGGTCCTGCACGACTTCTCTCTCGACGTGCGGGCGGGCGAGTTGCTGGCGCTGCTCGGCCCCTCGGGCTCGGGCAAGACCACGCTGCTGCGCATCATCGCCGGCCTCGATTTCCCCGATGCCGGCCGCATCGTGTTCGGGGCCGAGGACGCGACCCGGCTCCCCGTGCAGCAGCGCGCGGTGGGCTTCGTGTTCCAGCACTACGCCCTCTTCAAACACATGAGTGTTGCCGAGAACATCGCCTACGGACTCAACGCCCGGAAGCGGTCCGAGCGCCCGGCCAAGGCCGAGATCAAGCGCCGGGTCGGCGACCTCCTCGACCTCATCAAGCTCTCCGGCTTCGCCGACCGCTATCCGAGCCAGCTCTCCGGCGGACAGCGGCAGCGCATCGCGCTGGCCCGGGCGCTCGCGGTGGAGCCGCGCGTCCTCCTGCTCGACGAGCCGTTCGGCGCCCTCGACGCCCAGGTGCGCAAGGACCTGCGCCGCTGGCTGCGCGAGATCCACGACCGCACCGGCCAGACCACGATCTTCGTGACCCACGACCAGGACGAGGCTCTGGAGCTCTCCGACCGTGTCGCGGTGCTCGACAAGGGCCGTCTGGAGCAGGTCGGCACTCCGGACGAGGTCCAGGAGGCGCCGGTCTCCGCCACCGTGCTGAAGTTCCTCGGCGACACCATCGAGGTCGAGGCGATCGCGCAGGGCGGCGAGGTCCGCGTCGACGGCCGCCTGACGCCGGTGCGGGCCCCCGAGGGCCTCGTCGGTCCGGTCAAGCTCTATGCCCGCCCCTGGCAGCTCCAGTTCGCCGAGGGCGATCAGGCCCATCTCCAGGGCGTCGTGCGCTCGTCCTACCGGACGCAGGGGCGTCAGCGCATCGAGGTCGACCGGCCCGAGGGCAAGACCGTGGTGGTGGAGGCCGCCGACACCAACCGCTTCGCCGCCGGGAGCCCCGTGGGCCTGCGGATCATCGGCGGCCACGTGTTTCCGAACTAGCGTGGGTTTTCCGGACTGACGGGAAAGCGTCTTGCGCTCGCCGACGCGATCGGGTGTGACTGCCGCCGTCCAAATCAGGAGGAGGCAGCATGTCGGGTGGTCACGGGGCGGGCAGCGGTTCGAACAAGCGCGTCGCGCTGCTGATCTCGGTGCTGGCGCTGTTCCTGGCGCTGGCCGAGACCCTGGCCAAGGGCGCGCAGACCGACGCCCTCGGGGCCAATGTCGAGGCCTCCAACCAGTGGGCCTACTTCCAGGCCCGCACCATCCGGGGCACGGTCCTCAAGACCGCCGACGAGACCCTGGCGCTGCTGCCGCCGGAGGTGGCGAATGCCGAGGCCGTGAAGGCCAAGCGCGCCGAGTGGGCCAAGACCATGGCCCGCTGGGACAGCGAGCCCGCCACCGGCGAGGGGCGCAAGGAACTGGCCGAGAAGGCGCGGCACTCGCAGGAGGTGCGCGACCTCGCCCTGCACCGCTACCACCATTACGAGATCGCCTCGGCCGCCTTCCAGATCGGCATCGTGCTCGCCTCGGCGGAGGTCATCACCGGCATCTTCGCCCTGGTGGTCGGCGGCGGGCTCCTGGGCGTCGCCGGCCTGGCCCTGCTGGGCTTCGGCCTCTACGCGCCGCACGCGCTGCCGTTCTTCCACTGAACGTGTCCCCGTGAGCCCGTCCCCGGCGGCGCGCCATCGGCACCCGCCGGGCGAGGACGGGGCGCTCAGCGCTTCGGCATTCCCTTGGCGAGGGCCGCGCGCCGCAGAGCCTCGGCCAGGGCGCCGCCGGCCTCGGGCGCCGGCGCCGGATTGGCCCGCAGTGCCGGTCTCGCGGCCGGAGCCGGAGCGGGCGGCGCCTCGCGGCGGGCGGCGGGACGCGGCGCGCCGGCCTCGTCCGAGCGCATCGTGAGGGCGATGCGCTTGCGGTTGGGATCGACCTCGACCACCCGGACCTGCACGACGTCGCCGGGCTTCACCACCTCGCGGGGGTCCTTCACGAACCGGTCGGCCAGCATCGAGATATGCACCAGGCCGTCCTGGTGAACCCCGACATCCACGAAGGCGCCGAAGGCCGCCACGTTGGTGACGACACCCTCCAGGCGCATGCCGGGCTTCAGGTCGGCGATCTTCTCGACCCCCTCCTGGAAGGTCGCGGTCCGGAAGGCCGGGCGCGGGTCGCGACCCGGCTTCTCCAGTTCCGACAGGATGTCGGTGACGGTGGGCAGGCCGAAGGTCGCGTCGGTGAAGACCTTCGGGTCCAGGCTGCGCAGGGCGCCGGTGTTGCCGATCAACGCCTGGATCGGCTGGCCGGTGGCGGTAAGGATCCGGCGCACCACCGGGTAGGCCTCCGGGTGCACGCCCGAAGCGTCGAGGGGATCGGTCCCACCGCGGATGCGCAGGAAGCCGGCGGCGAGTTCGTAGGCCTTGTGCCCGAGCCCCGCCACCTTCTTCAGGCCGGCGCGGCTGCGGAACGGGCCATGGGCGTCCCGGTGCCCGATGATGTTGGAGGCCACCCGCGCGGTGAGGCCCGAGACCCGGGCCAGCAGCGGCGCCGAGGCGGTGTTCACGTCGACCCCGACGCCGTTCACGCAATCCTCCACCACCGCGTCGAGGGAGCGCGCCAGCTTCCCCTCGGCCAGATCGTGCTGGTACTGGCCGACGCCGATCGCCTTCGGCTCGATCTTGACGAGCTCGGCCAGGGGGTCCTGCAGGCGCCGGGCGATGGAGACCGCGCCGCGGATCGAGACGTCGAGCTCGGGCAGCTCCGCGCTGGCATAGGCCGAGGCCGAGTAGACCGAGGCGCCGGCCTCCGAGACCATCACCTTGGTCAGTTTCAGCTCGGGCTGCTTGGCGATGAGTTCGGCGGCGAGCTTGTCGGTCTCCCGCGAGGCGGTCCCGTTGCCGATGGCGACGAGCTCCACCTTGTGCGTCCGGCAGAGCTTGGCGAGAGCGATCAGGGCGCCGTTCCAGTCGCGGCGCGGCTCGTGCGGGTAGATCGTGTCGGTGGCCACCACCTTGCCGGTGGCGTCGACCACCGCGACCTTCACGCCGGTGCGGAAGCCCGGGTCGAGCCCGAGGGTCGGGCGCGCCCCGGCCGGGGCCGCGAGCAGGAGGTCGCGCAGGTTGCCGGCGAAGACCGTGACCGCGCCGGCCTCCGCCACGGCCCAGAGCCGGGCGCGCAGGTCCGTGTCCGTGGCGGGCTTCAGGCGGGTGCGCCAGGTCCGCCGCACCGTCTCCATCAGGAAGGCGTCGCCGGGTCGGCCCTGGTCGCGGATGCCGAAGGTCTTGGCGATGCGCAGTTCCTGCGAACCGGGCTGGCCCTTGGCAGGCTCCTCGCCCACCGCGTCGGCGATGGCGAGGTCGAGCACCTCTTCCTTCTCGCCGCGGAACAGGGCGAGGATGCGGTGCGAGGGCAGCTTCGCGAGGGCTTCCGAGAAGTCGAAGTAATCCGAGAACTTCTCGCCGGACGCCGCCTTGCCGGGCTTCACCGTGGCGACCATCCGGCCCCGCTGCCAGCCGGTCTCGCGGAGCGAACCGACCAGCTCCGGGTCCTCGCCGAAGCGCTCGATCAGGATGGCGCGCGCACCCTCCAGGGCGGCCTCGACGTCGGCGACGCCCTTGCCCGCGTCCACGTAGGCCCGGGCAGCCGCCTCGGGAGACTGGTCGGGCCGGGCCAGCAGAGCCTCGGCGAGGGGGGCGAGCCCGGCTTCGCGGGCGATCTGCGCCTTCGTCCGCCGCTTCAGCTTGAAGGGCAGGTAGAGGTCCTCCAGCCGGGCCTTGGTGTCGGCCGCGAGGATCCGCGCCTTCAGCCCGGCCTCGAGCTTGCCCTGGGCCTCGATCGCCTCCAGCACCGCCGCCCGGCGGGCCTCCAGATCGCGCAGGTAGGCGAGGCGCTCCTCCAGGGTGCGCAGCTGCGCGTCGTCGAGAGTGCCGGTGACCTCCTTGCGGTAGCGCGCGATGAACGGCACCGTCGCACCGCCGTCGAGCAGGTCGACCGCGGCCTTCACCTGCCATTCCGCGACGCCGAGTTCGGCGGCGAGACTCGTGTTGATGGCGGCCATGAGGCGTCTCCGGGTGGGGCCGGGTGTCTACAGGGCCGGCCGCCGGGAGGTCAAACCCACCGCCGGCATGGCCAGATCGTATGGGCGGATCGTCAGGCGACCGCGTCCCAGGTCTCCGTTACGGCCCGGCCGTCCCGGACGAGGCGGGCGCGCAGGATCACGTCGCCCGCCGGCAGCGGCGTCGGCGGCCGCCACTCGACGTAGAGCCGCCAGCCGCCGGTCTGGGGCACGAACTCCACCACCGGGTCGACCATCGTGCCGGCGCTGGCGGACGCGTCGGCGGCCAGGTCCGCCCCGCGGTCGGCCGGCAGGCCCGGCCCCGCGAAATCGATGACGTAGAGGCGACGATCCGGGCTCGGCGGCGTGGTCGGGCGCAGGCGCTCGGCCGAACCCACCCGTGTGGAGACGACCCGACCGAGGGTACCGGGCACGACCGTCGCCGGCTCCGCCCCGACCGTCGTGAGGGTGTAGGACACGGCTCGCTCGGTCCCGGCCGGCAGGGGCGCGCCGGGCACGAAGGCCGCCACGATGTTGTCCATGTACTCCTCGCGCGACGGGATCTCGAAGAGCCGGACCGCGCCGGCCCCGAACCCCGCTTCCGGCGTGATCCAGAGTCCGGGCCGCGCCTCGTGCCGGGCCTGCACGTCGAGATAGGCGGGAAAGTCGCGGACGCGCTGGAGCAGGCCGAAGCCCTCCAGCGGGTCGACGCCGAAGGCCGAGATCTGCGGCTGCGCCCGGCCGTTGACCAGGGGCCGCCACAGCCGTTCGCCCCGGGTCACCACCGCCAGCCCGTCGGAATCATGCACCTGCGGACGGAAGTCGTCGAAGGGCGCGGCGCTCCGCGCGCCGGGCCCGTTCGCCCCGTGCAGGAACATGCTGGTGAGGGGGGCGAGCCCGAGATGCTCCAGGGCGGTGCGGGGATACAGGGACGCCTCGACATGCATCACCGAGGGGTCGCCCGGCGCCACGCGGAAGCGGTAGGCCCCGGCGAGGCTCGGGGAATCGAGCAGGGCCCAGATCTCGATGGTGCGGGCGTCGGCCTCCGGCTCGCAGATCCAGAAGGCGGTGAAGTCCGGGAATTCCTCCGCGCCCGGTCCCCCGGTGCGCAGGGCGGCGCCGCGGGCCGAGAGCCCGTATTCCTGGCCGAACCCGCGCAGCCGGAAGTAGGAGGCGCCGAGGAAGACGAGGAATTCCTCCTGGTCCGCCGGCCGGTCGACCTGGAAGGCATGATGCAGCCGGAAGCCCGCAAAGCCGAGGTCGGAGGGAAAGCTCTGCCCCTTCAGGTCCGGTCCGAGGTCGAACAGGTCGGGGGCGTAGGGGATCTGCTGGGCCGGACCGTTGCGCGGCTGCCGGTACAGGGCGACGCGCTTGCGCTGCAGGAAGCCCCGATGGAACAGCTGGGCCGAGAAGCGGCGGCCCAGCGGCAGGCTCGCCTCCGGCCGGAAGGTGATGGCGCGGTAGCCGTCGTAGGACAGGCCGGCGAGGGGCGGCGGCAGATCGTCCGGCTGGGCCTGGTAGGGGTGCGCCGCGAGCGCCCGCGCCTTCGCCTTCACGACCTCGAATGATAGGGGATCGGGAGCCGCCGCGCGCGTTCGGCCCGCATTCAGATCGTGTGCGGTAGGCAGGACCATCCCGACGGCCACGCTGAGCGTGGTCCGAAGGGTCTGCCGCCGCGAGAAGGACTCGGTCTGTCCGCGTCCCTCGAGACCCTCGCCATCGCGCATCTGTTCCCTTTCGCCGGCCCGCCCGGTCGAGGGATCACGGTGTCCCCTCCTTCGAGTTTCCCGCGCCCCATGTCCCACAGGTTGTCGCACGACGCCCCGGCGGCTGAAATCCCGGGTCCGCTGGAATTCTCACCCGAGGCGCGCGGTTCCTTCTCCGCCGCGGTCCTGGCCCGCCGGCTGCTGCTGGCTCTCCCGCCCCTCGCCCTGGGCGCTCTCGTCGCCGCCCTGGCGCTCGGCGCCTATGGAACGCCGTCCGGCCTCCTCGGCGGGGCGGTGCTCGGGCTGTTCGCCCTCGTGATGACCTGGCAGGCCTTCGTGGCCTGGCAATACGTCTACGGCCTCGTCGCCACGGCTTTCGGCGACCGGGCGAAATCCGCCCTGGAGCGACGCTCCCTCACCGTGCCGGCGGAGGCCTCGGGCCTGAGCCGGACGGCGGCCGTGGTGGCGATTCACGCGGAGGACGCCGTGGCGGTGTTCGCGGCGCTGCGCGTCATGGCCCGCTCGCTGCAGCGGGCCGGGGGCGACGGCGGCGACATCGACATCTTCGTTCTCTCCGACACGCGGGACGGGGCCATCGCGGCGATCGAAGAGCATGAATTCGCGCGGATCGAGGCCTGGACCCGCCAGCACGGCCCCGGCCTGCCGCGCATCCGCTACCGGCGCCGCCGGGACAATGCCGGCCGCAAGGCGGGCAACATCGCGGAGTTCTGCAAGACCTACGGGCCCGAATACGACTTCATGATCGTGCTCGACGCCGACAGCCTGATGACCGGCAGCGCCATGCGCCGCCTCGCCCGGCTGATGGAGGAGAACCCCCGGGTCGGGCTGATCCAGACCGTGTCCTACGCCACCGGGCGCGACACCCTGTTCGCCCGCATCCAGCAATTCGCCGTGCGGCTCTACGCGCCGCTGGCGATCCGCTGCCTGGAGACCTGGCAGGGGCCGGACGGCAGCTATTGGGGCCACAACGCCATCGTGCGCGTCGCGGCCTTCGCCAACAATGCCGCGTTGCCCGTGCTGCCCGGCAAGGCCCCCTTGGGCGGCGAGATCCTGTGCCACGACATCGTCGAGGGCGCGCTCCTGCGCCGGGCCGGCTGGGAGGTTCGCCTGCTGCCGGAGATGGGCGGCACCTGGGAGGAGATGCCGACGAACCTCGTCGACCTCCTCGGGCGCGAACGCCGCTGGTGCCAGGGCAACATGCAGCACCTGCGCGTCACCGCCATGCCGGGCCTGCGCCCCGCCAGCCGCTGGCACCTCGCCGTCGGCATCCTGTCCTACGTGGCCTGCCCGCTCTGGGTGCTGTTCCTCGCCTTCGGCACGCTCCAGGCGGCACGGACCGGCGATCTCGGCCTGCTCGGCTACGGCCTGACCGGCACGGGCGCCGCCGCCCACGCCCTCGCCGCCCTGGTGGTCACGATCCTGGCCGTGCCGAAGCTCCTCAGCCTCGGCCACGTGCTGGCTTCGGCCGAACGCCGCGCGGCCTTCGGCGGCACCGCCGCGCTCCTGAAGAGCGCCGTCCTCGAACAGGCGATCTGGGTCCTGCTCTGGCCGGTGATGACGCTGTTCGCGGCGGGCGCCGTCGCCACCACCTTCGTGGGGCGCGTCGTGCGCTGGGACGCGCAGGTGCGCGACGACCGCCGCGTACCGTGGGCCGAGGCCTGCCGGCTCCAGGTCGACACCCTCGTGGCGGGCGCCCTGCTGGCGGGCGGCCTCGCCTTCGCCGGCGATCCCTGGCTCGCCCTCTGGATGGCTCCGGTGGCGCTCGGCCTGCTGTCGAGCCCGGCCCAGAGCGTGCTGACGAGCAGCGCCCGCCTCGGCCGGATCTCGCAGACCCGGCGCCTGTTCCTGACCGTGGACGACACCGCCCGCGCGCCGGAGCTCACCGCCCTGGCGCAGAGCCGCGGCGGGGCAGCCGAGGCCGGCCGTGGTCGGGCCGAGCCGACCTGGCTCGCCGACGAGGTGCCGGCCTCCTCGAGCTGAACCGGGACGACGTCCGCCCCGCGAGTCGTCCGGCCCGGACCCGCGTCACTGCTTCTCGAGCACCTTGATCGGGTCGGTGCGCTGGGCCGGACTCGGCTCCTTGGTGGCGCTGCCGGTGCCCTTGCCGGCGCGGGAATCGTCGGCCTGCCTCGGCAGGCCGGTGCCGCTCGCCAGTTCGAGGCAGGTCACCATCTCGACGTAGGACGGGAAGCCGCCGGCCTCGAACTGCTTCTCGCACTGGCGCTTGGCGGCGGGGGTGAACTCGTTCCAGCGGCGCTTGACCTCGTCGTGCGAGGCACGCTCGGAGCGCAGGCAACCTTCCTGGCTGGCATTGTCGCTGACGCTCGCCGAGGCCGCCGACTGGCAGGTCTTCTCGATGTTCAGCTCGGGCGGCCCGCTGTCGGCACGGGCGGGCACGCCGAAGAGGAGGAGCGCGAAGGCTCCGGTGAGCAGGGCAGGCTTCGGCATGGTCGGGCGGTCTCTCGCGATGATCCTGCCCACCAACGCGCGAGGCCCCTTCCCCGCACCACGCGAAAATTCACGCGTCCCGCAGGGCGGCGTCGAGGTCGGCGAACAGGTCGTCCACCGCCTCGATCCCCGTGGACAGCCGCAGGAGATCCGGCGGGCACGGGGAATCCGGCCCCTCCACCGAGGCCCGGTGCTCGATCAGGCTCTCGACGCCGCCGAGCGACGTCGCCCGCTTCCACAGCCGAACCCGCGCCGCCGCGGCAATCGCCGCCGCCTCGCCGTCCCGCACCCGGATCGACAGCATGAAACCGAAGCCGCCCTGCATCTGCCGGGCCGCCACCGCATGGCCGGGATCGTCCGGCAGGCCGGGATAGAGGACGCGCGAGACGTTCGGATGCGCCTGGAGGCGGCGGGCGAGTTCGGCCGCGCTGGCGGCCTGCGCCGCCGCCCGCAGCGGAAGGGTGCGCAGCGAGCGCATCAGCAGGTAGGCCTCGAACGGGCCGAGGATGGCCCCGCCGCCCGAGCGGATCGCCGCGAGGCGCTCCCAGAACGCGTCCGCCCGGGCCCCGGCGAGCACCCCCGCCACCACGTCGGAATGGCCGTTCAGGATCTTGGTGGCCGAGTGCATCACGATGTCGGCGCCGAGCGTCAGCGGCCGGGTGTGGATCGGGGAGGCGGCGGTGGAATCAACGGCGAGCCGGGCGCCCGCCGCGTGCGCGAGGCGGGCGGCCTCGGCGATGTCGGTGACCGTCCAGAGCGGGTTGCCCGGTGTCTCGATCCAGACGAGCGTCGTGGTGCCGGGCCGGATCGCCCGTTCCAGGGCGGGCAGGTCGTCCATGTCGACGAAATCGACCGCGATCCGCCGGCGCGGCATCTCGGCGTTCAGCCAGCGCTTCAGGCCCCAGTACATCACCCGGGGCGCCACCACGTGGTCGCCGGGCTCCAGGGCCGTGAAGACGGCGGTGGCCGCCGCCATGCCGGAGCCGAACAGCAGGGCGCCGGCCGCCGCGTCCTCCAGCATCGCCAGCACGGCCTCCGCCTCCCGCACGGTGGCGTTGTCGGGGCGCGCGTAGGAGAAGCCCGAGCTGTAGCCGTTGTCGGGATCGCGCAGGAAGGTGGTCGCCACGTGCAGGGGTGCCACCACGGCCCGCGTCACCGGGTCGACATGGCCCAGGGCCTGGGCGGCGAGACTGCGCTTCGCGAACGCGGGCGCAGCATCCGAAGGCGGCTTCGGTGCGTTCGGTTCCGACATGAGTTGTGTTCGTCCGTCAGGGTTCTGTTGACCGGCCCGCGCCGACCGGTGCACGGACCCGCAGTCGTGGCGTCCTCTCCCTCTAAAGGTGAGAGAAATCTCGCCCAAGGCAAGGAATCCCGTTCGTCATGTCCCGTGCGCCCGCCTCGTCGCCGATCCACATTCCCACTGCGCCCGCCCTGGCCCTGCCCGGGCGGCTGGCGGCGGCGATCCTGCCGGTGGTGCTGACGGCCGTGCTCGGCTCGTCCGCCACCGGCCCGAACATCGACGGATGGTATGCCGGGCTGACGAAACCGGCCTTCAACCCGCCGAACTGGGCGTTCCCGGTGGCCTGGACGATCCTCTACGGGATGATCGCGCTCTCGGCCTTCCGGCTCCTCGGGGTGAAGCCGCGCACGGGTCCGAGCCAGGGGGCGTGGCGGCTGGCACTGGTCGCCTTCGCGGTGCAGCTCGCCCTCAACGCCGCCTGGACCCCGACCTTCTTCGCCGCGCACGCCCTCGGGGCGGCCCTGGTGGTCTCGGCCGCGATGTGGGTGATGATCCTCTGGACGATCCGCCTGTCCTGGCGCTTCGACCGGGCGGCGGCGGGGCTGCTGGTGCCCTACGCCGCCTGGGTCGGCTTCGCGACCGTGCTCACCGGCGCGATCTGGCGCCTGAACTGAGGCGAGGCCGGCTACTCGGCCGCCTCGACGAACACCGTCCCGGCGCGCGGGAGGTCGAGGGTGTCCCAGGTCTCGGCGAGCGCGGCCGTGAGCTTGGCGATGCGGGCATCGTCGTGGAAGGGCGAGGGCGTGATCCGCAAGCGCTCGGTGCCGCGCGGGACGGTGGGGTAGTTGATCGGCTGGATGTAGATGCCGTGATGCTCCAGCAGGTGGTCGGCCGCCGCCTTGCACAGCTCGGCGTCGCCCACCATCACGGGCACGATGTGGGTGTCGGTGTGCAGCACCGGCAGGCCGGCGGCCTCCAGGGCGGCCTTGGTGCGGGCGGCCTGGCGCTGGTGCGCCTCGCGCTCGGCGTTCGAGCGCTTGAGGTAGCGCACCGAAGCGATGGCGGCGGCGGCGATGGCCGGCGGCAGGGCGGTGGTGAAGATGAAGCCCGGGGCGTGGCTGCGGACCGCGTCGCACAGGACCGCGGACCCTGTGATGTAGCCGCCGACGCAGCCGAAGCCCTTGGCCAGCGTACCCTCGATCACGTCGACCCGGTGCATCACCCCGTCGCGCTCGGAGATGCCGCCGCCGCGCGGCCCGTAGAGGCCGACCGCGTGGACCTCGTCGAGGTAGGTCAGGGCGCCGTACCGGTCGGCGAGATCGCAGATCGCGCCGATGTCGGAGACGTCGCCGTCCATGGAATAGACGCTCTCGAAGGCGATCAGCTTCGGGCGGTCGCCCGCCGCGATCAGAAGCTCCTCGAGATGGGCCAGGTCGTTGTGGCGGAAGACGCGCTTCTCGCAACCGGAATGGCGTACGCCCTCGATCATCGAGTTGTGGTTGAAGGCGTCCGATAGGATCAGGCAGTTCGGAATCAGCTTGGCGATCGTCGAGATGCCGGCTTGGTTCGAGACGTAGCCCGAGGTGAAGACGAGGCCGGCCTCCTTGCCGTGCAGGTCGGCGAGCTCCCGCTCCAGGTCGACCAGCGGCGAATTGTTGCCGGCGATGTTGCGGGTGCCGCCGGCGCCGACGCCGCAGCGGGCCGCCGTGCGGGTCATGGCGCCGACCACGTCCGGATGCTGGCCCATGCCGAGGTAGTCGTTCGAGCACCAGACGGTGATCTCGGAGGTGCCGCCGTCGGGCTTGCGCCAATGCGCGGTCGGGAAGCGGCCGGCGATGCGCTCGATATCGGCGAACACCCGGTAGCGACGCTCGCCGTGCAGGCGATCCAGGGCCGTGCGGAAATGCGCCTCGTAGTCGGTCCGGCCCTGACCGATGGATCCCACAGACTTGGCCTCGCAGCCCGCTCCCTGGCCCGTTCCCTGCTTGGTGTCGCTGATCTTGATCGTCGCGGGCATGCGGTTCACGGGCATCCGTCCTTCACGCTTGGGCTGAGGGGCCGGCGGTGGGATCGCGGCCTCTGGCGGGATCGTTTCCACGCGGACCCTCGTGCGGGGGGCCCTTGATGCAATCGGTCTCTTTGACGAGCGTGGCGCCGACTCCGTGAAGGAGTTGCTGACGATGCTCGTCCTGACGCGGGTTTCCCCGACGTTCGGGTTTCCCCGACGCGATGGCGACGATACAGGTGAACTTGGAATTGGTTCAAGTCGACATCCGCATTCCTGCTTTGCATCCATCGACCAGGGCCTGCAAAGCCGACACGGTGGCGTGGCGACGATGGGTCGCGCGGGCCGTGCCGGCCCCGACCCTTCGCCAGATGAATCCGACGAGACCTTAGAACCCGACAAGATCTCGAACCCGATAAGACCCTGGAACCCGATTGAGACCATGGAACGCGCCGGGACCATGCGAGCCCTGAAACCGGATCGCCGCCGCAACCGATCCCAGCCTGACCCGATTTCCGCGCCATGACGGACGACGAGACCGGACCCGACGGGAAGGGGTCTCCCGAAACCTCTGCCAAGGCGCCACCCAAGAGCGCCGCCGAGCAGCGGGCCGAGCGCCTGAAGGCTGCCCTGCGCGACAACCTGCGCCGTCGCAAGGCACAGGTGCGCGGGCGTTCGCTCGGCTCCGGACCCGACGAAACACCCGGATCCGGCGGCGAAGCCTAATCGGGCGCCCTGAACCTCCTTTTCGACAAAACTTGGCTATAACGGTGCTGTTTCCACGGGGGCGGCTCGCGTCCCGCCAGGTTTCACGTTCGATTTCTCCGGCCCGCGGCGCGGCCTGCGCCCCCGGCGGGCAAGATTTTAGGCAAGGTTGTAGAGACGATGGACCGCATCAACATCATCGGCGGCCGCCCGCTGCACGGCGTGATCCCGATCTCGGGCGCCAAGAACGCCGCGCTGCCCCTGATGATCGCCAGCCTGATGACCGGCGAGACCCTGGAACTCGGCAACGTGCCGCGGCTCGCCGACATCAACGCGCTGCTGCGCATCCTCGGCAATCACGGCGTCGACCACATGGTGGTGGGCAAGCGCCCGGGCCAGACCACCGAGACCGGCCAGACCATCCGCCTCACCGCCTCCAACGTCATCGACACCACGGCGCCCTACGAGCTGGTCTCGACCATGCGGGCGAGCTTCTGGGTGATCGCGCCGCTGCTCGCCCGCTTCGGCGAGGCCCGGGTCTCGATGCCCGGCGGCTGCGCCATCGGGACGCGCCCGGTCGACCTGCTGCTGATGGCGCTGGAGCGCCTTGGCGCCACCGTCGAGGTCGATGGCGGCTACGTCGTCGCGAAGGCCAAGAACGGCCTGCGCGGGGGCGAGATCCACTTCCCCAAGGTGACGGTGGGGGGCACCCACGTGGCGCTGATGGGGGCGGCCCTGGCCAACGGCTCGACCCTGATCGAGAACGCCGCCCGCGAGCCCGAGGTCGTCGATCTCGCCGCCTGCCTCACCAAGATGGGCGCCCGCATCGAGGGGGCCGGTACGCCGCGCATCACCGTCGAGGGCGTCTCGCGCCTGCATGGCGCCCGCCACGACGTGCTGCCCGACCGCATCGAGACCGGCACCTACGCCATGGCGGTGGCCATGACCGGCGGCGACGTGACCCTGGAGAACACCCGCGCCGACCTGCTGCACGCGGCCCTCGACGTGCTGGCGACCACGGGCGCCGAGATCACCACGGGCACCGATACCATCCGCATCCGCCGCAACGGTGGGGGCATCGCCGCGGTCGACATCACCACCGACCCGTTCCCCGGCTTCCCCACCGACCTGCAGGCGCAGTTCATGGCGCTGATGACGCTGGCCAAGGGCCAGTCCAACATTCGCGAGACGATCTTCGAGAACCGCTTCATGCATGTGCAGGAGTTGGCCCGCCTCGGCGCCCGGATCCGGCTCGAGGGCGACCTCGCCATCGTCGAGGGCGTCGAGCGCCTGAAGGGCGCGCCCGTGATGGCCACGGACCTCCGCGCCTCCGTCTCCCTCGTCATCGCGGGCCTGGCGGCCGAGGGCGAGACCAGCATCAACCGGGTCTACCACCTCGACCGCGGCTTCGAGGCCCTGGAGGCCAAGCTCGCCCGCTGCGGCGCCGAGATCACCCGCGTCCGCAGTTGACGGGACCCGCCCGCCGCCCGCTCCGGGCGGCGGGCGGGTCGGATCAGCCGCCGATCTCGCCGTGCTTGCGACCGAAACCGGGAATGTCGCAGCCGCAGCGCGAGCCGTAGGGTTGTGGGCGGGTGATGCAGTTGCCACGCTGGGTCAGGCAGAGGCGTCCGAATCCGCCGCCGTAGCCATGGGGGCGCCGGTCGTACCGGTCCTCGTCGTAGCGCCGGCGCTCGTAGCGATCCTCGTCGTAGCGGCGCTCGAAGCGATGGGGACGATCGTCGTCGCCGTAATACTGCGCCCGCGCTTCGAAAGCACCGAGGCCGGTGCCGAGCGTCGCCGCGGTGGCGAGGGCGAGAATCGCGGTCCTGATGGTCTTTGACGTCATGGCCTTGCGTGTCATGGCTGCATCCCCTCGGAAGTGGCGCTCGATCTAGCGACCCCGGGCTGAACGCTCCCTGAGGGCATGCGGCGATCGGGGAGGCGCATCTCAGCCCAGGAACCGGGTGACCAGGCGCACCGCCGGGAGCACCGCCCGGGCCAGCCGGATCTGGCCAGGCAGCTGCCGAGGCCCGAGCGGCCGGTGGACGAGGCGCGGACTGGCGCGCTCGGCCTCGGCCACCGCGTGGCCCGCCAGGGGATGGGCCGCGACGCGGACGGCATCCGCCTCGGTGATCCGCAGGGCCCGGGCCCAGCCACGCTCGGTGCCGAGCCGGCCCGCCGCGTGCAGGCGGCGCAGGCGCCGCCGCCAGGCGTAGCGGAAGAGCGCCCGCGGCACCGGTTCGAGGCGGGCGTCGCACAGGCTGTCGGGCTTCTCGCAGCGCGCCCGGATGGTGTCGGCGACGCCGCCCGGCGCCCGGCCCACGAGGCGCCCCGAGACCGTGACCAGGATGGCCGGGTCGTGCCGGACATGCAGCCCCTGCGCGAGCAGCAGCGCCACGAACGCGCCGTCTTCGCCGAGCGCGATCGCCGGCATGCCCCCCACCGCCCGGTAGGCCGCGAGGCTGACGCTCAGGGTGGCGCCGATGGTGGTGCGGTGGCAGGGCCAGGGATCGTGCGGATCGGGGTCGATGCGCGCCTCCGCCTCGGTGAGGAGATCGCTGTAGAGATCCTCCCGCTCGCCGCGCCAGTGCAGGGAGGGCGGCAGCAGGGCGCGCTCGTCCGAATCGAGCGCGATGCGGCCGGCCACCGCGTCGGCGCCCCGGTCGAGGGCGGCCCGGTTGCGTGCGACCCAGTCCGACGGAACCCGGCTGTCGGCGTCGGTCGAGAGGATCATGCCGTCCCCGCCGAGCCAGTCGGCCGCCCGGTTCATCGCCTCGCGCCGGGCCCAGCCCGCATGGGCGCCGGCATACGTGACGTGGGTGACCCGGACCGGCACCGACATCCGCGGCGCGAGATCGGCCACGATCGCCTCGGTGGCGTCGGTGCAGTTGTTGAGAAACAGCACGACGCCGAGACTCCCCGGCGGGATCCCCGTCTGGGCGTCGATCGCGCGCAGGCAGGCCGCGATGCGCTCGGCCTCGTTGCGCACCGGGATGGCAACGACCGCGCCGGGCGCGGCCAGGGCGGGACCGGTGGATCTGGCCGAGGTCTCGGCTTGGCCCGGGGACTCGGCTTGGCCCGGGGACTCGGCTTGGCCCGGGGAGCCGGCGGCTTCGGTGAGAGGAGGAAGAGACACGGTGCGAACTCCGTTCGCCGGTGCCGACACGGAGCCGGCGCAGCGACGCGTCCCTAGCAGGTCCGGCAAGCGGGACAATGGCGGAGTTCGCCCCCGCCTGTTGCCGTGGGCGGGTCCCCTCGCTACCTACGGCTCCCATACCGCGAACGGCCGAGCCCGCACCGGGCCGGCCCGCCGACAAGAGCGCGACATCCGATCATGGAGCTTCTCAAGCTCGCCGCCCTCGACGCCGAAGATCTGGGCGTCATCTCCGCCCACCTGCAGGACGCGATCCTGAAGGGGAGCGACCTCGCCTATCTGGGCGCGCAGCATCGGTTCGTCCTGGTGGCGCGCCGCTTCGACTGGTCGGCGGAGGACGGTGCGCCGCCGCGCCGGCGCCTGACGGGCATCCATTTCGAACGGGTGCTGAAGGTGCGCACGCGCGGCATCACGCCCGGCGCGGATGCCGAGACGCCCCTCGAACTCCTCGCCGTCACCTTCGCGCCGACCGAGGCGCCGTCCGGCATCGCCACCCTGGTCTTCGCCGGCGGCGCGGCGATCCAGCTCGAACTCGAATGCATCGAGGTCCAGTTGAAGGATCTCGGCCCGGTCTGGGAGGTCGAGGGGCGCCCCGACCACGAGGCCGTGGTCGCCGGGCGCGCCGCCATCGCGGGCGACGCCCGAGAAGGAAACACCTGATGGTCCGCCTCGATTCCCGCGACGAAGATTTCGCCGAAGCCTTCGCGCGCCTGCTCAGCGTCAAGCGTGAGATCTCCGAGGATGTCGACGAGACCGTGCGCGGCATCATCGCGGGCGTGGTCGCGGGCGGCGACGCGGCGCTGGTCGACTACACCCGCCGCTTCGACCGGCTCGGCGAGGATTTCACCGTCGCGTCGCTGCGCGTCACCCCGGCCGAGATCGAGGCCGCCGTCGCGGCCTGCCCGCCCGACGCCCTGGAGGCCCTGCGCTTCGCCGCCGCCCGGATCGAGGCGTTCCACGCCGCCCAGGTGCCCGCCGACCACAGCGCCACCGACAGCCTGGGAGTCACCGCCGGCTGGCGCTGGACGGCGCTGGAATCCGTCGGCCTCTACGTACCCGGCGGCACCGCGAGCTATCCCTCCTCGGTGCTCATGAACGCCATTCCGGCCCGCGTCGCCGGGGTGCCGCGCGTCGTCATGGTGGTGCCGATGCCGGAGGGCACGATGAACCCGCTGGTGCTCGCCGCCGCGCAGCTCGCCGGCGTCGACGAGGTCTACCGGGTGGGCGGCGCTCAGGCGGTGGCGGCGCTGGCCTACGGCACCGAGACGATCGCACCGGTGGCCAAGATCGTCGGGCCCGGCAACGCCTGGGTGGCCGCGGCCAAGCGCCGGGTGTTCGGGCAGGTCGGCATCGACATGATCGCCGGCCCCTCCGAGGTGCTGATCCTGGCCGACGCCCATGCCAATCCCGACTGGGTGGCGGCGGACCTCCTGGCCCAGGCCGAGCACGACACGGCGGCCCAATCCATCCTGATCACGGATTCCGAAGCGCTGGCCGGCGACGTGGCCGAGGCGGTGGAACGGGCGCTCGGCACCCTGCCGCGGGCCGACATCGCCCGGGCGAGCTGGCGCGACTACGGCGCCATCGTGGTGGTGCGGGACTTCGACGAGGCGGTGCCGCTGGTGGATCGCCTCGCCCCCGAGCACCTGGAGATCGAGACGCGGGACGCCGAGGGGCTCGCCGCCAAGGTCCGCAACGCCGGCGCGATCTTCCTCGGCTCGCACACGCCGGAGGCCATCGGCGACTATGTCGGCGGCCCCAACCACGTCCTGCCCACCGCCCGCTCGGCGCGGTTCTCCTCCGGGCTCGGCGTGCTCGATTTCATGAAGCGCACCACGATCCTGCGCTGCGACCCGGCGGCCCTCCGGGCGCTGGGCCCCGCGGCCATCGCCCTCGGACGGTCGGAGGGCCTGGAAGGCCACGCCCGCTCGGTGGCGATCCGCCTGAACCTGTGAGGGCCTGATGTCCGGCGCGGCCAATTCGAGCGAAGCGAAATCCCGGGACGCCGAGGTGGCGGACGCCAAGGCGGCGGACGTGAAGGCGGCGGAGGCGAAGGCGGGGGAGGCGAAGTCGCCGCATCGCCTCGCGGTGGTGACCCTCGACGAGGAGTCGATCGGGCGGGGCAACCCGGACCAGGAGCACGAGCGCGCCATCGCGATCTTCGACATCCTGGAGGACAACAGCTTCACGGTCCCCGGCCGCGAGGGGCCCTACGCCCTCACGCTCGGGCTCGTGGAAAGCAAGCTCGCCCTCGTCATCAAGCGCGCGGACGGCGACCCGGTGATGACCCACCTCCTGTCGCTGACCCCGTTCCGCCGGGTGATCCGCGACTACGAGATGATCTGCGAGAGCTACTACAACGCCATCCGCACCGCCTCGCCGACCCAGATCGAGGCGATCGACATGGGCCGGCGCGGCCTGCACAACGAGGCGTCCGACCTGCTGCGCCAGCGCCTCGAGGGCAAGGTCGACCTCGACCACGACACCGCGCGCCGCCTCTTCACTCTGGTCTTCGCCTTGCACTGGAAGGCCTGAGCCGCGACCCCACTCGAAGCGCGAGGCTGAGAAGAAGACCGGATGGCGGACGCGACCGGCCCGAAGAAGACGCGCGTGCAGTCGGCCCTGTTCATGTGCAACTTCAACGCCGTGCGCTCGCTCGCGGCGGAGGCCATCGCGCGCCACTACTTCGGCAAGTCGATCTACGTGCAGTCGGCCGGCGTCCGCTCCGGCGAGCCCGCCGACCCGTTCATGGTGGCGGCCCTCGACGAGATCGGCATCGACGCGACGCGCCACAAGCCGCGCACCCTGGCCCAGCTCGAGGAGTGGGAGGGCCTGAACTTCGACCTCATCGTCACCCTGGCGCCCGAAGCCCACCACGCCGCCCTGGAGCTGACCCGCACCAACGCGGTCGAGGTCGAGTACTGGCCGACCCCCGACCCGACCCACATCCAGGACGGCACCCGCGAGCAGCGCCTCGACGCCTACCGCGACGTCCGCGACGGTCTGGTCTACCGGATCAAGATGCGGCTGAAGGCGTAAGACGCCGGA
This sequence comes from Methylobacterium sp. 001424705, assembly GCF_059816145.1. Taxonomy (NCBI): domain Bacteria; kingdom Pseudomonadati; phylum Pseudomonadota; class Alphaproteobacteria; order Hyphomicrobiales; family Methylobacteriaceae; genus Methylobacterium; species Methylobacterium sp. 001424705. The sequence continues at coordinate 73,840 of NZ_JCBANU010000008.1, read as the reverse complement.
GCGACGTCACTGGGCCGTAGCTCTTCTCCCGGATGCGGGCGACGGCCTCGGCGAGGGGCTCCACCGCCACCGCCATGTGGTGGCCGTTGGCGTGGATGAGGCGGGCGGCGTCGAGCATCAGCCCGACATGGCCGCGCCAGAACACGAGATCGCCGCGCCGCAGACCCTCGAAGTCCGGGGGCAGGGCCTCGCCGAGCCCGCGCTCCTGCTGGTCGGCGTCCCGCGGCGCCAGGATCCCGGCCTGCGCGAGGCAGAGCTGGACGAGGCCCGAGCAGTCGAGGCCGAGACTGGTGCGCCCACCCCAGAGATAGGGCGTGCCGACGAGGCGTTCGGCGGTGGCGGCGTAATCGGGTTCGACGGCGTCGAGGCGCGCGCAGTGGCCGGCAAAGACGTAGCCACTCGCGATCCGGAGATAGTCGCCCCGGGTCTCCGTCGGTCGGAGGCGGGCGCCCAGGGTCAGCCAGCCGCTGGCGGGCTGCTTCAGGTCGGGGCCCGGATAGAGGAAGCTGCGCAGGGCGGTGATGCGGTGCGTCGGCGCCTGCGCGGGGCCGAGGGCCGCCTCGGGGAGGTAGCCGACATAGCCGTCATGGGCGAACTGGACGAAGACGAAGCCCTCCTCGGCGCCGTAGGCGGTCACCGCGTCCCCCATCACCGCCTCGGTCTCGAGACCGGCATCGAAGCGGGGCGTCCGGCGCAAGGGGGCCGAGGGTACGACCACCGCGCGGGCCTCGCCCACGACGTAGCGTTCGGCCGCCACATGGCCGCGCAGGCGCACATCGGCGATCTCGGGCCGGGCCGGAACGAGACGCGCGTCGGAGAGATCGAACAGAGAATCCGCCATAGCCCCCACCCTCATGGCCCCGACTATCGACGCTCGCCGACCGCATCGCAACAGCCCGGACGTGTCCCGAGGGCACGCGGCATTTCGACGCTTGGCCCTGCCCATTCGGCCGGCAGGGCGCTTCTCGTCCAGGTAGATCCCTTCAACGGCTCGCCGAAGGCGCTGATCGAAAATCCATCACGCCCCCGCGATGCATCGGACGCGCGGCTCGCCCCGCATGTGTGCACTGCACAAACGCTAAGATCGCGCGTATGGTCCGGTGATGCCCCAAGCGAGTCGCGCCGTGAAGAAGCCCTCGAAGTCCTTCCAGGATCTCCCGCCGATCCGCGTGCGGCGCGAGCCGCCGACAATCCCGGAGGCCGTCGCCGCGGCCCAGGACCTCGCCGACGACATCGAGCAGCAGGTGGAGATCGCCGCCGGCCTCATCGGCCTGCCGCCGGAGGCGGTGCGCGAGCACGTGGTCGCCGCCGCCAAGGTCCGGTCCGAGGCCAAGCCCGATCGGATCTCCGAGCGGATGCCGGAGCGCATCTTCACCGCCGCCAGCCCGAGCCGGGCACCGCGCACCGTCATCGTCGAGCGCCGGACCCGGCCGCCGGTGGTGGTCGAGCGGCGCGGGCGACCGCCGATCGGGCGCCCCTGACCGGAGGGCCGGCTTTCCGCCGACCCCCGGGTCTTTCGCCGCTCGACCAATCCAGGGGACCCTACCAGTCCAAAGTCTTGCCGGTGTAGTCGAGATAGGCCGTGCCGCTCTGTCCGAGCCGGGCCGCGATCACGTCGGCCATGCCGGTGACGCTGGTGGCGACGTCGATGTCGGCATCGGCCCCGCCCATCTCGGTGCGGACCCAGCCCGGATGCAGCAGCAGCACGCCGAAGCCGGCCTCCCGGTGGCGGATCTCGAAGCTGCGCACCAGGGTGTTGAGGGCGGCCTTGCTCGCCCGGTAGTTCTCCCAGCCGCCGGATTCGTTGAGACCGACGCTGCCGAGGATCGAGCTCATGAAGGCGACGAGGCCCTTCGGCGCCAGCCGGTCGAGGAAGGCCTCGGCGAAACGCACCGGGCTGATCGCATTGGTCAGGTAGACCTGGGCGGCGACGTCGCGTGGCACCAGGTGCAGCGGCTCGTGGGCCTGAGTCGCCACGCCCGCCACCACGAAGATCAGGTCGAAGCTCTGGCCCGCCAGGCGGTCGTGCAGGGTGGACACCGCGCGATCGTCGTCGATGTCGGCCGTCTCGACCGTGAGGGCCTCGGAGGCCAGCGCGGCGAGGCCCGGGGAGGCCGAGCGCTGCGTCGCGGTCACCCGCCACCCGCGTTGGAGGAAGGTCTCGACGAGGCCGAGCCCGAGGCCGCGCGAGGCCCCGACGATGAGCGCGTTCTTCTGGGATGCCATGGTGATCCGTGTCCCTGGTTCGCGGAAGGGGTTCGTGAAGGGCTTGGCGCCCGGGGGCGGCGCCGCCTTCCCCTGTCCGGGGAGGTTGGACGAAGGCGTCGGTCCGGCAATCCGGGCCGCGGGCGCCGAGGTGCGCGGGCGCACCCGCGCGGGCCTCAATCCGCCGTCTGCACCGACCAGGTCGCGTGCTCGATCCCGGGCATCCGCGCGAGGCCCGCCACCACGGCGTCGAGCTCGGCGCCGGCCACCGCCGTCGCCACCAGGGTCGCCACCACCTCGACGGTGTCCTCGCCCCGCTCCACCACCTCGATCCCGCCGACGGGGTACTGCGCCGCCTCCAGGCGCTCGACCAGGAGGTCGCGGGCCGGGCCGGCGCCGTCCGCCTGCACCGTCACCTGCACCTCGTAGGTCGCCTCGGTCTGGCTCTCGTCGATGGGCGCGCGGTTGATGGCGTTGACGAGGGGCCGCAGCAGGGTGTTGCCGGCGAGCACCGCGGCGGTGACGAAGGCCGCCTCCAGGGGAAAGTCGGCGCCCGCGAAAGCGCCCACGGCGGCCGAGCACCAGAGGGTCGCGGCGGTGTTGAGGCCGCGGACGTTCATGCCCTCCTTCATGATCACGCCGGCGCCGAGGAAGCCGACGCCCGAGATCACGTAGGCCACCGTGCGGGTGCCGCCGGGCGCCCCTTCGAGGCGCATGCCGAGGTCGACGAAGGCGGCCGCCCCCACCGCCACCAGGACGTTGGTCCGCAGGCCGGCCGTGCGCTGCCGGTACTGGCGCTCGGCCCCGATCAGGGTGCCGAGCCCGAAGGCGACGAGGAGGCTGATCGCCGAATTGACGGCTTCGGGCATCGGCCCGGACAGGAAGGGGATCATCGTCCTGCCCTGACGCGGTCCCGTGACGGGACCATGACGGCGCGACCGGGATCAGGCCTGCGGGTAGTCGGAGATGCCGCCATGCGCCGCCGACCACTTGGCGGGCTCGTGCAGGAAGCTCTCGACCTCGGCGAGGATCTTCGGGTCGAAGTGGCCGCTCTCCTTGGCCACCGCCAGCACGTCCCACCAGGTGGTGAGGTAGTGCAGCTGGACGCCGAGGTCGGCCATGAGTTCGCGGCTGTTGGGGAAGATGTCGTAGAAGAACATCACGAAGCAGTGGTCGACCTGGGCGCCGGCATCGCGCAGGGCCTTGCAGAACAGCGCCTTGCTGCGCCCGTCGGTGGCGAGATCCTCCACCAGCAGGGTCCGGGCGCCCTCCACCACCTCGCCCTCGATCTGGGCGTTGCGGCCGAAGCCCTTGGGCTTCTTGCGCACGTACTGCATCGGCAGCATCAGCCGGTCGGAGATCCAGGCCGCGAAGGGGATGCCGGCCGTCTCGCCGCCGGCCACGTGGGTGATCGACTCGTAGCCGATGTCGCGCACGATGGTGGCGGCGGCGAAGTCGTTCAGGGTCGAGCGCAGGCGCGGGTACGAGATGATCTTGCGGCAGTCGATGTAGACCGGGCTCGCCCAGCCCGAGGTGAAGGTGAAGGGCGTCTCCTGGTAGAAGTGCACCGCCTTGATCTCGAGGAGCATCTTGGCCGCCTCGCGGGCGATCACGGCGCGGTCGATCGGCAGGAAGGAGGTCGTCATGCGCGGGTTCGCTCTCGTGCGGGCGGCGGCCGCGGCCCCGTCCCGCCTCCGGGAGGGGCCGCGCATCCGTCTGAAGGGTTGCGTTCTCCTTCCCGCCAACCGCCAGGGGCGTCAACCCTGGAGATCGCCTGGAGATGGGCGCGCCCCCGCGGGCCCCTCAGGCCGCCTTCACGTCGGCGAGGAATCCGCCGACCGCGCGGGTCAGAGTCTCGGAGTGCCGGGCGAGCTCCTGGGCGGCGCTGAGCACCTGCGAGGCGGCCGCCCCCGTCTGGCCGGCGCCGTCGCGCACGCCGGCGATGTTGGTGGTCACCTCCTCGGTGCCGCGCGCCGCCTCCTGCACGTTGCGGGTGATCTCCTGGGTCGCGGCCCCCTGCTCCTCCATGGCGGCGGCGATCGAGGCGGCGGTGCTCGACATCTCGCCGATGATCCGGCCGATGGTCTCGATGTCGGTGATGGCCTCCTGGGTCGCGGTGCGGATCTCGGTGATGCGCTCGCCGATCTCGCCCGTGGCCTTGGCGGTCTGCCCGGCCAGTTCCTTCACCTCGGAGGCGACGACGGCGAAGCCGCGGCCGGCCTCGCCGGCCCGCGCCGCCTCGATGGTGGCGTTGAGCGCCAGGAGATTGGTCTGCGCGGCGATGCTGGAGATCACCTCGACGAAGGCGCCGATGCGCTCGGTGGTGCCGGCGAGGCGGCGCACGGTGGCGTCGGTGCGCTGGGCGTTCTCCACCGCCCGGTCGGCGATGCGGGCCGACAGGCTGACCTGGCTCACGATCTCCTGCACCGAGGCCGACATCTCCTCGCTGGCCGCGGCCACCGTCTGGACGTTGGCGGAGGTCTCCTCGGCCGCCCCCGCGACGATCACGGTCTGCTGGTTGGTCTGGGCGGCGACGCTGCTCATCGACTGGGCCGTAGCCTCCATCTCGGTGGCGGCGCCCGCCAGCCCCTGGGTCAGGATCGAGACGTTGCCCTCGAAAGCCTGGGTCAGGGCGTCGAGACGCTGGGCCCGGCGCATCTTGGCGGCGTCCTCGGCCGCCTGCGCCTCGGCGAGGCGCCGGGCCTCCAGGGCGTTGTCCTTGAAGACCTGGAGCGCGCGGGCCAGGAGACCGACCTCGTCCCGCCGCTCGGTGCCCGAGACCGTCACGGCGAGGTCGCCGGCCGCGAGCCGGCCCATCGCCGCCGTCATGGCGGCGAGCGGGCGGGTGACGCCGTAGAGGGTGATCAGCGCGAGCAGGCCGACCGCGACGCCGAGGCCCAGGGTGGCGGTGACGATGAGGGTGCGCGTGGCGCTCTCGGCCGTTTCGGCCGCCGCCTGCTTGGCGATCTCGAGGTCGCGCAGGTTCGCGGCGACGCGGGCCGCCACGCTCCGGGCGATCGTGAGCCGGGCCGGGCGGACCTCCTGCTTCGAGATCTGGGCGGCCGCCGCGTTCTCGTTGCGCAGGCCGAGGGCGATGGAGCGGTCGGCGGTGGCGAAGAACGCCTCCAGCTCGCCGCGGACGCCCTGCAGGATGGCGCGGCGCTCCGGCGTGTCGGCCAGGGCGAGCAGGCGGTCGCTGGCCTCGAGGGCGGCTTTCCGGCTCGCCTGGTAATGGGCGAAGTCCTGCTGCATCAGCGCGGCGTCGGTCTCGATGATGGTGTTCTTCTCGGCGATCACCGCCTCGTCCACGGCCAGGGCCAGTTGCTGGGCCAGGGAAAGCCGGGCGGCGCGGACATCGACGATCTGGGTCGTGTTCCGCCCGAGGGTGTCGAGGTTGGCCCGCGCCAGGACCACCAGTCCGACCGCCACGAGGATGAGGATCAGGCTCGGGACGGCGAGCTTTCCCAGAAGCTTGAGGTTGTTGAACATGCGCATGAGGCCCCCGCGACCGGCGCCGGCGCAGGACCTTGATCGGTCTCTCAGGGACGCGGCGTCGTGCTCACGTTTCTGTGATACGGCGCTGAAACAATGATTAACGTATGCGAATTTTTCTGCAACTGATGGAAGTCTTGCGGCAACCTGGTTGTATTCCGAAGTTTTCCGATCCGGGGCGATGATCCCTTATCCATCTCGCTCTGAGGCCTGCCGGAGCGTCGCGGCGAACCAAATGCTCGAAACCCTGCCCTCGGTCTTCGACAGCGACGGAAATACCGTCCGAACGCGCGCGAGGATCACACGTGTGAAGCTCCGGTGCGGGCGGATCTGACGCTCTGCCGGCCGCCTCGCCCGCTCACCCCAGAAAGGATTGCAGGGCCGCCAGGGTCGCGGCGGGGTTCTCTTCGGCCAGGAAATGGCCGGACGTGACCTCGGCGGCGACGGCGCCCGGCGCGAAGGTGCGCTGCCAGGCGGCGAGCGGCGTCTCGGGCTCACGGTCGAGATAGCTGTCGCCGGTGAGGATCAGGGTCGGGCAGGCCAGCCGACGCCCGGCGGCGAGGTCCGCGAGATCGGCGTCCCGGTCGCGGGTGGCCCCCGCCCGGTAATCCTCGCAGAAGGCGTGGATGCGCTCGGGCACGCCCCAGGCCTGCCGGTAGAGATGCAGAGCGGCGGGGGCGAAGGCCTTGAGGGACTTGTCCCCGCTCCAGTCGCGCAGCAGCCCCTCGAAATAGGCGTCCGGGTCGCGACCGATGGCCTGCTCCGGCCCCGGGGCGGCCTCCGCCAGGAAGTGCCAGTGCGAGGGCTTGCGCGGGTTGGCCTCGATCCGCTCCCACTGGACCAGGGTCGGCAGGATGTCGAGGAGGGCCAGCCGGGCGATCCGCCCGGGCTCGTCGAGGGCGAGGCGGTAGCCGATGCGCGCACCCCGGTCGTGACCGACCAGGGCGAAGTGGACGTGGCCCAGGGATTCCATCACCGCCACCACCTCGGCCGCGAGGGTCCGCTTGGCGTAGGCCTCGTGGCGCGGGTCGCCCTCCGGCGCGGCGGACCAGCCGTAGCCCTTGAGGTCGAGGCAGATCACCCGATGGCGCTCGGCGAGGGCCGGCGCGATCCGGTGCCAGCAGGCGTGGCTCTGCGGGAAGCCGTGGAGGAGCAGCACCGGCCTCCCGTCCTCCGGCCCGCCGATGCGGGCGAAGAAGCGGCCGGCCGGGATGTCGATCCAAGGGGCGGCGAAGCGGGGGAAGAGATCGGTGGTCACGGGCGGCGCCTCCGGCAGGGGCCGGGGGAACGCACGGGGCCGGGCGCCGGTTCGCAATCGCGGACAGCGTCGCTTCGGCTGGAAGCGGGCGATTTTCCGACTAGATCCGCCCCATCCGCCCTCCTCAGCAGGATTTTCCCGATGCACACGTGTGTGACCGCCCTCGCCCTGGCCGCCGGCCTCGCCCTGGCCAGCCTCGTTCCCGCCCAGGCCGCCGGGTGCTGCGGAGGCGGCGCCGGCATGATGTGCGGCCAAGGCAAGATGGACATGCGGGCGGGCGCCATGAAGCCGTCCCGGACCAAGAAGGCCGCCTGCTGCTGCGCGGGCATGGCCGGACACGGCGCGGCCCCGATGTCGAAGAAGCTCTGAGCCGGACCGGACCACGTCTCCCGCCGAGGCCGTGGTCGAAGACGAGGCGGCACGCGAAAACGAGGCCGCGCCCGCAGAGTTGTGTCCGGACCGGGTGACCCGGCCCGTGCCCTGCGGCCTCGCGGATGCCGGGGCGGGATTGACGCCCGCCCCGCGCAGCGGGCACACCCGAAGGAGGCGGATCGCGCAAGAATCCGACCCAAAAAAGATCACCGAGGAGACGCGCATGGACCGGCCCACCGTTCCTGCTCCGCAGAGTCCTGTTCCGCAGAGTCCTGCCTTGCAGAGGCTTGCCCTGCAGAGACTTGCCCTGCAGAGACTTGCCCCATCGACGATCCGGGCGCTCCGGCCGGCCGGCGCGAGCCCCTCCGCATGAGCGGCGCGGCCCTCGCCGAACGGCCGGCGACCGGCGCTCCGCCCGCGGACGCCGCCCTGCGCGGCCGCATCCTCGCGCTCCGCGAGGGCCTCCTGCACGGGCTCATCGGCGCCGACGCGATGGTCGAGCGCCTCCTCATCGGCCTCCTCACCGGCGGCCACCTCCTCATCGAGGGCGCCCCCGGCCTCGCCAAGACCCGCGCGGTCAAGCGCCTGTCGGACGGGCTCGACGGCAGCTTCGCCCGCATCCAGTGCACCCCCGACCTGATGCCCGCCGACCTGACCGGCACCACCGTGTGGCGCCAGGATGCCGGCGACTTCGAGTTCCTGCCCGGCCCCCTGTTCCACTCCCTCGTCCTCGTCGACGAGGTGAACCGCGCGCCGCCGAAGGTGCAGTCGGCCCTGCTCGAGGCCATGGCCGAGGGTCAGATCACGGTCTCGGGCCACACCCATGCGCTGCCCGACCCGTTCATGGTGGTGGCGACCCAGAACCCGATCGAGCACGCGGGCACCTTCCCGCTGCCCGAGGCGCAGCTCGACCGCTTCCTCCTCCACGTCCTGGTGGAGATGCCGGACGAGGCCGCCGAGCGCCGCATCCTCGACCTCGTCGAGGGCGAATTGAACCACCACGCCGAGGCGATGCCGGTGCGGCTCTCCGTGGCGGAGATCCGGGCCGCCCGGGAAGCCGCCCTCAACGTCTACGTCTCCCCGGCCCTCAAGGACTACCTCGTGCGGCTGGTCGCCGGCACCCGCACCGACGCGGCGGCCCCCGACCTGCGCGCCGCCATCGAGCACCCGGCCTCCCCGCGCGGCACCCTGGCGCTGATGCTCGCCGGCAAGGCGCGGGCCTATCTGCACGGCCGCGACCACGTCATCCCGGAGGACGTGGCGGACCTCGCCGCCGACGCCCTCGCCCACCGCATCGGCCTGACCTGGCGCGCCGCCGCCGAGGGTCAGACGGCCCGGGGCATCATCCGCGGCCTCGTCCAGCGGGTGCGGGCCCTCTGAGCGCGACCATGACCGTGCCGAGCCCGGCCCAAGCCGCAGCCGCCCTGCCGGCCACCGACCCGCTGATGGCGCCGGGCATCCACCTCTCGGGCGAGGCGCTGATGGGCCTGCGCCACCTCGCCCGGCGCGGCTCCGGGCCGGCCACCCGGACGCTGGCGGGCCTGCCCGGCGGGATCGTGACCCGTCGGCGCGGGCGCGGCTCCGAGCCGGACGACGTGCGCCTCTGGTCCGAGGGCGACGACCGCCGGCACATCGACCGCAACGCCACCGCCCGCACCGGCATCCTGCACGTGCGCACCCATCACGACGAGCGCGACCGTGCCGTGGTGCTCCTCGTCGACGTCCGGCCCTCCATGCTCTTCGGCACCCGCCGCGCCCTGCGCTCGGTGGCGGCGGCCGAGGCCCTGGTCCTGCTCGGCTGGCGCATCGTCGGCGACGGCGGCCGCATCGGCCTCGTGGCGGCGGGGGCCGGCGAGCCCGTGGTGGTGCGCCCGGCCGGCGGCGAGCGGGCGATGACCGCCCTCACCGGCGCCCTGGCGCTGGCCCATGCCCGGGCCCTGGCCGACGGATCCGCCGCGGATCCGCCCCTCGCGCCGGCCCTGACCCTGGCCCAGAGCCTGCTGCCCTCGGGCGGTCACCTCGTCATCGGCAGCGCCCTCGACGCGCCGGGCCCGGATTTCGATCCCCTGCTGACGATCATGGCCGAGCGCCTGTCGATCCGCCTCGTCCTCGTGAGCGACGCTTTCGAGCGGGCCCGGCCGCCGGGCTTCTACCCCTTCGCCACGCCGGACGGCCGGCGCGGCACCGTGCAGGCGAGCCGGACCGACCGGGCCTCCCCGGGCACCGATGCCCGCCTCGTCGCCTACGCCCAGCGCGGCATCGAGGGCCTGCGCCTCGACGTCGAGGCCGGCCCGGAGGCCTACGCGCCGCTGATGGAGCGCCTCGATGCGATGCTGTAGGGCGCCAAGCTCTCGGGTACCAAGCCGACAGGGAGGGGCCCGGTGACGCCCGACGCTCCGCCCGGCCTCGACCAGCTGCGCGGCCTGCACCTGCCCGCCGAGACCGGCGGGGCGCAGGGGGCGGTGATGCTCGCCATCGCCCTGGGCTTCACGGCGGCCCTCGTCCTCGGCCTGTTGCGCCTGTTGCGGGCGCGCCGGCGCGGTTCGGTCCGGCGCGCGGCCCTGGCCGACCTCGCCGCCGCCAACGCCCTGCCGCCGGAGCGCCGCCGGGTGGCGCAGGCGCAGCTCCTGCGCCGCCTCGCCCGCACCCTCCAGGGCGACGCCGCGGCCGACGCGCAGGGCGACGCCTGGGCCGCCGCCCTCGACCGGCTCTTCGCCACGACCTTCTTCAGCGCCGGCGCGGGCCGGATCTTCGCCGAGGGGCTCTACCGGCGCGGCGCGTCCGAGCCCGGCCCGGTGGATGCCGAGCTGGCGCGGCTCTTCGCCCGGATCGGGGCCTGAGCCATGCTGACGGAGTTTTGGCCGCACTGGCTCACCGCCCTCGCCTCGGCCTTCGACCTCGCGAGCCCCTATGCCCTGCTGCTCCTGCCCCTGCCGCTCCTGGCGGCCCGGCTGATGCCGCCCGAGCGGGTCGGGGCGAGCGGCGCCCTGCGGGTCCCCCCCTCCCTGGTGGCCGAGGCCGCCCGGGGCGACAGCGTGGCGGCCCGCGGCCGCGGCCGCACCCTCCTGGTCTGGACCCTGTGGGCGGCCCTGGTGGTCGCCCTCGCCGGACCGCGCCTCGTCCTGCCGGCCACCGCCCTGCCGGCCTCGGGCCGCGAGATCATGCTGGTGATGGACCTCTCGGGTTCGATGGAGCGGCGCGACTTCGCCCTGGACGGGCAGACCGTGACCCGGCTCGCCGCGGTCAAGCGCGTCGGCACCGACTTCATCCGCCGCCGGGCCGGCGACCGCATCGGTCTCGTCATCTTCGCCAACGAATCCTACGTCGCCGCGAGCCCGAGCTTCGACACCGCCACCGTCGCCCGCGCCCTCGACGAGGCGACCATCGGCCTCGTCGGGCGCTCCACCGGCATCGGCGACGGCCTGGGCCTCGCCCTCAAGCGCCTGACCCCGGCGGGACCGGAGGCCGAGGGCGCGCCGGTGGCCACCGCCAAGGTGGTGATCCTGATGACGGACGGCGCCAACAATGCCGGCCAGACCACGCCCCGGGACGTGGCCGGCCTCGCCAAGGAGCTCGGCGTCCGGGTCCACACCATCGCGCTCGGGCCCCGCGACCTCTCCAACGCCGACGGCGAGCAGGACGTCGTCGACACCGAGACCCTGCGCGAGATTGCGGATCTCACCGGCGGCCGGATGTTCCGCGTGAAGACCACCGACGACCTCATCGCCATGGCGGACGCCATCGACGCGATCGAGGGCGGGCGCGCCAAGGCGCCGCCGGTGCCCCTGCGCAAGGACCTCTGGCCCTGGCCTGCCGCCCTCGCCTTCCTGGCGGCGGCCGCCCTCCTCGCGTCGCGGCGGATCGCATGAGTCTCCTCGACACCCTGGCGGTCCTGCGGCCCTGGTGGCTGGTGGCGATTCCCGTCGTGGCCGCCCTGGCGCTGCGCGCCGCCTGGCGCTCGGCGCCCCTCGGCGACTGGACCCGGGCCGTCGATCCCGGCCTGATGGCGCTGCTCGCCCGGCGCGGGGCGGTGCTCGGCGGACGCCGGCAGGCGAACCTCGCCGCGGCGCTCGCGGCCGGGCTCGTCGCCCTGGCCCTCACCGGCCCGGCGGTGGAGCGCCCAGACGCCGCCACCTTCCGCAACCTCGACGCGACCGTGGTGGTATGCGACCTGTCGCGCTCCATCGCGGAGGGCGGCCACCTCAAGGACGTGCGCCAGGTGGCGCAGGCGGTGGCCGAGGCCGCCGGCACCCGCAGCGTCGCCGTGGTGGTCTATGCGGGCGACGCCTATCTCGCCGCCCCGCCCACCACCGACCGGGACGCCCTGTCCTCCACCCTGTTCGCCCTGGACGGCGACACCGTGCCGGACCGGGGCACCCATCCCGAGCGCGGCCTCGCCCTGGCCCGCCGCACCCTCGCGGAGGCCGGCGTGATCGCGGGCGACGTCGTCCTCGTCACCGACGGCGACGGCATCGGCGACGCGGCCCTGCGCGAGGCCGCCGCGATCCGTGCCAAAGGCTGGCACCTGCACGGGCTCTTCGTGCCCGCCGGACCCGGCCTGCCGGCGGGCTCGCCCAAGCCCGACCGGGGCGCCCTCGAGCGCCTGACCGACGCGGGGGCGGGCCGCTTCGCCCTCCTCGACAGCCCCGCCCCGGTGCTCGACGCGGTGGGCGCCAGCACCGCCCAGCACCTCGCCGCCGGGGGCTACACCGTCCTGGCCTTCGCCGATTTCGGGCGCTGGCTCGTGCTGCTGGCCCTGCTGCCCGCCCTCGTCCTGTTCCGCAGGAGCGCCTGATGGCCCTCGGTGTCCTGTCCGACCGCCTGCCCGCCCTCCCCCGCGACTGGACCCGCTGGGCACGCCTCGCCGCCCTGGGGCTCGCGGGCGCCGGCATCCTGGCCCTGACGGCGACGGCGCAGCCCCGCACCAGCCTTGGCCGCGCCCTGCTGGGGGCCGGCCTGCCCGGGGCCGCCGCCTGGGTGCTCGACGACCCGGCCTGGCGCGGCCCGGCCCTCTACCAGGCCGGGCGCTACACGGAAGCCGCCGCCCTCTTCCGCAACGGCGGCCGGCGCAACGCCTACAACCTCGGCAACGCGCTCGCGAAATCCGGCGACCTGCAGGGGGCGCTGGACGCCTACGACGCCGCCCTCCAGTACAACCCCCGCGACGCCGACGCGCAGGCCAACCGCTCGCTGATCGCCCGCCTCGTGGACGAGGGCGCCGGCGATCCCGGCAAGGGCGGCGGCGTGGCCAACGCCACCGCCACGGTGGGCGCGCGCTACAACAAGACCGCGAACCAGGACCCTAACGACGACACCCAGGCGACCTCCAGCGGCGAGGGCCTGGCCGGCAACAAGGAGGGGGGCACCACCTCGTCGACGCCGGGCAACAGCAAGGTCGCCCGGCGCGGCAAGGCCGAGCAGGTCTCGGTGGATTCCGGCAAGGGCGAGGCCCGCGGCTCGGCCAGCGACGCGGCGGGGCGCGGCCGCACCGGGGCGGGCTCGGCCATGGTCGCGGCCGCCCCCGAGCGGGAGGTGCGCCGGGTGACGAAGAGCTTCGAGGCCCACGAGATCCGACCCGACCGCCTCTGGCTGCAGACCCTGCCGGACGATCCCGGACGCTATCTCAAGCTGCGCCTGAAGGCGGAACAGGCAGCCCGCGTCGAGGCCGGCACAGCGGTGCCGGGGGGAAGCAACCCATGGTGAGCGATCGGTCCGCGTTTCGAAACCGGCGGGGCGTCCTCGCGGCCGGCCTCGCCGCCTTCCTCCTCGCGCCCCTCCCGGCCCGGGCCGAGATCGGTCCCGGCGACCTCACCCTCACGGTGACGCCGGAGCGCAACGGCAACGCCGATCCGTTCTCCCGCGAGATGGTGCTGCTGCGCATCCACGGGGTCTACCGCCAGCCGATCCTGCTGGAGGAAGTGATCCAGCCGTCGCTGGCCAATTTCAGCTGGACGCAGCTCGGCCGCGACGCCTGGTCGAAGACCCGCCTGCCCGACGGGCAGGTGGCCATCGCCTTCGACCGGGTGGTGGCGATCTTCCCGCACCATCCGGGCGACTTCACCATCGATCCGTTCCTGCATCGCCTCACCGTCAACGACGGCGGCAAGCGGGTCGTCGTCGACGTGCCCTCGGCTCCGGTGACCCTGCCCGTCGCCACCTGGACGAAGCCGGTGGGCGGGCCCGACGCCAAGGAGCCCTGGTGGCTCCCGGCCAAGGACGTGACGATCACGGATTCCTGGAGCCCCGACCCCGAGACGGTGAAGCTCGGCGAGACCACACGGCGCATCGTCACCCTGGAGGCCCAGGGCATGGTCGCCGAGGGGCTGCCGCCCCGTCCGGTGATGCGCACGCGCGGCATCCTCACCTTCGCCGGGCCGGTGACCCGCGAGACGATCATCACCCCCGCCGGCCCGGTGGCGCGGGCGACCTACCAGTGGGACGTGCGCCCCGCGATCGAGGAGATCATCCCCCTCGACGCGATCGTCATCCCGTGGTTCGACACCGTCTCGCGCACCCTGCGCGAGGCCGAGATCCCCGCCCGCCAGATCGGCGGCGGCCTGCCCGACAGGGACGACGAGGCGAAACCCGTCCTGCCGGCCTCTCCCCTCGTGGTGGCGACGGCCGCCCTCGGCGCCTTCGGCCTCGGCCTCGCCCTGCTCGGCTTCGGCAGCGGCGGGCGTTCGGGACGCCGGCGCCTCGACGCGCGGACGCGCCGGGCGCTCGGCCGCGCCGCCTCGGCCCGGGACGCGCGGGCCTTCCGCGCGCATCTCCACCCCGTCCTCACGGAGCAGCCCGACCTCGCGCGGGCCTGGCGAACCCGGCCGGAGGTCGCCGCAGGCCTCGATACCCTGGATTCCCACCTCTACGGCCCCGGCACCGTCGCGGCCCCCGACCTGCCCGGCCTCGCCCGGGCCCTGAGCCAGCCGATCGCTGCGGGAGCGCAGCCGACGGCGGCCCCCTTGCGCCTCGCGCCCCTCGACGGCCGGGCCCTGACCTCGCCAAGACCCATCCGAGACCCATCGACCAGAACCGCATGAGCCTGACGCGACGGATCCTCCTCGGGGCGGGGGCCCTCCTGCCCCTGCTGAGCACGGCCCAGGGCCAGGGCAAGGGCAAGGGCCACGAGACCGATCCCGGCCCCCAGGACCGGTTCGCCGAGGCCGGTGCGGCGTTGGCGCGGATCGCCAGCGACCTCGGCGGCCGGGCCGGGATCGCGGTCCTCGACACGGGCGGCGGCCCCGCCCTGCTGCACGACGCCGAGGGCGCCTTCCCGCTCTGCAGCACCTTCAAGCTGCTCCTCGCCGCCGCGATCCTGGCCCGGGTCGAGGCGGGGCGCGAACGGCTCGACCGGCGCCTCGCCTACGGAGAGGCCGACCTCGACACCTACGCCCCCGTCACCACGCGCGCCCTGAGGGCGGGCGGACCGGAGGCCGGGGCGATGTCCGTGGAGGCTCTGTGCGCCGCCGCCCTGGTCTGGAGCGACAACACCGCCGCCAACCTCCTGCTCGCCGCCCTCGGCGGTCCCGCGGCCCTGACCGCCTATGGCCGGGACCTCGGCGACCCGGTGACCCGCCTCGACCGGACCGAACCCGACCTGAACGCGGCCGTGCCCGGCGATCCCCGCGACACCACCCGGCCCGCCGCGATGGCGGCGACCGTCGGGAAGATCCTGCTCGGGCCGTCGCTGACGGAGGCCGGTCGCGCGCGGCTCGAGGGCTGGATGACGGCCTCCCGCACCGGAACGAAGCGCCTGCGGGCGGGGCTTCCGGGCGATTGGGGCGTCGGCGACAAGACCGGCAGCGGGGCCTACGGCACCGCCAACGTGGTGGCGCTCCTGCGCCCCCCGGCCCGGGCGCCCCTGGTTGCGGCCATCTACCTCACGGGGTCGGACACCACGAGCGAGGCCCGCGACGCAGCCCATGCGGCGATCGGCCGGGTCATCGCCGCGACCTATGGTTAACACTCGGTTCACGCCTGCCTGACACGGTCGTCCCGCGAGGAGTGGACCCGATGCGGCGTGGCGGTGTGGCGATCAGACGGGGCGGGGCGGGGCTCGTGCTCCTGGCCGGATTGACGGCAGCCCCCGCCGGTTCGGCAGATCTCGGCGGCCTCGCCTTCCCGACCCCCGGGCGCGCGGTGGAGGGCTACGGGGCGGAACCCGAGGGCCTGCCGCGCTACTTCCCGCGGGCGGAGGAGGAGGGTGGCGTGGCTCACCACGCACCGGTGCCGCGCCGCCGGCTGGCCGGCTGCATCCCGCGGCGGGTACCCATCCCCACCGATTCCCCCGGCGACCCGAGCTATGTCGGCTCGGCCTACGGCCTCGGCAAGCCGAGCTATTACGGCTTCACCCCGCCCCTCGGGGTCGACGATCCCTACGGCCGGCCCCTGCGGCCCTATTGTCCCTGAGGCGTCTGGCGTCCCGGCGGCAGGGCGATTAGGTCTCGCGCCGGGATGCGATCCGCGTCCGCGAGACCCTGCCGAAGACCTTGCCGAGGACGAGCCGCCGATGTCCGATCCCGTCTCCCTGCTCCGGTTCACGTCCGTCGCCCCCCTGCGCGCCGCGGTCGCCGCCTGGCGCCGGGCCGACGAGCGGGTGGTGCTGGTGCCGACGATGGGCGCGCTCCATGCCGGCCACCTCGCCCTGATGGCGCGGGCGCGCAGCCTCGGTCGGCGCGTCGTGGCGAGTATCTTCGTCAATCCGACCCAGTTCGGCCCGAACGAGGATTTTTCGCGCTATCCCCGCGACACCGACGCCGACCTCGCCCTGCTGGCGGAGGCGGGGGTCGATGCCGCCTACCTGCCGGAAGTCTCCGGGATGTACCCCGAGCACTTCTCGACCCGGATCGAGGTGGGCGGCCTCACCGAGGGCCTGTGCGGCGCCTATCGGCCGGGTCACTTCTCGGGCGTCGCCACGGTGGTGACCAAACTGCTCAACCAGGTCCAGCCCGACTGCGCGCTGTTCGGCGAGAAGGACTACCAGCAGCTCCTGGTGATCCGCCGCGCCGTGCGCGACCTCGACCTGCCCGTGGAGATCCAGGGCGTCCCCACCCTGCGGGAGGCGGATGGCCTCGCTCTGTCGTCGCGCAACCGCTACCTCGCCCCAGAGGAGCGGGTGCGCGCACCGCGCCTCCACGCCGTCCTGTCCGAGATCGCCGCAGGCCTCGCGGCCGGCGGAAGCGCCGGCCCCCTGGTCGAGGGAGGCCGGGCCGCGCTGGCGGCGGCGGGCTTCGAGCCCGTGCAGTATCTCGAGGTCCGCGATGCCGAGACGCTGGCGCCGGTGGAGCACGCCACGCGGCCGGCCCGGGTGCTGGCGGCGGCCTATCTCGGCCGCACGCGCCTCATCGACAACGTCGCGGTGGGTTGAACCACCGGACGTTCAGGCCCGTCCCGCCGCGAGGGGATTGGCCCGGAAGAAATCGAGCATCGCCCGCGTCGCGTCGGGCCCGCGCGGATCGGTGTAGCTGCCGGCCGGGCTTCCGCCGGACCAGGCGTGGCCGAGGCCGCGCACGATCCAGCCCTCCACCGCGACCCGGCCGTCCGCATCGGCGTAGCGGGTGCGGGTGTAGGGCAGGCCGCCCGGGCTTACCGCCTCCGCCGCCTCGGGCGTCAGCCCGTCGATGCCGGCCTGGGCCAGCGCCTGCTCGCCGTTGCGGGGGTTCACGGTGCCGTCGCTCTCCCCGTGGAACACGATGGTGGGCACCCGCACCGTGGAGACCGGGCCGTCGGCAGCGGCCACGGGGCCGAGGCGCATCACCGTGAGCGCGGTCGAGACGTCGCGGGCACAGCCCGCCGCGAGGCCGGAATGGATGCCCACCGCCGCGTAGAGGTCGGGATAGGCCCGGGCGATGTTCACCGCCGCCGCACCGCCCGCCGACAGGCCGGCGATGTAGACCCGGGTCGGATCGACTCGATGCTCGGCGATGAGCGCGCGGGTCAGCCCGGCGATGATCCCCGCCTCGCCGGAATCCCGGCCCTGGTCGCCGGGCTGGAACCAGTTCCAGCAGCGCTGGCCGTTGGCGCGCCCGCTCTGGGCCGGGTAGGCCACGAGGAAGCCCTCCGCCTCCGCGCGGGCGTTCATGCCGGTGCCGGCGGCGAAATCGTCCGGCGACTGGGTACAGCCGTGCAGCATCACCACCAGGGGCAGGTCGGCACGCGCGTCGCTGGGAACGAACAGCTTGTAGTCCCGTGCCCCGGCCGCGTTGGAAAAGCTTTGCTCCGTGAAGCTGCCGCCCTCGGTGAGGGGCGCACGAGCTTGGTTCAAGCCCGACGGGCCGAGACCGCCGGCCAGGCCCGAGACGAGAGTGCCGAGATTGCCGACGAGGCCGGAGGGGGTCGCCCCGCCGGGACCGGCCTTGCCGAGGCCCCCGAGCACCGGGGCGATGCCCCGCGTCACCGTTTCCACGACCTTGCGCAGCTTCTCGGGGAGGATCGCGGCGAGGCGCGCCTCCTCGGCGGCGGCCGAACCCGACGGGGACTCGGTCTGGAACGCGGGTTTGGATTCCGGCTTGGCCGCCGGGCCGGTCTCGACGCGCTCGGCCACGAGATCGATGGTGTGGGGCTGGGGCGCCGGAGCGCCGTGGTCGGCCGCGGAACGGGGGGGCGTGCCGGCGAAGCCGCGTTGCAGCAGGTCCGTCGCGTCCTGCAGGCGTCCGGCTGCCGTGAGGCGCGTCGCCTCCATCATGTCGGCGAGGCGGTCCTGCATCCGGTTCGAAGGGTCGGTCATGGGGTTCGCTTTCCGGCTCGACGACGGGTCGAACCATGCGAGGTCGGGAACGCGGTTTTTGGAGATTGTCAGAGGAGGCGGTCGGCGAGGGCCGCCTTCACGGCCGGAGTCGCCTGCAGGCTTCCCATGACCTCGATCGACGCGATGACCTCGCGGGCCAGTTCCGGGGTGACGTCGGGCGCGATGCTGGCGAGCCCGAGGACGCGGATGTCGAGGCGGATGCCGCTGGCGCGCGCGGCCTCGAGTTCGGCCCGGTCGTAGCGGCGCAGGCCGAGTTCGACGCCCTTGCGGGCCACCGATTGCCGGGTCACGTCGCCGTGGCGCGCGATCTGGTTGCGCACGGCCGTACGGATGAAGTCGCTCCGGTTGGCGTAGACGCTCTCGGACACGAGAAGATCGATGTGGCCGAGATCGACGTAGCCGAGATTGATCGTGATCTTCTCGGTGTCGCCGACCCGAATCGGCGTTCTGGGCTTATCCTCGAGATCGAGCATCGGACCTTCCCGTTACCATCCAGTGGGATGGTATATGGGAGGCTTTTGTTGCGATGCAATAAGGAGCCTCGTGCGTCGCAGCATCGTGACGGCGACGGGACGGAACGAACAACCTACGCCGGTCCGGACCGGTTCGAGGGGCCTTCAGGCGGTCTCCTCCTCGCCGAGATAATCGCGCCAGACCGCACCGCCGCCCCCGAGGGTCGCGATGAAGGCCGCGTGCCGGGTGCGCTCGGCCTCGCTGAGCCGATGGCGCAGCGGGCGCGGCCCCACCGGGACGACCTCGCCGCCATCGCCGAGGATCACCACCTCCTCGGCCTCCGTCATGGCGAGCCCGAGGCTGGTCTGCTTGCCGCCGAGGAGCTCGACATAGACCTCCGCCAGGATCTGTGCGTCGAGGAGCGCGCCGTGCTTGGTCCGCCGCGTGGTGTCGATGCCGTAGCGCGAACACAGGGCATCGAGGTTGTTGGCCGCCCCCGTATGCTTGCGGCGGGCGAGCTGCAGGGTGTCGACGACGTCGGCGAGGTCGATGGGCGGGGGCGCCGCAGCGCCGAGGCGGGCGTATTCCATGTTGAGGAAGCCGACGTCGAAGGGCGCGTTGTGGATCACCAGGGGCGAGTCGCCGCAGAAGTCGCGGAATTCGTCGACGATGTCGGCGAAGAGCGGCTTGTCGGCGAGCATGGCGTCCGAGATGCCGTGCACCGCGAAGGCGCCCTGGGAAACCGGCCGGGTCGGATTCACCAGTTTGTGGAAGACCTTGCCCGTCTGCACGTGGTTGATCAATTCGACGCAGCCGATCTCGATCAGGCGGTCGCCGTTCTTGGCATCCGTGCCGGTGGTCTCGGTGTCGAGGACGATCTCACGCAGCATCGAAGGGTCCTGATCGAAGGGTCCCGGAGGCAGGGGCCGCAAGCTCCGACCTTGCGCCCTCCAGGGCCGGCGTCAAGGCGCCGCCGGCACCGATCCCGCGGTCAGTTGCCGGATGATCGACGCCACCTCGGCCTCGGCGTGGTCGAAACCCAGGCTGGTATCGAGGACGAAATCGGCGCGGGCCTGCTTCTCGGCGTCGGGCCACTGCTTGGCGCGGATCGCCTCGAAGGTCGCCGCATCCATCCCGGGCCGGGCGAGCACCCGGGCGCGCTGCACGTCGGGCGGGGCGGTGACCACCAGGACCCGGTCGCAGCGGGCCTCGCCGCCGGTCTCGAACAGGAGCGGGATGTCGAGGAGCACCAGGGGCGCTTCGGCGTGGCGGGCGAGGAAGTCCCGGGCCGCGGCCTGGGCCAGGGGATGGACCAGAGCCTCGAGGGCGGCGAGGCGCTCGGGCGCGCCGATCACCGCCTCCCGCAGGCGCGCCCGGTCGACGGCGCCGTCCGCGTCCAGGGTTCCGGGGAAGGCCGCGCCGATGGCGGCCGCCGCTGCACCGCCGGCGCCGTAGAGGGCATGCACCGCCGCATCCGCGTCGTGGACCGGCACGCCGTGGCGCGCGAACATCGCCGCGGTGGCCGACTTGCCCATGCCGATCGAGCCGGTGAGTCCGAGGATGACCGGCCGGCTCATGCGGGCGCCAGGTCCGCGACGATCCGGGCGCGCAGGGCCGGCGTCACGCCCGGGGTCGTGCGGAACCAACGGGCGAAGCCCGGCACCGCCTGGTGCAGCAGCATGCCGAGGCCATCGACGGCGGGTAGCCCCCGTGCCCGGGCCGCCGCGAGGAGGGGCGTCTCCAGGGGCGCGTAGACGATGTCGGCCACCGCCGCGTCCTCAGGCAGGGGCAGGAGGTCGAGGGCGAGGGGGGGATGGCCGACCATGCCGAGCGACGTGGTGTTCACGAGGAGCCCGGTGCGGGCCATGGCGTCCGGCAGGTCGTGCCAGGCGACGCCCTCGACCCGGGTGGGGTCGAAGGCCACCAGGGCCTCGGCCCGGGCCGGCGTCCGGTTGGCGACCCAGACCCGCGACAGGCCGCGCTCCAGGAGGCCGACCACGATGGCGCGGGCGGCGCCGCCGGCCCCGAGCACCAGGGCGGTGCCGCCGCCGCGCTCGGTCCAGCCGAGGCCCAGGCTCTGGTCGAGATGGGCGACGAAGCCGGGGGCGTCGGTGTTGTCGCCGCAGAGGCGCTCGGACCCGTCGAAGAACAGGGTGTTCACCGCCCCGATCCTCTCCGCCCGCGGCGTCAGGGATTCGACCAGCCCGAAGGCCGCCTCCTTGTGCGGGATGGTGACGTTGCCGCCGGCGAAGCCGTTCGCGCGCAGTCCGGCCAGGAAGGCCGGAAAGGCCTCCGGCGCCACGTCGATGCGCTCGTAGCGGCCGTCGATGCCGTGCTCGGCGAGCCAGTGTCCGTGGATCAGCGGCGAGCGCGAATGCGCGATGGGATGTCCGACGACGAAGGCACGGATCATACGGTGCAATCTCCGGCGAGCGCGCAGGCGGGGCCGCCCGCCTCCTCGATCTGCAGGGTGGCGTGGCCGATGCCGAAGCGGCTCCGCAGCTCTTCGGCCGTGGCGATGAGGAAGCCGTTGCCCGGATGCCCCTCCGCCATGACGAGGTGCGCCGTCAGGGCGATGTCGGTGGTGCTCATCGGCCAGATGTGGAGGTCGTGCAGGTCCGCCACGCCGGCGCGCGCCCGCAGGTAGGTACCCACCGCCGCCGGGTCGATGCCGGGGGGCACCGCCGAGAGCGACATCACCACGCTGTCCCGCAGGAGGCCCCAGGTCGCCCAGACGATGAGGCCGGCGATGACGAGGCTGACCAGCGGGTCGATCCAGGCCGCTCCCGTCAGCACGATGATGAGGCCGGTCACCACCACGCCGGCCGAGACGGCGGCGTCGGCCAGCATGTGCAGGTAGGCGCCGCGGATGTTGATGTCGCTGCCCTTGCCCGAAGCGAAGAGCCAGGCGGTGGCGCCGTTGACGAGGATGCCGAGGCCGGCGACCACCATCACGGTCAGCCCCGCCACCGGCTGCGGCTCGGGGGCGACCAGACGCACGATCGCCTCCCAGGCGATGGCGCCGGTGGCGACGAGTAGGAACACCGCATTGAACAGCGCGGCGAGGATCGAGGAGCCGCGCAGACCGTAGGTGAAGCGCGGCGTCGGGGTGCGCTTCACCAGTACAGAGGCGATCCACGCCACCAGCAGCCCGAGCACATCCGACAGGTTGTGGCCGGCATCGGCCACCAGGGCCATGGACTCGCTGGCGAAACCGTAGATCGCCTCGATGACCACGAAGGCGATGTTCAGGCTGATGCCGATGGCGAAGGCACGCCCGAAGGTGGCCGGCGCGTGGGAATGCCCGCCATGGGAATGCCCGCCGCCCCCGTGGGAATGACCAGCGCCATGCGCATGACCGCCTCCGTGGGAATGGCCGTGCCCGGCAGGGGCAGTGCTGGGGATAGGCGCGCGGGCATGCCCGTGATCGGCGTGGTCGTGAGGATCGTGCGCGTGCTCAGCCATCGGTCCCGCTTTCAGTCCCGCCTTGGGCCGTACCGGAGCGCCGGGCCGCCCGTGCGCGGCCGGCGCCGGCTCCCGGGTTCACCGCATCCCGGCATCCTGTGATCCCGGGATACAGGGCAAAGGCCCTCACCAGATAGCCGGTTTCACCGCCGCCAGGATCACGATCAGGATCATGAGGAGCGTCGGCACCTCGTTGAGGATGCGGTAGAACTTGTGTCCTCGCGTGTTCCGGTCGGCGGCGAAGTCCTTCACCATCCGGGTCAGCCAGCCGTGGATACCGCTCATGGCGAGCACCAGGACGAACTTCGCCTGGAGCCAGCCGGCGGCGTAGTAGCCGCTCATCCAGGCCAGGATCAGCCCGAAGATCCAGGTGGCGATCATGGCCGGGGTCATGATCGCCTTCAGGAGGCGCCGCTCCATGACCTTGAAGGTCTCGGACTGGGCCGCCGCGTGCGGCCCAGGCACCAGGGCGGCGTGGTAGACGAACAGGCGCGGCAGATAGAGCATCGCCGCCATCCAGGAGATGAGCGCGACGAGGTGCCCGGCCTTGAGCCAGGGGTAGAGGCCGTCCATCGCCGCCTCAGCCGCGCAATCGGGCGAGCATGCGCTCGACATGGGCGATCGGCGTCTGCGGCGTGATGCCGTGGCCGAGGTTGAAGATGTGCGGCAGGCCCTCGGTGGCCGCCAGCACGCCGTCTACCGCCGCGTCGAGGGCCGCGCCCCCCTCGATCAGGGTTTCCGGATGGACGTTGCCCTGCGTCACCGTGGAGGCGGGCACCCGGGCGCGCAGGGCCTTGAGGTCCACCGACCAGTCGACGCCGACCGCGTCGGCGGCGGTCTCGGGCACCACGCGGGCATGACCCTCGAGGCCGGAGCCGCGGGCGAACACGATGATCTTCGCGCCCGGCACCCGGGCGCGGACCCCGGCGATCATCCGGGCGATGGGCTGGAGCGACCAGCGGGTCAGGGCGTCGCGGTCGTTGGATCCGGCCGAGGCGCTCTCCGGCAGCGCGCTCTCGGCGACCTCGTTGACGGACTCCTCGCTGCCGGCCGCGTCGGCACCCCGCGCGTCGGGCAGCGCGCCCGCATGCGACTCGAAGATCTGCACCGCATCCGCGCCGGCCTCGAGCTGGCGCACCAGGTATTCGGTCTGCACCGTGACGAGGCGGTCGATCAGGGCCTCCACCAGGGCGGTGTCCTGCTGGGCCAGCGCCCGGGAGGGGGCGAGGTCGGGGGTGCCACGCCCACCGATCATGTAGCTCGCCACCGTCCAGGGCGCGCCGCAGAAGCCGAGCAGCGTGGTCTCGTGGGGCAGTTGCGCGCGCAGGCGCCGCACCGTCTCGAAGACCGGCTCCAGGTGGGCGAAGATCGCCGGATCGCCGGCCTCGCGCAGGCGCTCGAATTCCGGCCGGCCCGCCATCGGGTCGAGGCGCGGCCCCTCGCCCTCCACGAAGCGCACGTTCTGGCCGAGCGCGTCCGGGATCACCAGGATGTCGGAGAACAGGATCGAGGCCTCGAAGCCGAAGCGCCGGATCGGCTGCAGCGTCACCTCGGTGGCGAAGTCGGGATTGTAGCAGAGGTCGAGGAAGGACCCGGCCTTTGCCCGGACCTCCCGGTACTCGGGCAGGTAGCGCCCGGCCTGGCGCATCATCCAGGCGGGGGGACGCGGCAAGGCCTCGCCCGCGAGAACCCGCAGGACCGCCCGGTCCCCACCCGTGCGGTCCCCTGCAACTGCCTGGCTCATCCGATCTCCCGACGTCCCATTCCCCTGTGGCCGGTATGTAGCACCGAAGCGTCGGATGTCTTCCTCCCGAAACCGCCGCGTCTCGAAAACCTCTCGCTCCCGGAAACCTCGTGCTCGTCCGGGTGTCGGAGGGGCGTCCCGGCCGTCATCCCCACACCGGCTCTCTAAAAGGAAAGAGAGATTCTAGGACTCTGTTTTTTCTTTTAGAGGGCTGGATGGCGGGAGCGGAAATTCGTCCACAGGGCGTCCCCGCGACCGCGGCGTTAATCAGCCTTTAACGGATTGGGTTCAATGTCCCGGATAGGTGATGGCCCACAGTGCCTTGCCCCTGCCCGGCGGTCGCCGACCGGGCCTCGGTCCCGGATTCTCCCAAAACCGCTTGGGAATCGCGCCGGTGTGACGGTGTGTTGACGCCGGAGTCGACAAGACGGCCCGGGCGCCCGCTGGACCCTTCGGGCAAGCCGGCTTATCCACCCTTATCGACTCCCCTGACCGAGCCCGGTGGACAAGACCATGACGGGTGATCGTCATGCATCCTGGACCTCAGGCCGGAGGAGACAGCCCTTCGATGAGCCGTAGCTATTTCCACCTGCACCTCGTCTCGGATTCCACCGGCGAGACGCTCATCAACGT
This sequence comes from Methylobacterium sp. 001424705, assembly GCF_059816145.1. Taxonomy (NCBI): domain Bacteria; kingdom Pseudomonadati; phylum Pseudomonadota; class Alphaproteobacteria; order Hyphomicrobiales; family Methylobacteriaceae; genus Methylobacterium; species Methylobacterium sp. 001424705. The sequence continues at coordinate 49,474 of NZ_JCBANU010000008.1, read as the reverse complement.
GGGCCGCGCGGCCGCCGCCCAGTACGAGGGCGTCTCGGCCATCGAGCACGTCTATCCCCTGGTGCGCTCCGCCGCGCAGCTCGAACGGGTGATCTCCGAGATCGAGGCCGCGCCGGGGCTCGTGCTCTACACCCTGGTGGGCCACGACCTCACCGAGCGGCTGGAGGCGGCCTGCCGCGAGACCGGATCGCCCTGCCTCTCGGTGCTCCAGCCGGTGCACGCCCTGCTGCAATCCTATCTGGGGGCGGATTCGACGGCCCGGCCCGGCGCGCAGCACATGCTCAACGCCGAGTACTTCAAGCGCATCGACGCGATGAACTTCACCCTGGCCCACGACGACGGCGTCCTGCCCCTCGACGTGAACGAGGCCGACGTGATCCTCGTGGGCGTCAGCCGCACCTCGAAGACCCCGACGGCGATCTACCTCGCCAACCGCGGCCTGAAGACCGCGAACTTCCCCCTGGTGCCGGGCATGCCCCTGCCCGAGAGCCTCGAGACGGCGCGAAAGCCGCTCCTCGTCGGGCTGCTGGCCAGCCCGGAGCGCATCGTCCAGATCCGCCAGAACCGGCTCCTCAGCCTGAAGGCCGACGATTCCTCCCTCTACGTCGATCGCGGGGCCGTGGCGGACGAGATCGCCGCCTGCCGCCGCCTCTGCGCCAAGCACCGCTGGCCGACCATCGACGTGACCCGGCGCTCGATCGAGGAGACGGCGGCCGCCATCCTCGACCTGCACCGCGAGCACCGCCTGAAGTTCATCGCCTCGTGAGCGTCCCAAGCCGCCCGCGGCCCGCCTCGCCCTGGCGCGGGGATCGGCCCCTCCTCCTCGCCTCCACCAGCGCGACGCGGCGCGCGCTCCTCGAGAGCGCCGGCCTTGCCGTCGACTCCGAGAGCCCCGGGGTCGACGAGCGCGCGGTGGAGGCGGCGTGCGCCGGTCTGCCGCCCGAAGCCCTGGCCCGTCGGCTCGCCGAGGCAAAGGCGGGGGCCGTGGCGGCCCGCCGGCCCGGGCGCGTGGTCGTTGGCGCCGACCAGGTCCTGGCCTGCGACGGCACCCTGTTCCACAAGCCGGCGGACCTCTCCGCCGCCGCCGCGCAGATCGGCGCCCTCGCGGGCCGGACCCACGCGCTGCACGCGGCGGTGGCCCTGGCCGTCGACGGGGCCGTGGTCGAGAGCTTCGTCGAGACCGCGCACCTGACCATGCGGCCCCTCGATGCCGCGGCGATCGCGGCCTATGTCGATCTCGCCGGGCCCGAGCGGGTGTGCTCCAGCGTTGGCGGCTACCAGCTGGAAGGCCTCGGCATCCACCTGTTCGCGGCGGTCGCGGGCGACCAGTCCACCATCCTCGGCCTGCCGCTGCTGCCGCTCCTGGCGCGGCTGCGGGCGCGGGGCTGGCTCAGCATCTGACGTTCTGATCCCGATCGCACGAGGCCTGCTCCATGCTGACGATTCTCCGCCCGCTCTTCGGCGGCCTGCTCCTCGTCCTCGCGGCCGGCTCGGCCGAGGCCGCGAGCTTCCCCTGCGAGAAGGCGGAGGCCGCCGACGAGAAGGCGATCTGCGCCCACCTGCCCCTCAACGACCGCGACGTGGAGATGGCGACCCGCTTCGAGATCCTGCGGGCGATGCTGCCCATGGGCGGCAACGCCAAGCTGCGCGAGGACCAGGAGGCCTGGCTCACCGAGCGCCGCGCCTGCGGCGCCGACGTCGCCTGCCTGACGCAAGCCTACGAGGGCCGGCTGAAGGTCCTGCGGGCCGTGTTCTCGGAATTCGCCAAGCAGGGGCCGCTCTGAGGCCGGCCCCCCCCGGCCCTCAGCCGAGCTGCCAGTCGATCGGGGCGACGCCGTGGCCCGACAGCCAGGCATTGGCGGCGTCGAAGGGGCGCGAGCCGGGAAAATCCCGCGCGCGGTTGAGCGGCGAGGGATGGCCGCATGAGACGATGCCGTGGCGGTCGGCCTCCACCAGGGCGGCGCGGGCGCGGGCCTGGGCGCCCCAGAGCAGGAACACCGCCGGCTCCGGGCGGGCAGAGACCGCCGAGACCGCCTGGTCGGTCAGGGCCGACCAGCCGTAGCGCAGGTGAGCCCCGGCCTTGCCCGCCTCCACCGTGAGGGCGGCGTTGAGGAGGAGCACGCCCTGCCGGGCCCAGGGGGTGAGGTCGCCCGTCCGGGGCTTGGCCGGCGGGACGCCCGGTTCGGCGAGCTCGGCCAGGATCACCTTGAGCGAGGCCGGGAGCCGCCGCGGGCCGACATACGAGAAGGCGAGGCCGTTGGCGTCGCCCGGCGTGGGATAGGGGTCCTGCCCCAGGATGACGACCTTCACGCGGTCGAGGGGCGTGAGCGCGAGGGCGTTGAAGACGGCCTCGGGCGCCGGCAGTACGGTGGCGCCGGCGGCGATGCGGGCGTCGATCCGGGCGGCCACCGCGTCGGCGGCGCCATCCTGGAAGAACGGCAGCGCGAGCCAGGACGAGCCCGACTTTCGGAAGCGGGCGAGGGCGTCGGCGACGGGCGTCTCGGACATCAGCGAACCAGGATGCGGCCCTCCGCGGGGGCGGGGAGCGGGGTGTTGGCGCGGATATAGGCCATCACGGCATTGGCCACGAGCTGTCCGTCGGTCCGGCCGATCAGGGTCCGGCCCCGGGCGAGGTCACCGTAGCCGTTGCCGCCGTCGTACAGGAAGTTGTTCGACGCGACCGTGTAGGTCGCGTCCGGGTCGACGATGCTGCCCGCCGCGCTCAGCGACACGATCCGCCTGCCCACCGGCGCGGTGGGATCCAGGGTGACGACGAGGCCGGAGACCTGCGGGAAGCGGCCCGCCGGGTGACCCCAATCGGCCAGCGCCCCTTCGAGGAGGGCGCGCAGGTGCGCGCCCGTCAGCGACACTAGCACGATGGTGTTGCCGAAGGGCAGCTCGGTGAGGATGTCCCGGCGGGTCAGGGTCGCGCCGGCGGGATAGAGCCGGTTGCCCCGGATGCCGCCGCCGTTCGTGATCGCGACCTGCGCTCCGGTGGAGGCCCGCAGGGCATCGGCCACGAGGCTGCCGAAGCTCGCTTCGCGGACGCGCACCGCGGCGATGCGGCTGTCGAGGGGGGCGCGGGTTACGCCCACCGGCACGTCGAGTTCCCGTGACAGCGCGCCCTGGAGGCGCTGCACCTCCGCCAGGGTCTCGGGATCGGGGGTGACCTGGGCCGAGTCGTGGATGCGGAAGCTCGGGTGCCAGTCCACGCGCCGGTCCCGCCCGGTGCCGGTCACCGTCGCGGTCACGTCGATGGCGGTGACGTAATGGGCGTCGAAGCTCGATTCCGCCATCACGGTCTGGCCGTCGTAGCGAACCACGAGGTCGTGGTCGTGGCCCGAGAGCAGGATGTCGACGAGGCGGGCGGCCACGATGGCGTCGTCGGTGGCCCGGGCCGTGTGGCAGACGCCCACCACGAGGTCGACGCCCGCCTCCCGCAGGGCCTGGACCTCGCGGGCCAGGGTCTCGATCTCGGGGGCGAAGCGCAGGTCGCCCGCCTGCGATTTCTCCGGCGTGCTCGCCAGCGCGATCCCCACCACGCCGACCCGGATGCCCCCGAGGGTGACCACCATTCGGTCGCGCACGCCCGCCAGCGGCCGGCCCGCCCCGTCGCGCAGGTTGGCCGCCAGGACGGGGAAGCTCGCCTCGCCCATCCGCTCGGCGAAGGTCGCCGGGCCGAAATCGAACTCGTGGTTGCCGGGCACGAACACGTCGGGCGGCGCGCGGTTGAGGAGCTCGACGATGTGGGCGCCGCGGTCGAAGCCCGACAGCAGCGACGGCGAGAGGGTGTCGCCCGCATGGGCGTAGAGCATCGGCACGCCCCGGGCCCGCTCGGCCTTCACGATGGCGGCGAGGCGCGCGAACCCGCCTCGGCCGTCGACCTCGGCCATCTGATAGAGGTCGTTGACGAGGAGCAGGCTGAAGGTCGGTTCGGGTGTCGCCGCGAGCGCGGCCTCGGCCGGGCTCCCCAGAGCGATGGCGAGACCGGCCCCGAGGCCGAGGGTCTGGCGGCGGTTCGGCGGCGTCCTGGGGGGGTTCGTCACGGCGGCGTCTCGGGTGTCGGGCGGGCGGCCGGATGCCGCCGCCTGACTCCGCGTTCTAGGACGCCGTTCACGAAGGGGCTACGACGGCCGCGACCCGCGCGCGGCCGCCTCAGCGGGAGACGAAGGTGTCGCGCACCGCCTTGGCGTTGCGGCGGACCATCGGCCAGAGCCAGGCGCCGGAGGCCAGGAAGACGGCGGGCGGCATCGGCTTCAGCGCCACGGCCAGGCGTTCGGCGAGGCCGGGATTGGCCAGGGCCGCGGGCGGGGCGTCGGTCTTGGCATAGACCACCGCGGTGTTCTCGCGCGGGTAGTCCGGATGCGGCACGAGACCGGCCCGGCGGGCGGTGAGGTCGAAGGTCTCGCGGACGAAGCCGTGGACATGGGCGAAGTGGAAGCGCTCGTGCGCCGGCTTGCCCGTGGTGGCCATGTCGGGCACGGCGGCGAAGAGCACGCCGTCCGGCTTCAGCCAGCGGGACAGGCGCTCCATCACGTCGGCAGGGTCGCGCAGGTGTTCCAGCACGTGCCGGGTGGTGACGACGTCGAAATACCCCTCGGGGAAGCGCGCATCCTCGTCGGCGTCGTCCAGCACCTCGACGCCGTGATGGGCGCGGGCGTAGTTGGCATAGTCCCGCCCCGGCTCGACGCCGATCGCCTCGCAGCCCTTCGCGCGGGCCTCGGCCAGGAACTCGCCCGACCCGGAACCGAAATCGAGCACGCGGGCGCCCGGCTTCAGCTTGGGCGCCAGGAGGCCGGCGCGGAAGGCGGCCTCGCGAGCGGAGCGCTTGAGGTGGACCCGCGGCGGGCCGCCCGCGAAGGCGAGCTGATAATCGGCCCGGTAGGCGCTGGCGTAGTAGTCCGCGAGCTCGGCCGGCGTCGGCATCGGGTCGGTGCGGATCAGGCCGCACTGGCGGCAGGCGATGGATTTCAGCGTCTTCAGCCGGCGGTCGCTCTCAGCCACCACCACGGACTCCGCGGAGCCGCAGAGATTGCAGGCGGTCGGCCCCCCCGTATAGGGATAACCCGTGAAGGGCATGAAGTGGTTGAGGAAGTACCGGGGAGACGGCATGTCGCGCCTTCATCCATCGTGTGGTCGCTGGAAGGCTCCGTGCTCTAGATAGATATCCCCAACGACACAACCTTTCTGAACCCGCCGCTCTCAAGCGCTCACCTCCAGGGCGATACGGAAACCCGATGAACGAACGCGTCGCACCGCCGCTCCCGCAGGACGGACTGTCGCTCCCGACCCAGACGGGCGGACCCGGAAGCGCTCCCGGACCGGTTCCGGGATCCGCCCCCGGACCCGCACCGGGACAAGCCTCCCTGCCGGCCGAGCATCCGCCGGTGCGCTGGGGCCGGGTCGGCGTCCTCCTGATGAATCTCGGGACGCCGGAGGGCACGAGCTACTGGCCGATGCGCCGCTACCTCAAGGAATTCCTCTCCGACCGCCGGGTGATCGAGGTGCCGCGCCTGATCTGGTGGCCGCTCCTCAACCTCGTCATCCTGACGAAGCGCCCGGGGCCGAAGGGCCGCGACTACGCCAGCGTGTGGAACAACGAGCGCGACGAGGGCCCCCTGAAGACGATCACCCGCGGCCAGGCCGAGCGCCTGCAGGTGGCCATGGGGGATTCGGTCGTGGTCGACTGGGCGATGCGCTACGGCAAGCCGGAGGTCTCCGTGCGGATCCAGGCCCTGCTCGACCAGGGCTGCGACCGCATCCTCCTGGTGCCGCTCTATCCGCAATACGCCGCCGCGACCTCGGCCACGGCCTGCGACCAGGCCTTCAAGGCCCTGATGCAGATGCGCTGGCAGCCGACGGTGCGCGTCTCGCCGCCCTATCACGACGACCCCGTCTACATCGACGCGATGGCGACCTCGATCCGCGAGGGCCTGGCCAAGCTCGACTTCGAGCCCGAGGTGATCCTGACCTCGTTCCACGGGGTGCCGAAGAGCTACCTCCTCAAGGGCGACCCCTATCATTGCCAGTGCGTGAAGACCGGGCGCCTGATCCGCGAGGCGCTGGGATTCTCGACGGAGAAGATGCGCACCACCTTCCAGTCGCGCTTCGGCAACGAGGAATGGCTGCGGCCCTACACCGACGAGACGGTGCAGACCCTCGCCAAGAGCGGCGTCAAGCGCATGGCGATCGTGGCGCCCGGCTTCACCGCCGACTGCCTCGAGACCCTGGAGGAGCTCGACGGCGAGAACCGGCACTACTTCGAGGACAATGGCGGCGAGCAGTTCGCCTACATCCCCTGCCTGAACGACAGCGACCTCGGCATGACGGTGATCGAGACCGTGGTCCGGCGCGAATTGCAGGGCTGGGTCTAGCGTTCCGGGCCGGACGGCAGCGCCGAAAGCCATCGCCAAGTGCAGGCCCGGTTGCTACTAGAGCCCGCGACGAGGCGGCAGGCGAGACGATGACGAGACCGGAGGCAGGCGGGGGCACCGCGGGCGAACGATCGCAGGAGCACCTGCGCCTGCTCGCCCATTTCCAGGAGGCTGGCTACGGCGCCGTGACGCCGCCTGTGCTGCAGCCGGTGGAGCCGTTCCTCGAACTGTCCGGCGAGGACATCCGCCGGCGCATCTTCGTGACCCAGGACGCCGCGGGCAGCGAGCTCTGCCTGCGCCCGGAATTCACGATTCCGGTCTGCCGCCACCACCTCGCGCATGCCCCGAAGTTTTCCGCGCCCAGGGACCCGCAGGGGGCCGACTACAGCTACCTCGGACCCGTCTTCCGGCTCGCCGGCGACGAGCCGGACGAGTTCCTCCAGGCCGGCATCGAGTCGGTCGGGCGCACCGACACGCCGGCCGCCGACGCGGAGGTGATCGGCCTCGCCCTCGAGGGCCTTGCCCTGCTCGGGCGCAGCGACGTCGCCGTCCGCCTCGGCGACATGGGTCTCGTCGACGCCCTGCTGGACGCCCTCAGCGTGCCGCCCACCGCCAAGCGCCGCACCCTGCGGGCGCTGGCCGCCGGCCGTTCCCTCGACGCGGTCACCAACGGCCTGCGCACGGAAGACCCCCATGCGGGTCTCCTCGCCGCGATCCAGGGCCAGGATCCGAAGGGGGTTCGCGCCTTCGTGGAGGACGTGCTGTCGATCGCGGGCATCTCGCGGGTCGGCGGCCGCAGCGCCGGCGAGATCGCCGAGCGCTTCCTCGCCAAGGCCTCCGCGCAGGCGAGTGGGGGTTCCGGACTCAACCCCGAGAACCGCGCGCTCATCGATCGCTATCGCGCCATCGAGGGCGATCCCGACAGCGCCGCCGCCGCGGTGCGGGCCCTGGTGCAGGAGGCCGGCCTCGACCATCCACCCCTCGACGCGGCCCTCGACCTGTTCGAGGAGCGCACCGGCTTCATGGCCGCCCGCGGCCTGGCCGTGGAGAACTTCCGCTTCTCCGGCGGCTTCGCCCGCAACCTCGACTACTATACCGGCTTCATCTTCGAAGGCACGGCGCCCGATGCGCCGAAGCTGCCCCTGGTGGGCGGCGGCCGCTACGACGGCCTGCTCCAGCACCTCGGGAGCCCCGTGCCCGTGCCTGCCGTCGGTTGCGCCGTCTGGCTCTCGCGGGTCGTCGCGGACGCCCCCACCGCGAAGGACGCGACCGTTGGCTGAACCGGATTCCCTCGTCCTCGCGGTTCCCTCCAAGGGCCGGCTGCAGGAGAACGCCGCCGCCTTCTTCGCCCGGGCCGGCCTCAAGCTCGCCCAGAACACCGGCGCGCGCGACTACCGCGGAAAGCTCGTGGGCGTGCCCGGCGTCGAGGTGCGCTACCTCTCGGCTTCCGAGATCGCGGCCCAGCTCGCCAGCGGGGCGGCCCATCTCGGCATCACCGGCGAGGACCTGATCCGCGAGTCGCTGCCCGACGCCCGCGGCCAGGTCGAGCTGCTGACGCCCCTCGGCTTCGGCCAGGCCACCGTGGTGGTCGCCGTGCCCCAGGCCTGGATCGACGTCCGCGCCATGAGCGACCTCGACGAGGTCGCCGCCGAGATGCGGGTCCGCCACGGCAAGCGCCTGCGCATCGCCACGAAGTATATCAACCTCACCCGCCGCTTCTTCGCCGAGCACGGCGTGGCGGATTACCGCATCGTCGAGAGCCTGGGCGCCACCGAGGGGGCGCCGGCGGCGGGTTCGGCCGAGATCATCGTCGACATCACCACCACGGGGGCGACGCTGGCCGCCAACGCCCTGAAGATCCTGGAGGACGGGATCATCCTGCGCTCGGAGGCGAACCTCGTCGCCTCCCTGAACGCTCCCTGGGGCGAGCCCCAGCGCCGGGCCCTGCGCGCCGTCCTCGGCCGCATCCAGGCGGAGGAGCGCGCCCGCACCACCCGCGAGGTCCGCGCCGCCATGCCCGACGACGGCGACATCGATCTCGCCGGCATCGCCGCCCTGCACGACGCGGCCCTGCCCTACGGCGCGCCCGAGGGCCGCGGCGAGATGGTGCTGCACTGCCCCGTCGATGCCGTGTTTGACCTCGCCGACGCCCTGGTGAAGGCCGGGGCGGGCGCCGTGAACGTGCGCAAGATCGACTATGCCTTCACGCCGGACAATCCGCTGATGGACCGGCTGCTGAGCCGGCTCGGCTGAGACTCGCGGTGGGGCCGGCGTTTGACGCGTCGCGCCCGGGGCCTATCTCAGCGCGCAAGCGGAGCGCGAAGCCTCCGCGCCTGAGGAAACCCCACGCATGTTCGCTCGTCTCCCGCAGGCCGCAGGCCGCGTCGCTTGCCTCGCCACCAGTCTCGCCCTGCCGCTCGCCGCGCAGGCCCAGATCCGCAACGCGCCCGCGCCGCGGGCCCTGGAATTCGCCGCCTACATCTTCGCCGCCGCCAATGTCTGCGGCTACCGCATCGGCACGGAGGAGTTCGACGCCCTCCTCGAGAAGCAGAACGTGCGCGCCGCCGACGTCAGCCCCCGCGGACCGTTCGGCGGGCGGGTGCAGACCATGTTCGCCCTGATGTCGAACCAGATGCAGCTCAACCGCGAGACGGCCTGCATCGCGGTCGCGGGGGAGTACGGTCCCGAGGGCAGCATCAGCAAGAACGTTCTCCTGCCCGCCCCGCCCGCCGCCGGCGCCTCCCCGGGCCAGGCCAAGCCCGGCGAGGTCAAGCCGGCACAGTAAGGGCCCGCCGGCCGGGCGGCGCGCGCCGGCCGGCCCTGGGGACCGGTCCGGGACGAGGCCCGAGGCCGGGACACCCGCCCGCATTCGCGTTTTCGAGCCGAATCCCCTATATCGGACCCATCCCAAGTCTGAAGGTTCATCCAGATCATGGCGACGGCGTCGTTCGACACCGCCCGGCGCGACGCGAGCGCCGTCCCCGCAATCGAGAAGCTGCCCGAGTTCGAGCCGCAGGCGGCCCCTCTCGGGCGCGCCTCCCTCGTGGGGCTCACCCGCGAGCAGCTGAAGGCCCGGCTCGGCGCCATCGGCGTCTCCGAGCGCGAGCAGCGCATGCGCTCGGGCCAGATCTGGCACTGGCTCAACGTGCGCGGCGCCAAGGCCTTCGACGAGATGACCAATGTGGGCAAGGGCCTGAAGGGCCAGCTCGCCGAGGCCTACACCCTCGACCGGCCCGAGGTGGTCACCGAGCAGGTGTCCCGCGACGGCACGCGCAAGTGGCTCATGCGCATGGCCCCCACGGGCAAGCACGACCACAACCGCGGCGCCGAGATCGAGTGCGTCTACATCCCGGGGCGCGGGCGCGGCACCCTCTGCGTCTCGAGCCAGGTCGGCTGCACCCTCACATGCTCGTTCTGCCACACCGGCACGCAGCGCCTCGTGCGCAACCTGACGGCGGCCGAGATCACCGCGCAGCTCGTCGTCGCCCGCGACCACCTCAACGACTGGGCCGGCCAGAATCCGACCGCCCCCGGCGCCGACGAGACCCGGCGCAAGGTCACCAACATCGTCTTCATGGGCATGGGCGAGCCCCTCTACAATCTCGACAACGTCGTCGACGCCGTCGGCGTGATGGCCGACCAGGAGGGCCTTGGCCTCTCCCGCCGGCGCATCACCGTCTCGACCTCCGGCGTGGTGCCGCAGATGCAGCGCCTCGGCGACGAGGCCCACGCCATGCTGGCGATCTCCCTGCACGCGGTGCGCGACGACCTCCGCGACACCCTCGTGCCCCTGAACCGCAAGTACCCCCTGGCCGAGCTGCTGGCCGCCTGCCGGTCCTATCCCGGCCTGAACAACGCCCGCCGCATCACCTTCGAGTACGTGATGCTGAAGGGCGTGAACGACAGCGACGCCGACGCGCGCGAGCTGGTGCGCCTGCTCAAGGGCATCCCGGCCAAGATCAACCTGATCCCGTTCAATCCCTGGCCGGGCAGCGCCTACGAATGCTCGGACTGGGACCGCATCGAACAGTTCTCGGACATCATCTACGAAGCCGGCTACGCCTCACCCGTGCGCACCCCGCGCGGTCGCGACATCCTGGCCGCCTGTGGCCAGCTGAAGAGCGAGACCGAGAAGCTGCGGGCCCGGGCCCGGATGATGCTGGAGGACGGCATCGGCGCCGAGGGCGTCTATGCGGGCGCCGACGACGGCGACGAAGACTGAGGGGTGCGTCTCCTCGGCGACCTGTTCATCGCGAGCCTCGCCCTGGTCCTGGCGATCCCCTGCGGGGCGGCCGTGCTGGGCCTCGGCGCGATGCTCGACCCGGCCACCAGCGAGACCCTGTCCCGCCTCGGCCTCGTCGGGCTGTTCTCCGGATTGACCGACCTCGCCTCCGGGATCGGTCCCGAGACCCTGCTGTTCGCGCTCGCCGCCATCGCCCGCGCGCTGTTCGTGCTCCTGGTGGTGCCGCCGGTCCTGGTGGCCGTCCTCGGGGCGGTCCTGGGCTGGCGCGCCGCCAGCTGGTACGGCGCCGGGACCGGTCTCCTCACCGCCGCCGTGCCCTGGCTCGCCCGCGGCCTGTCGCGCACCGGGGCGAGCGCCGAGACCCTGGCGCTGGAGGGGCGCATCACCGCGGTGCTGTTCCTCACCGGCGCGGCGTCGGGCCTCGTCTACTGGTTGATCGCGGGGCGCCATCGCGGCGCGCCCATCCTCCCGCCCCGCGACAACGGACGCGCCTGACATGCGGCTGACCTCCTCGCGCATCGCCCACGCCCTGGTTCTGGCCGGCACGGTCCTGTCCGCCACGGGGCCGGGTCTCGCGCAAGGGGGGCCCGGCCCCGCCTCGGCCCTGCCGGAGCCGCCGCCGATCCAGTCCGACGACGCTCGCCTGCTGCCGGTGCTCGGCGCCCACGGCATGGTCGCCTCGCAGGAGGCGCGGGCCACCCGCGTCGGCGTCGCGATCCTGCGCGCCGGCGGCAACGCCATCGACGCCGCCGTGGCGGTCGGCTTCGCCCTGGCCGTGACCCTGCCGCGGGCCGGCAACCTCGGCGGCGGCGGCTTCATGATGATCCACCGGGCGGAGGGCGACGAGACGATCGCCCTCGATTACCGCGAGACCGCCCCGGCCGCTGCCCGCTCCGACATGTTCCTCGACCCCCGGGGCGAGCCCGACCGCGCCGCTTCCACCCGCACCGGCAAGGCGGTGGGCGTGCCCGGCACCGTGCGGGGTCTGGCCGAGGCGCACCGCCTCTACGGCTCGGGCCGCTTCACCCTGGCCGACCTGATCGCCCCGGCCGAGAAACTCGCCCGCGAGGGCATCCCGGTGGAGTCGGGCCTCGCGGACTCGCTGCCCCGCGCCGCCGGCCTGCTCGGCCGCTGGCCGTCTTCGCGAAAAATCTTCTTTGCCGGCGATAGACCCCTGGAGCGCGGTGAACGGCTGGTCCAGACCGATCTCGCCGACACCCTCGCGGCCATCGCGACATCCGGCCCCGACGCCTTCCACTCGGGCCCCATCGCGGAGCGCATCGCCGCCGCCGTGCGGGCCGCGGGCGGGGTGATGACGGCCGAGGACCTTGCCGCCTATCGCCCGGTGCTCCGCGAGCCCGTGCGCGGCACCTATCGGGGCTACGCCATCGCGTCGATGCCGCCGCCGAGCTCCGGCGGCATCCACCTCGTCGAGATCCTGAACGTGCTGGAGGGCTTCGACCTCGCCCGCATGGGGGCGGGCAGCGCCGATGCCCTCCACACCCTGGCCGAGGCGATGAAGCCGGCCTATGCCGACCGGGCGACCTGGCTCGGCGACCCCGCCCGCACCCAGGTGCCGATGGAGGGCCTGATCGCCAAGCCCTACGCGGCGCGCCTGCGGGCCGGGATCGATCCCGCCCGCGCCCGGCCCGCCGCCGAGGTGAAGGCGGGCGATCCCCTTCCCTTCGAATCCGACCAGACCACCCATTTCTCCGTGGTGGACAGGGCCGGCAACGCGGTCTCGAACACCACCACCCTGAACTTCTCCTACGGGCTCGGCCTCGTGGCGGAGGGCACCGGCGTGCTCCTGAACAACGAGATGGACGATTTCTCCGCCAAGCCCGGCGCCCGCAACGCCTACGGCCTCGTCGGCAGCGTCGCCAACGCGGTCTCGCCCGGGGCCCGGCCCCTCTCCTCGATGACCCCCGCCTTCGTCTTCCGCGACGGCCGGCTCGTCCTGGTGACGGGCAGCCCCGGCGGCAGCCGCATCATCTCGACGGTGCTGCAGGTCATCGTCAACGTGCTCGACTTCCGCATGAACCTGGCCGAGGCCGTGGCCGCGCCGCGCATCCACCACCAGTGGCAGCCGGACGTGCTGATGGCCGAGGAAGGCCTCTCCCCCGACACCCTGGCCCTGCTCAGGGCCCGCGGTCACACGGTCCGGGTCGGGGCGACCTCCGGCTCGGCCAATTCGGTGCAGGCCGCCGACGGGCTGCTGGCGGGCGCCGCCGATCCGCGCCAGCGCGGCACCCTGGCGGAGGGGGACTGAGGGGGCGGATAATCCCGCGCTCGGATGGTCTGGGACGAGATCGCACGCTACACGGGAGTCGGGCCGCGCCCTGTTCCGGGCTGTCTCCTCCAGGTTCCCGATGCTCCTCGTCCGCTCCCTCGCGTTCAACCTCGCCTTCTACGTCGCTACGACCCTCATCGCGATCGGTGGGCTGCCGACCCTCGTCTCCCGGCGCGGGGTCATCCGGCTGGCCCAGCTGTGGGGCCGCGTCACCCTGTGGCTCCTGCGGGTGGTGGGCGGCATCACGGTGGAGTTCCGGGGCGTCGAGAACATCCCGTCCGGCCCCCTCCTGGTGGCGGCCAAGCACCAGTCGGCCCTGGAGACCCTGGCCCTCGTCACCGCCTTCCCGGACTTCACCTACATCCTCAAGCGCGAGCTGCTCTGGATCCCGCTGATCGGGTGGTTCCTCTCGCGCTCCGGCATGGTCGCCATCGACCGCAGCAAGGGGGCCCGGGCGATGACCGCCATGAACGAGGCCGCCGCCCGGGCCATCCGGGACGGGCGTCAGCTCATCATCTTCCCCGAAGGCACCCGCCGCCCGCCCGGCGCGCCCCCCGCCTACAAGCTCGGCATCACCCACCTGTACGCCGCCCTCGGCGTGCCCTGCCTGCCCGTCGCCCTGAACACGGGCCTGCACTGGCCTCGCCGCCGCCTGGTCCGCCGGCCCGGCACTGCGGTGATCGAGTTCCTCGCTCCGATCGCGCCGGGCCTGGACCGGGCCCGCTTCCTCGAGGTGGTCCAGGGCCGGATCGAGTCCGCTTCGGACGCGCTGCTGGCCGCCGGCCGGAACGAGCTCGCGGCCGCCGGGCACGCGATTCCGAATGCCGTCCCGGCCTCTCCGGCCAAGGCCCGGCGGAACGGATCGCCCGTCGCCTGAGGGGGTCGCCGGGGCCGGGTTGCCCCTGTGTACGACTTGTGGATAACTTCCGTCATCCCCATCTCATTGGAGGCCGGGGCGTCGTCCTTGACGCCAACGAACCGTTAAGATTAATGTGGAACAAATGGCGAACAAGAGAGCCCTGTCCTGGTCGGCCGCCCTGCGCGACCTGAAGGACGATCGAGCACGGAGACAGGAAGTGCGCGAGGAACGCCTGAGGACGACGGCCGGCCTGCGCGGGACCCCCGCCCTGGTGCTCAGCGCCTGGCGCGGCCGGTCCGGCCGCCGCTACGTGGTCGGAATCCATGAGCTGGCCGAGCCCGAGCTCGACGACATGGGCGAGGCCGTGGTGATGGCGGTGCGCCGCGACGCCTCGGGCGTCGGCGAACTCGTCTCGGTGGCCTCCGCCGGGCAGAGCCCGCGGGAACGCCTGCACCGGAACTGGATCGCCCGGGCCCGGCACAAGGGCGCGACCGAGATGCATGTCCACCGGCTGGCCGAGGACGAGGCCGAGCGCGAGGCCATCGTGGCCGATCTCGGGAGCGAGCAGAAGGCCGACGCCGCGAACTGATCGCGGCGGAGCGGTCGCTCCGCTGACGTCACGGCTTCGCGTTTTGCAGCGCCCGTGGGGCCCTGCCATGCTTTCGCCGCCGAGACCCTGCCAAGCCTTGCATCCGGGCTGCCCCGACGATGGCCGCAGGCCCGTGACGCGAGCGCAGGATACCGACACGCGATGGCGCAGAGCCCGACCCCGACCCGTCCCCTCTCGCGCAAGGGGCTGTTCCTCCCCTACATTCTCCTCGCCACCCTCGTGATCGCCTGGTCGCTCGGGTGGTTCTACATCCGCCACCGGGCCGCCTCCGAGATGGATGGCTGGATCGCGCAGGAAGCGGCCGCGGGCCGGACCTGGACCTGCGCCGACCGCAGCATCACCGGCTATCCCTTCCGCATCGAGCTGCGCTGCGCCTCCCTGGCCTTCAGCCGCTCCGACAGCCGCTTCACCCTCGGGCCGGTCACGGCGGTGACCCAGGTCTACCAGCCGCGCCAGGGCATCCTCGAGGTCGGCGGGCCGTTCCACGTCGAGCAGGGCGACCTCACGGCGGATGCGACCTGGACCTCCCTGGAGGGCAGCTTCCATGGCGCCTCCGACGGCTTCGTGCGTGCCTCCGTGGTGGCCAACGGCGCCAAGGGCGTGGTGCGCGGCGCCGGTCCCGAGCCGATCGCGTTCGACACCCAGCACCTCGAGCTCCACGCCCGTCCGACCCCGGGCCGCTTCGAATCGGAGGGGTCCATCGACACCAGCCTGCGGGCGAACCGGATTCGCCTGCCGCTGGTCGACGCGGCGCTGGGCAATGCCGACCCGGCCGACCTCGCCCTCGACGCCACCGTGAGCCGCGCCACGGCCCTCGGCACCGGCACCGTGGCCAAGGAGCTGGAGGACTGGCGCCAGGCCGGCGGCGGCCTCGACATCGCGCTGCTGTCCCTGGCCAAGGGCGAGCGCCGGCTCCAGGCCAAGGGCCGCCTCGACCTCGACGCCGCGCACCGGCTCCAGGGCCAGCTCGACCTGCGCGCGGCCGGCGTCGAGGCCCTGGTCGGCCAGGTCATGGGCCAGCGCTTCGGCGCCGAGAAGGGCGCGCTGATCGGCAGCCTCGTCGGCCAGCTCCTCGGGCGTCGCAGCCAGGCCAGTCCCGAGGCCGGCGTCGCGGCCCCGGCCGACGATGCCCTCAAGCCCCTGCCGCCCCTGCGCCTCGCCGAGGGCCGCCTGATGCTCGGCCCGTTCCCGATCCCCAACGTGCAGCTGCCGCCGCTCTACTGAGCGACCGCCCGCGCGGGGGACGCGCCTCAGGCCGCGGGGTCGCTCGGGCGCCCGCGGCCGAAATCGGCCTCGGCCGTCTCCTGGCCCATGGCGACGATGCCCCGGCGGATGGCGCGGGTGCGGGTGAAGAGGTCGTGCAGGGCCTCGCCGTCGCCCCAGCGGATCGCCCGGGCCAGGGCCGCGAGGTCCTCGTTGAAGCGCCCCAGCATCTCCAGCACCGCGTCCTTGTTGGTCAGGAACACGTCCCGCCACATGGTCGGGTCGGAGGCGGCGATGCGGGTGAAGTCGCGAAAGCCGCCGGCCGAGAACTTGATCACCTCGGACTGGGTCACGGCCTCGAGGTCGGCGGCGGTGCCGACGATGTTGTAGGCGATGAGGTGCGGTACGTGGCTGGTGATGGCCAGGACGAGGTCGTGATGCTCCGGCGTCATCGTCTCGACGATGGCGCGCAGGCCTTCCCAGAAGGCCTGGACCCGCGCTGTCGCGGCTGGGTCGGTGTCCTCGGCCGGAGTGAGGATGCACCAGCGTCCGGAGAACAGGGTCGAGAATCCGGCATCCGGCCCCGAATACTCGGTGCCGGCCACGGGGTGCGCCGGCACGAAATGCACGCCGGCGGGCAGGTGCGGCGTGACGGCCGCCACCACCGAGGCCTTGACCGAGCCGACATCCGACACGATGGCTCCCGGCTTCAGGGCCGGACCCAGGATCTCGGCCACCGCGCCGACGGCGCCCACCGGTACGCACAGGATGACGAGATCGGCCCCCGCCACGCCCGCGGCGAGGTCGTCCGTGGCCGTGTCCGCGAGGCCGAGCGCCCGCACCCGCTCCAGCACCGCGGCGTCGCGGTCGAGGGCGACGATGCGCCGGGCGAGGCCGAACTGCCGGGCGCCCCGGGCGATCGAGGAGCCGATCAGCCCGAGGCCGACGATGGCCAGGGTCTCCAGGGGGGGCGCGTCGATCTCAGCCACGGGTCTCGCCCCGCACGAAGGCGGTCAGGGCGTCGAGGAAGGCGGTGTTCGCCTCCTCGCCGCCGACGGTGACGCGCAGGGCGTGGGGCAACCCATAGGACGAGACCCGCCGGGTGATGACGCCCCGGGCGGAGAGGAACGCGTCGGCCTCGGCGGCCGTCCGGCCCGGCGCGTCGGGGAAGTGGACGAGGATGAAGTTCGCGACGCTCGGCGTCACGGTCAGCCCGAGCCCCTGCACCGCCCCCGTCATCGTGGCGAGCCAGGTGTCGTTGTGGGCGACGGCGGCGGCCACGTGGACGTCGTCCGCGATGGCGGCCGCCCCGGCGGCGATGCCCGCCCCCGACAGGTTGAAGGGTCCCCGGATGCGGTTGACGGCGTCGACCACTTCCGACGGGCCGACCATCCAGCCGATGCGGAGCGCCGCCAGCCCGTGGATCTTCGAGAAGGTCCGGGTCATCACGACGTTGTTGGCCTCGAGCGCGAGGTCGAGGCCGGCGCTGTAGTCGTTCGCCCGCACGTATTCCGCGTAGGCGCCGTCGAGGACGAGGAGGACGTGGGGCGGCAGGCCCGCATGCAGGCGCCGGATCTCGTCGAAGGGCAGGTAGGTGCCCGTCGGGTTGTTGGGGTTGGCGAGGTAGACGATCCGGGTGTGCGGCGTGACGGCGGCCAGCAGCGCGTCGACGTCGGCGCGCAGGTCGCGCTCGGGCACCACCACGGGGGTGCCGCCGGCGGCCAGGATGGCGATCCGGTAGACCAGGAAGCCGTGCTCGGTGAAGATCCCCTCGTCGCCGGCCCCGAGATACGCGTAGGCCAGGAAGGACAGGAGCTCGTCCGAGCCCGCGCCGCAGACGATCCGCGCCGGGTCGAGGCCGTAACGGGCGGCGATCGCCTCGCGCAGCGCCCGGGACGTGCCCTCCGGGTAGAGTTCGAGCTTGGCGGCTTCCGCCCGCATCGCCGCCACCGCCTTCGGGCTCGGGCCCAGCGGGGTCTCGTTCGAGGAGAGCTTGTGCACCTTGGCATGGCCGGGCGCCCCGCTCTTGCCGGGCACGTAGGCCTCGATGGCGAGGACGCCGGGGCGGGGCACCGGGCGCGAGGGAGCGACGGGGGCGGAGGCGGAGGACGGGGACATGGACGAGGACATGGACGAGGACCTGGCGGCCGCCGGTGGATCGGCGAAGCGCCCGTCTAACAAAGCTGGCCCGGCTTTGCGAGCGGGCCCCGTGCCTCCGGCCCGCGTCCCTCGGACCCGCATGCCTCAGATCCGCGTCCCTCAGACGCGCATGCCTCAGACCCGGAAGCGGGCGGCGTGGCTGCCGATCTCGTCGAGGGTCTCGGGGGCGGCGCCGGCCCGGGTCAGGGCCTCGTGCAGCTGCCGGGCGCTGACCCCGCCGGGGACGGCGAGGAGCAGGCCGTGCCCGTCCGGCCCGGCTGCGCGGGCGACGACCTCGCCGTAGAGGTCCTGCAGGGCGCGCGCGGCCTCCGGCTCCCAGGCGGCGACGCGGGTGGCATGGAGGACCCAGTCGCGCTGGGCCGCCGCCGGATCGTCCAGCGGGTTCGAGACCACGAAGACCGGGGTGCCGGCCGGGTGGGTGGGCCGCTCGATGAAGGGCAGGCGCGCGATGACCTTGGGCCGGCCGGCGCCCACGAGCCCTTCCCACCAAGGCGCGGCGTCGGTGGTGGCGCCCGAGCCGTCGGGGTCGAGGCGGAAGATGCCGAGGTCGCCGCGGGAGGCGGCCACCGCCTCGATCACCGCGAGGCAGGTGGGGTGGGGCCGGTAGGGCACCGTGAAGCCGAAATGGAAGCGGGCGGAATCGCGCATCGGCGCATCCCCGCCCGAGATGTCCGCATGGACCGAGAACGGCGCCTGCACGTAGGTGAAGGTGGCGATGATGACCCGCCAGATCCCCTCCACGGTGTCGAGGGGCAGGAGCCCGCGATGGCGCTCGGCGACGCGCCGCATCATCGAGGCCTCGCGTCCGGGCCGGAAGGCCGAGCCGCTGGCCGAGGTGCGCTTGACCGCGATCAGCCGGTCGATGATCGACCCGCGCTGGATCAGCAGGGCGTGCATCTCGGCGTCGATCCGATCGATCTCGGCGCGCAGGTCGCCGAGGTTGTCGAGGGGCGGCGCGGGTCTCGTCGTGAAGCGCATCGGGGGCTCGCGAGGGTGCGGTGGGGACGATCGGGGGAGCCGGCGCCGGGGTCTCGCCTCCCGGGCGCCACCGCCCCGGTCTACGATCGCGCGCGCCGAAGGGCCAGAGCCGTTTGCCCGGAACCGGCGCGACCGGGCGGTTGTGAAACCGTGGGCGGGCCCCAAGCGCGGTGCGTGGCCCTTTCGTTGACGCGTGAGGGAGCGCACACTACCTCAACGCCTCACGACGCATGGTCTTCTCTCCGGATGGCACGCCGAGCCGTCCCTTCCGTCCCGCCCGGACCGACGCGCCGTCTCCTCCAACCCGTTTCATGACCATGTCGCTGGATACCGCCCTCAAGCCAGGCACGCCCGAAGACGAATCGGTGCGCGCCGACGCGCCGGGCGCCGAGCTGTCCCAGGCCCGCGAGCCCAAGGGCCTCGTGGCGCAGTTCGGCCTGGACGAGCCCCTGGCGATGGATGCCGGCGTGCAGCTCGCACCGTTCCAGATCGCCTACCAGACGGCGGGCACCCTCAACGCGGACCGCTCCAACGCCGTCCTGATCTGCCACGCGCTCACGGGCGACCAGCACTTCGCCCACACCCATCCGGTGACGGGCAAGCGCGGCTGGTGGGAGACCCTGGTGGGGCCGGGCAAGCCCGTGGACACCGACCGCTACTTCGTCGTCTGCTCGAACGTCATCGGCTCGTGCATGGGCTCCACCGGCCCGGCCTCGACCGACCCGGCCACGGGCCGGGCCTACGGCCTCGACTTCCCCCTCGTGACCATCCGCGACATGGTCCGGGCCCAGGCCATGCTGCTCGACCGGCTCGGCATCCGCGACCTGTTCCTCTGCATCGGCGGCTCCATGGGCGGCATGCAGGTGCTGCAATGGGCCGCGAGCTACCCCGAGCGGGTCTTCGCCGCGATGCCGATCGCCACCGGGCCCCGCCACTCCGCGCAGAACATCGCCTTCCACGAGGTCGGCCGGCAGGCGATCATGGCCGATCCCGCCTGGGCTGAGGGGCGCTACCTCGAGGCCGGCACCCGGCCGGCCAAGGGCCTCGGCGTCGCCCGCATGGGCGCGCACATTACCTACCTGTCGGAGCCGGCCCTGCACCGCAAGTTCGGCCGCCGCTTCCAGGGCGGTTCGGCACCGACCTTCTCGTTCAACGCCGACTTCCAGATCGAGAGCTACCTGCGCCACCAGGGCCTCAGCTTCGTCGAGCGCTTCGACGCCAACGCCTATCTCTACCTCACCCGGGCGATGGACTATTTCGACCTCGCCGCCGACCAGGGTGGAGTGCTGGCCAAGGCCTTCCGGGGCACGAAGACCCGGTTCTGTGTGATCTCCTTCACCTCCGACTGGCTGTTCCCAACCTCCGAATCCCGCGCCATCGTCCACGCCCTGAACGCGGCCTCGGCCCCGGTCGCCTTCGTGGAGGTCGAGAGCGACAAGGGCCACGACGCCTTCCTCCTCGACGAGCCGGCGATGTTCGCCGCCGCACGCGGCTACATCGACGCCGCTGCCCGGGCCCGCGGCCTGTGACGGGATCGGAGAGGTTCGCGCACCGGCCCTGGGAGGCGGCGGAGACGCTGCCGCGCGAGGAGGCCGGCAGCACCCGCGTCGACCACCTCGTGGTGCTCGACCTCGTGCCGGCGAACGCCCGGGTCCTCGACATCGGCTGCGGCGACGGCGCCTTGCTCGCCCTGCTGCGAGACCGGCGCGGCGTGGACGGACGCGGCATCGAGCTGTCGCGGGAGGGCGTGAACGCCTGCCTCGCCCGGGGCCTGCCGGTGATCCAGGGGGACGCCGACACCGATCTGGCGAACTATCCCGACGACGCCTTCGACGTGGTCGTCCTGTCTCAGACCATCCAGGCGACGCGCAACCCGCGCATCGTGCTGGAGCACCTCCTGCGCATCGGCCGGCAGGTGATCATCTCCTTCCCGAATTTCGGCCATTGGCGGGTGCGCTCGGAACTCGCCCTGCGGGGTCGCATGCCGGTCACGGCCCTGATGCCCGAGGAATGGTACGAGACCCAGAACATCCATCACTGCACGATCCGCGACTTCGTCGGCCTGTGCCGGACCGTGAACGCCGAGATCGAGAAGGCCACCGCCCTCGATGCCAGGGGCCGGCCGATGCGCTTCGCGATGCCCTGGTGGGTCTGGAACCTGATGGGCGCGCAGGGCGTGTTCCTGCTGCGGCGGGGCGGCGGCCCGGGCGGCGACACCCAACCCGCGGCCTAAGCCGCTGTTGCACGTGAAAACCCTTAACCCTGTCGCGCGCGCCGGATGAGCAGCGTCGCGACCTCGTAGGTGACCTGCGCGCCCCCCGCCTCGAAGCCCCGCAGCACCCGCCGCATCGTGCCCGGCGCGAGGGTCCGCGCGGCGCCGGGCGTCCCGGCGCCGATGGCGCGCAGGGAACCCAGGAAGGCCCGGCCGTCGGCATGGGCCTCGACCACGGGCTCGGCGGAGACCGCGAGGGTGCAGCCCGGACAGGCCAGCGCGGCGAGGTCCGACAAGGCCGGATAGACGGGCGTCGCCGCCTCCAGGCCCAGAGCCGCATGCGCCGCCCGCCACTCGGCGAAGGTGCCCGCGCCCAGCGTCGCCACTGCCAGCAGGCCGCCGGGGGCCAGCAGCGCGGCGAGGCGCGCCAGGGTTCCGGGAAGGTCCTCGAACCATTGCGCCGCGAGGCTCGAGGCGATGAGGTCGAAGCCGGGCGCGCAGGCCGGCCGCTCGGCATCCATGACGACGAAGCGCAGGTCCGCGGTTCCGGCGAGGCGGGCGCGGCAGCGCTGCACCATGGCGGGGGCGAGGTCCGAGGCCACGAGAACGCCCCCCGGCAGGCGCCGGCGCAGATGCGCGGTCAGCAGGCCGGTGCCGCAGCCGACCTCGAGGGTGCGCGGCGCCTGTGCCAGGGGCTCGGCCCCGATGCGCCGGGCCAGGCGCTCCGCCACCACGGCCTGGATCGCCGCCGCGCCGTCATAGCCCTCGGCCCCGTCGAAGGCCCGGGCCACGGCCTGTTTCCAGGAATGCATCGGGGCGATCGTCTGTAATACGGACAGGGGCGAGGGGCAGTCGTCGTTCTATCTCGTCGGCTTGCGGCGTCGGGGCGCTACACCGACAGGGCTTGCTCGATCATCCGTGCCACGGCGAGCGCCCGGCCATCGTCGCCGAAGCGGGCGACGACCTGAACGCCCAGGGGCAGGCCGTCCCCGGGGACCGGGACGGTGACGCAGGGCACGCCCATCAGGGTCCAGAGGCGGTTGAAGCGCGCGTCGCCCGTGGTGCCGAGGCCGGCCGGCGCCCGGCCCGGGGCCGACAGGGTCAGGATCGCGTCGAAATCTCCGAAGAGGTCCTTCAACGCGCGCCGGGCCCGGTGCGCGGCGCGGCGCGCCGCGTCGTACTGAGCGGCGACGAGATCCTGGGCCGCATCGAGCTGCGCGCCGAGTTCCGGGCTGAGCTGCGCCCGGTGGTGGGCGTATTCCCAGGCCAGCGCCTGGCGTGCCTCGTAGTCCTGGATGACGGGGTGCTGCACCCAGGCCTCCGGCAGCGGGGCCGGCAGGACGAGGTCGACGACCCGGGCGCCGGCGGCCTCGGCCGCGCGGGCGGCCCGGTGCAGGGCGGCGAGGGCGTCCGGGTCGGGCGCGTCGGCGAAGCCCTGGAGGCAGAGGCCGAGGCGCGGAGCCTGGGGGGCCGCGTCCAGGTCGAGGTCGAGGGCGGGCCGGTCGGCGATCAGGCTCAGGCACTGGGCGACGTCGCGGATGCCGGCGCCGAACAGGCCGACGGTGTCCAGCGCCCAGGAGAAGGTCTTCACGCCCACCGTCGGCAGGAGCCGGAAGGACGGCTTGATCGCCGCCACCCCGCAGAAGGCCGCCGGCCGGATCACGGAGCCGCCGGTCTGGGTACCGAGCGCGAGGGGCACCATCCCGGCGGCGACGGCCGCGGCCGACCCCGCCGAGGAGCCGCCGGGCGTGTGGCCGGGGTCGCGCGGGTTCACCGTGGCGGTGGGATCGTGGCTGGCGAAGGGGGAGGTGCTGGTCTTGACCAGGGGCACGGCGCCGAGCGCCCGCAGACGCGCCACGATGGCGGCATCCGCCCTGGGCTGCCAGCCGGCATAGATCGGAGACCCCATCTGCGTCGGCAGGTCGGCGGTGTCGATGATGTCCTTGACCCCGACCGCGATGCCCGCCAGCGGCCCGGAGCCGGCGATCGCCGGGGCGGGATTTCGGCTGACGATCGCCCCGATGCCGGGGTCGCGGGCCGCGATGGCGGCCTCGGCGAGACGGATGGCGCCGGCGGGGTCGAGGGTGCCGGCGGCGATACGGGTGCGGAGATCGACGAGGGACAGCATGGGGGCTTGGTCCGGCCTCGGCCGCCTCCTGTCAACACCCGTCCACAGGGACGCCGCCCGCACCGCATCGTTGACGCAACGTTTACGGAACCCGGCGCATCGTCCGCGTCATGTGGCGTAGCGTATTCGCGTTCTCGGCCCTGACGCTGTTCGGCGCGGGCCTCACCGGCTGTGCACTCAACAAGTTTGAGCAGCGCGAGCCGTGGCGTGACCAGACCGAGCAGGCCTGCAACGCCAAGCGCCTGGTGGAGACGACGGAGTTCGTCACCCCCGTCAAGGAGATCAGCGGGCCGGGCGTCTGCGGCATGCTGCAGCCCTATCGCGTCACCCGCCTGGGCAAGGGGACCGTCGCCCTGAAGCAGCGGGTGACCCTGGCCTGCCCGGCGCTGACCGAGGCCGAGGCCTGGCTCGCCGACACGATCCAGCCGGCCGCGAACCTGTATTTCGGCCAGCCCGTGGCCGAGATCAACGCCGGCACCTATGCCTGCCGCGGCCGCAACAACCAGGCCGGCGCCAAGCTCTCCGAGCATTCCTTCGGCAATGCCGTCGACATCATGTCGTTCAAGCTCGCCGACGGCTACGTCATCACCGTGAAGGGCGGCTGGCGCGGCACCGAGGCCGAGCAGGGCTTCCTGCGCGAGGTCTTCCTCGGGGCCTGCGCCCGGTTCTCCACCGTGCTGGCGCCGGGCTCGAACGTCTTCCACTACGACCACATCCACGTCGACCTCGCCCGGCACGACCCGCGCGGCCTGCGCCGCATCTGCCAGCCGCTGATCAAGTTCACGCCGCAGCTCGGCGCCGACGGCGTGCCGCGCGCCACGGCCCGGCCCCGTCCGCCCGAGCGCCTGCCCGCCCCGCCCCAGGCCCCGATCGACGTGGAGGAGGACGATCCCTACGGCGTCGCCCCGATGTCGGCGCGCCAACCCGCGAAGGTTCCGGCCGCGCAGCTCGCCCACGGCCCGGCCCCCGTTCGTCCGACCACTCCGCCGGTGGCCTACGCCGCCGCGCCGCGGGGTCCGGTGCCGCGCGCCCCGGCGCCCCGGGTCGCGGCCGCCCTCCCCCCGGAGGATTTCGCCGCCGAGCCGCTCTCGCTCGCGGCCCCCGGCCTCGCCGAACCGATCTACTGACGGGCGCGCTGGTCCCGCATCCGGGGTGTGCCCGGCGCACCCCAGGGTCCGCGGAAAGCGACGGCGCGGCCGGCTGCCTGCTTGACAGGGCGGGCCGAGCCGCCATCGTTCGGGTCAGCTTCACGGACTCCAGCGGAACAAAGACGCCGGCATGCGCCCGAATCCCCTCTGCACCGCCCTCGCCCTCGGCCTCGTCCTGGCGGGCGCCCTCCAGCCGGCGCTCGCCCGCTCCGGCCGCGAGGAGATCACCCCCGCCGAGGAGCGCGAATTCAACTACGACGCCGACATCCCCGGCTGCCAGGCCCCCGAGGTGCTGGAGCGGCTCTCGACGCACTTCGCCGAGAAGGAGGCGAAGTTCTGGAACTCGTCCCTGACCATCCTGCGCTACGAGCACATCGAGCGCACGGCCTGGCGCCCCTGGGGCCTCGACTACGTCCCGCGCCGCTTCTGCAGCGCCGTGGCCACCACCTCGGACGGCGTCCGCCGCAAGGTCGACTACTCGGTGCGCGACGGGCTCGGGATCATCGGCGCCGACTGGGGCATCGAGTTCTGCGTCCACGGCCTGGATCGCAACCTCGCCTACGCCTATTCCTCGGCCTGCCGCGAAGCCCGTCCGTGAGCCCTGCCGCCGGGCACCGGTCGCGCGCACGCGGCACCCTGGCGGGCCTGACCCTGGCGCTGATGGCGTCGGGCGGACCGGCGTCGCCGGCGATGGCGCAGGGTTTCGAGCGCGGCGGCACGCCGGGCACGTTCGACTTCTACGTCCTGGCCTTGTCCTGGTCGCCGACCTACTGCGAGGGGCCCGGCGCCCGGCGCGAGGCGCAGGGCCAGTGCCGGCCGGGACGCGGCCTCGGCTTCGTCGTCCACGGGCTCTGGCCGCAATACACCCGCGGCTACCCGTCCAACTGTTCCTCCGTCGAGCGGTCGCCCACCCGCCAGGCGATCGCGGTGGCGGGCGAGGTCTACCCGAGCGAGGGCCTCGCCCGGCACGAGTGGCGCACCCACGGCACCTGCTCGGGTCTCGACGCGGTCTCCTACTTCCAGGCGGCCCGCGACGCCCGGGCGGCGGTGACCCTTCCGGACGCCTTCAAGGCCCCCGAGCGCGACACCCGGATGGCGCCGATCGACATCGCCCGGCAGTTCGTGGCGGCCAACCGGGGCCTGCGTCCCGACATGATGTCGGTCACCTGCCGGGGCGGCCAGCTCCAGGAGGTGCGGATCTGCTTTGCCAAGGACCTGCGCGGCTTCACCCCCTGCCCCGAGGTGGCGCGCCAGAATTGCCGTGCCGACGCGGTCGCCATCGACGCCGCGCGGTAGATGATGCCGCGATCCCACCCCGGCCCGGAGCGCCGGGGGGCGGTGTGAGACAGGCCCGGACGCCATGAATTACCGCCACGCCTTCCACGCCGGCAATTTCGCCGATGTCCTGAAGCACCTCGTGCTGAGCCGGGTGCTGGCGCATCTCTGCCTGAAGCCCACGGGCTTCCGGGCGATCGACACCCATGCGGGCCTCGGCTTCTACGACCTCACCGCCGACGAGGCCGGTCGCACCGGCGAGTGGCGGGACGGCTGGGGCCGCCTCGACACCCCCTTTCCCGAGGCCGTGGAAGCCCTGCTCGGGCCCTACCGCGCGGCGGTGGCGGCGGTGCAGGAGCGGCACGGGGCCGACACCTATCCGGGCTCGCCCGCCCTGATCCGCGAATTCCTGCGGCCCACCGACCAGGGCGTGTTCGTGGAGCTGCACCCGGCGGATGCCGAGATCCTGCGGGCGCGCTTCAACCAGGATTCCCTGTCGAAGGTGATGCATCGCGACGGCTGGACCGCGCTCAACGCTCTGATCCCACCGCCGGAGCGCCGCGGCGTGGTCCTGATCGACCCGCCCTACGAGGAGCTCGGCGAGATCGACCGCCTCGGAACGGCCTTGGCCAGGGCGGTGGCCAAGTGGCCCACCGGGATCTATCTCGGCTGGTACCCGATCAAGGACGTGGCCAAGGTCGACCACATGGTGGCGCAGCTCGACCGGGTTCTCGCCCGCCCGGCCCTGCGCCTCGACCTCATGGTGTCCGAACCCGATCCGACCCGGCTCAACGGCAACGGCCTCATCGTGGTCAACCCGCCGTGGCGGCTCGCCGAGGAAGCGACGCTGTTCCTGCCGGCGCTCGCCGAACGCCTGGCCCGCACCGATTACGGCGCCTTCCGCTGCGAGGCCTTCGGCGCCGAGCCCTAGAGGTCGTCGGGGATCGGCGGAAACCGGCTATCCCGAACACGACGAACGACGAGACCGGAATCGAGGATCTGTCTGGTTCAGGAGGAACCTGACAGACCCTGGGCGCTCAGGCTTTCGGCATTCAGGCGACCAGGCGCCCTTCCAGGGGGAACACCTTGGCGGGGTTCATCAGCCAGTGCGGATCGAAGACGTTCCGCACCCGCATCTGCTGCTCCAGGTCTTCCTGGGCGTACTGGAAGCGCATGAGCTCGCGCTTCTCGATGCCGACGCCGTGCTCGCCCGTGAGGCAGCCGCCGACCTCGACGCAGAGCTTGAGGATCTCGTCGCCGGCCGCCTCCGCCTTCTCCATCTCGCCCGGCTTGTTGATGTCGAACAGGATCAGCGGGTGCAGGTTGCCGTCGCCGGCATGGAACACGTTGGCGACGCGCAGGCCCTTCTCGGCGCAGATCGCCCCGATGCGCTCCAGCACCCCGGGGAGCTGCCCGGTGGGGATGGTGCCGTCCATGCAGATGTAGTCCGAGATCCGGCCGGTGGCGCCGAAGGCGGACTTGCGGCCCTTCCAGATGGCGGCGCTCTCGGCCTCGGATTTCGAGACCCGGATGCTCGTCGGGTTGAAGTCGCTGGCGATGGCCTCGATGCGGGCGAGCATCGCCGTGCACTCGGCGTCGGACCCCTCGACCTCGATGATCAGCATGGCCTCGGCGTCGCGCGGATAGCCCGCCTGGGCGAAGTCCTCGGTGATCAGGATCGCCTCGCGGTCCATGTACTCGATCGCCACCGGGATGATGCCCGCGCCGATGATCGCGGCCGTGCAGGCGCCCGCATCCTCCACCGAGCCGAAGCCGACCAGGGCCGGGCGCGCGCCCTCCGCCGCCCGCAGGATGCGCACGGTCGCCTCGGTGACGATGCCGAGCTGCCCCTCCGAGCCGCAGACGAGACCGAGGAGGTCGTAGCCGGGCGCATCGAGATGCGTGCCGCCGATCGTCACCACGGTGCCGTCGTTCATCACGAGGGTCACGCCGAGCAGGTTGTTGGTGGTCACCCCGTACTTGAGGCAGTGCGCCCCGCCCGAATTCATCGCGATGTTGCCCGCGATGGTGCAGGCGAGCTGGCTCGAGGGGTCGGGGGCGTAGAAGAATCCCTCGTGGCTGACCGCGCCCGAGATGGCCAGGTTGGTGATGCCGGCCTCGACCCGCGCGGTGCGGTTCTCGAAATCGATGTCGAGGATGCGGTTCATCTTCGAGATGCCGAGGATCACCGCATCCTCCTGGGCGATGGCGCCGCCGGCCAGGGAGGTGCCGGCGCCCCGCGGCACCACCCGGACGCCGTTGGCGTGGCAGAACGCCATCACGGCCGAGACCTCGGCGGTGGTGGAGGGCAGCACCACGGCCAGGGGCATCTTGCGGTAGGCGGTGAGCCCGTCGGTCTCGAAGGCGCGGCGCTCGTCCTCCGTCGTGACCAGGGCCTCCGGAGCGACCAGGGGGGCGAGGCCCGCGATGATCGCCTCGCGGCGGGCGACGATGGCGGCATCGGGCACGGGAAAGGCGATCGACATGGGCATGTCCTCCGGGGGCGGGCCATCTTCATCATCCGCTCAGCCACGATCGCCTATGAGCAAGCGGCGGTGAGAGACGGAGGGACGGACGGCGCTTTGCGGTGGACCTTAGGACAAACGCCGGCGCGGCGCATCCGGTTCGTGGCCTCGACCGCGGCGGCGGAACCGAACGCCGCCGGGGAAGCTTCCTTTGGCCGCAGCTCATCGCGGCGGACCTTGCGCGTTCCTGTCTCGATCTGTTCTAAACGGGTAAGCTCTGCCATAAGCCCAAGCGGCTGAAGCCGCTTCTAGGAGGAAAAACACGATGCGTCATGTCATGTTCGGCGCCGCCCTGGCCCTGCTGCTGCCTCTGTCGGCGCATGCCGAGGGTGACGCCGCCGCCGGCGAGAAGGCCTTCGCCCCCTGCAAGGCCTGCCACAACTTCGAGAAGAACGGCGTCGGCCCGACCCTGAAGGGCGTCGTGGGCTCGAAGGCCGGCGAAGGCGCGGACGGCTATGCCTTCTCGGCGGCCCTGAAGGCCTCCGGCATCACCTGGGACGAGGCCAACCTCCACGAGTGGCTGGTCGACCCGAAGAAGAAGGTTCCGGGCACCAAGATGGTCTTCCCCGGCATCAAGGACCCCAAGAAGGTCGACGACATCATCGCCTACCTCAAGACCAAGTCCTGATCCTGACGACCTGATTCCGAGGCCCGGGGTTCGCGATCGGTCCGGCCTGTCCTTCGGGGCCGGCCGGGATCATCCGCCCGGGCTCGATCAGGAAGCCGTTCCCGCCACGGCGGGAGCGGCTTTTTTCATGCCTCGCGTCCCTCAGGATCCGCGTCGCGCGGCGTCGCGGCCGGAGGGAACGGAGCGGTCCCTCCCCTCGCCGGGGCTGATTTGGTCTTCGCCGGCGCCGGCGCCGGCCTGGCCCTCGCCGAGGCCCGCATGCAGCGCGCCGCGCAGGTTCATCAGGATGTCGAGGAGGGCCCGCCGCCCCTCGAGATCGAGGCCGGTCAGGCCGCCCACCTCGTCCGGCACGCATTCCATCCGGCCGCGCAGGGCCCGGCTCTGCTCGGTCAGGAAGATGCTCACCTGCCGCTCGTCGGCCCGGTCCCGCGCCCGCTTCACGTGGCCGGCCGCCTCCAGCCGCTTGAGCAGGGGCGTCAGGGTTCCGGAATCCAGGAACAGGCGCTGGCCGATCTCCTTGACCGTCAGCCCCTCCTCCTCCCACAGGACCAGCAGGACCAGATATTGCGGGTAGGTCAGGTCATGCGCGGCCAGCAGGGCCCGATAGGCCCGTCCGAAGGCATGGGCCGTGGCATAGACGGCAAAGCAGAGCTGGCTGTCCAGGCTCAGGGCGTCCGGGGATGCCGGCTCCGCCACCGGCTCCCGGCGCGTGCGGGTCTGCCGTCCCGACATATTCAACGATCCTTCACGATGGGCCGCGCGCCGAACTCGGGCCGCGGGACCGATCTTATTCAAATTTCATATTGCGCACAATCAAGTTCTATGCGAGGAAATAACTAGGTTGCGCGCAATCGATATGGACCGGCTTGGGCCGGACCGACGCGTGCGATCCCCGCGTTCGTTCAGCAGGAGAGACCGACATGAAGGCACTCTACACCGCCCACGCCCATGCCACCGGCGGCCGTGAAGGCTCCGCCGCGACCGACGATGCCAAGGTGGACGTCAAGCTCTCCACCCCCAAGGAGCTGGGCGGCGGCGGTGGCGCCGGCACCAACCCAGAGCAGCTCTTCGCGGCCGGCTACGCCGCCTGCTTCCTCGGCGCGATCAAGTTCGTGGCCGGCAAGGACAAGATCACGGTGTCGGAGGAGTCCAAGATCGAGTCGAGCGTCGGCATCGGCCCGCGCGATGACGGTACCGGCTTCGGCCTCGTCGTCGCCCTCAAGGCGACCCTGCCGGGCCTCGACCGGGCGGTGGCCGAGGATCTGGTGAAGCGCGCCGACGTGGTGTGCCCCTACTCCCACGCCACCCGCGGCAACATCCAGGTCGACATCTCGGTCGCCTGACGGCTCCCGGCCGTGGAGCAGGACTCCCCGGCCCCGTCGTGCGCCTGGGACGTCAGAAGTGGCGTCCCAGGACCTCGCGCACCCGCTCGACCATCTCGGCCACCGGCACCGAGAACTGGGCCGGGCGCGCGGCTTTCCAGGCGGCGTTGCTGGTGATGGCGGCCGCCGCCTTGGCGCCCTCAATCAGGTCCTTGATCTGGACCTCGCCGGCCTCGCGCTCGTTCGAGCCCTGGATGATGGCGCAGGGGGATCCGCGCCGGTCGGCATACTTCATCTGCGCCTTCATGCCCGAGCCGCCGAGATAGAGCTCGGCCCGGATGCCGGCCTCGCGCAGGGCCGCGACGAGGCGCTGGTAATCGGCGACGTTGTCCCGATCGAGTATCAGCACCACCACGGGGCCGGGCTTGGCGAGGCCGTCCAGCAGCGGGCTCTTCACCAGCTGCAGCGCCGAGAACAGGCGCGAGACGCCGATGGAGAAGCCGGTGGCCGGCACCGGCTCGGCGCGAAAACGCCCGACGAGGCCGTCGTAGCGGCCGCCGCCCGAGACCGAGCCGAAGCGCACCACCTGTCCGTCCTCGTTGGTCACCGGGAAGGTCAGCTCCGCCTCGTAGACCGGGCCGGTGTAGTACTCGAGCCCGCGCACCACCGAGGGGTCGATGCGGATGCGGGCGTCGTAGCCGGCCGCCGCGAACAGGGCGGCCATCTCGGCGAGCTCGCGCACGCCCTCCAGGCCGATGGCGCTGCCCGCCAGGGAGGTTTCGAAGTTCGCCAGGGTGGTAGCGTTGTCGGCCGGCGCCGATCCCGCTCCGGTCCAGCCGGTGAAGGCCAGCACCCGGCCGATCGCCTCATCGGGCAATCCGGCGCCCTTGGTGAAGTCGCCGCTCTCGTCCTTGCGCCCCGCGCCTAGCAACTCGCGCACGCCCGCGTCGCCGAGGCGGTCGAGCTTGTCGATGGCGCGCAGCACGGTCAGGCGCTGACCGGCCTTGTCGGGACCGCTGAGCCCGATCGACTCCATCAGCCCGTCGAGCACCTTCCGGTTGTTGACCTTGACCACGTACTGTCCGGTGAGCCCGAGCTTCTCCAGGGTGTCGGCCATCAGCATGCAGATCTCGGCATCCGCCGCCACCGAGGCGGCGCCCACGATGTCGGCGTCGAACTGCATGAACTGGCGGAAGCGCCCCGGACCCGGCTTCTCGTTGCGGAAGACGTAGCCGGCGCGGAAGCTCCGGTAGGGCTTGGGGATCGCGTCGAAGTGCTCGGCCACGTGCCGGGCCAGGGGGGCGGTGAGGTCGTAGCGCAGCGAGAGCCAGGATTCGTCGTCGTCCTGGAAAGAGAAAACGCCCGCGTTCGGCCGGTCGAGGTCGGGCAGGAACTTGCCCAGCGCCTCGGTGTACTCGACGAAGGGCGTCTCCAGCGCCTCGAAGCCGAAGAGTTCGAAGCTCTGCCGGATCGTCTCCAGCATGCGGTGCTGGGCGGCGATCTCGTCCGCGCGCCGGTCGACGAAACCGCGCGGCAGGCGCGGCTTCAGGGTGTCGGCCTTCGTTGAATCGGCCTTGGCCATGGTGATCTTCGCGTCCATCGGGGCTGTTCGGGGTTCCGGGGGCTCTATCGCGGGTGGCGGGGGGCGGCAAGCAGGGGGGCGTTCAGAGCCTCAGGGCCAGGAGGGCCGCGAGGCTGAGGAGGGCGATGGGGATCTGCACCGGGCGCAGGCGTGCGAAGAACAGGGGCGCCTCGCCCCGCCGTGCCGCGATCGGGTCGAGCACCGCGATCGCCCCGAATCCGACGAGGAGCAGGACCAGCGCGGCCACTGCCGCGTCCAGGGTCGCCAGCGCCAGGGCGACGAAGCCGAGGCTGAACAGCCCGATCATGGTGGCCATCTGGGTGAGGGTCGGCCCGCCCTCGGTGCGGAAGCTGAGGCCCCGGCGCACGCCCGACAGGAACAGCAGGATGGCGCAGCCCCAGAGGATCGTCAGGAGCAGGGCGGCCTCGCCCAAGGGATCGCCGGGCCGGACCCAGGCGGTGACGGCGCCGACCACGAAGGGCAGCATCGGGCCGTAGCCGAACACGATGCTGAGCCAGGGGACGGCGCGCGGTTCGGTGACCCGCAGGGTCCGTCCGTCGGGTCGATCGTGCATGGTCGGGGGCTCCGGTGGCTGAGGCTCCCTCGCCAAACCGGGGCGGGGGCGGCCTGTTCCGCCGGGCGGCAATCCGCCCTCAGGCGGTCTCCGGCTCGCGCGCGCCCCGAGCCTTC
Organism: Methylobacterium sp. 001424705; assembly: GCF_059816145.1. NCBI lineage: Bacteria > Pseudomonadati > Pseudomonadota > Alphaproteobacteria > Hyphomicrobiales > Methylobacteriaceae > Methylobacterium > Methylobacterium sp. 001424705. The sequence goes on along the minus strand of NZ_JCBANU010000008.1, from coordinate 17,247 downwards.
TCGGTGCCGCGGCCGGGTTCGCTCCCGCTCTCGGCGGCGGCGCCGTTCGCGGACGACCCGTCGCCCGGATGTCCGTCACCTTCGCCTCGGCCGCGACTCTCGCTGGTGGTGTCGAGCCACAGGACGAGGCCGAGGGCGACGAGGGCGGGCGCCCCCAGCGCCAGGAAGGCGCCGGTCCAGCCGAGCATCGCCTGGGCGAGGCCGCCGTACCAGGCCGAGAGGGCACCGCCGATGCCCTGGAGGGCGTTAAGGGCGCCGAGCGCCGTCTGGGTGCGGCCAGAGCCCCAAGTCAGGTCGGCCACCACCACCGGCACGGCCACGCCGATGATGCCGGAGGCGACGCCGTCGAGGATTTCGGCCGAGATCAGCCAGAGGGGATCGTCGATGAAGGCCGAGAGCGCGGCGCGGACCGGCAGCACCGCGCAGGCGGCGATGAGGAGCTGGCGCCGCCCGCGCCGGTCGGCGAGCGATCCGGCGAAGAGCGCCACGGGGATCATCACCAGCTGCGCCACCATGACGTAGCGGGCGGTCCAGCTCGTGGCGTCGACGGCGGTGGCCACCAGCTTCTGGCCGAGCAGCGAGAGCATGCCGCCGTTGCCGAGGTTGAACAGGGCCAGCGCCACGGCGAGGACGAGGAGCTTGCGGTTGGCCACGATGCTGCGCAGGCCGGCGCGCTCGGGCGTGTCGTCGCCCTCCTCCTGCCAGCCCACGGCCCGGCGCTCGCTGTAGCAATGCCCCGGCGTCGTCAGCGCCGCCACGATGGCCAGCACCGCCATGGCGCCCAGCACCCAGAAGGCGATGGCGGGGCCGAACCAGCCGGTGCCGAGGCTGATGCCGCCGGCCGCGAGCAGGATGCCGAGATGGTTGAAGGCCTGGTTGCGGCCCTGTTGCTTCGGAAAGCGGTCCTTGCCGACGATGCCGAGGGTCAGGGCGGTGACGGCCGGCAGCAGCAGCGTGCCGCCCGCCGCCGCCATCATCTGCGCGGCGAAGACCGGGATGACGCCGCGTGCGGGGAGCAGCAGCAGGGTGCCGCACAGGATGGCGCCGCAGGCCACGGCGATCAGCATCCGGGGCCGGCCGAGGCGGTCGACCAGGGCGCCGAAGGGGCCGCTGAGGAGGAGGGAGCCGATCCCCACCAGGGTGGTGACGAAGCCGATCCGCGAGGGGCTCCACGACGCGGCTTCCGCGAGCCAGGTGCCGAGGAACGGTCCGAGCCCGCCCTGGATGTCGCCCGTGAAGACGTTGATCAGGGCGAGGTGGTGTGTGGCGAGCATGCGATCCCGGGGCTGAGGCGATCCGGCGACCGGCGGCACGCGGGGCCGCGGCCGGACTGGCTGCGAGTAACGGCCAAGTCCGGCCTTCGATCCTCAGGACCCCGGATCCCGCCCCGGGCGGACGGGGCGCGACGCGCGCTCTCAGGAGGCGAGCGGGCCGGTCTCGCCCTGGGCCTGGGCCTCCATGGCCTTCTGGCGGTAGAGGCCGACGAAGTCGATCGGGTCGATGTAGAGGGGCGGGAAGCCGCCGTTGCGCACGGCCTCGGCGACGATCTGGCGCGCGAAGGGGAAGAGCAGGCGCGGGCACTCGATCATCACGGCCGGGTGGAGCTGGTCCTGCGGGATGTTGCGCATGCGGAAGATGCCCGCATAGGTCAGCTCGAAGGCGAACAGCACCTCGTTGGCGATCTTGGCATCGCCTTCCAGGGTCAGGTCGACCTCGAAATCGAACTCGGCCACCTGCTTGGCGTTGACGTTCACCTGGATGTTGATCTGCGGCCCGCTTTCCTGCGGCTGCAGGGAGCGCGGCGCGTTCGGATTCTCGAAGGAGAGATCCTTGGTGTACTGCGCGAGCGCGTTGATCGTCGGCGTCGCGTCGTCGGTCTGCGCCGTGGCGCCACCGTTGCCGTTCGGTGCCGGAGTGTCGGCCATGGCGTTCTGTCCTCTTCCTGGATCGTCGGGGCGCGGTGGGGCCCGGGTCTGATGCGCTCTCCCGGGGGCGAACCCCGTGGGCGCCGATCCCGGTCGCCCGGAACCGGGCGCACCGGCCTGCACACTGGCCTGCCACCACCGCCCGGCCCGCGCGATAGCGCGCTATCACGCTCGCCCGCACGGGACAAGGCGAGCCCAGGAGCCCGGGACTCGGGACCCGTCGGGGCCGCCGCCGGGTCAAGGCGGCGCAGGCGCGCGCCCTCGCCTGGAATCGCCGCCCGCGATATCCATATCTCCGCACGAGCCCGGAGGTTCGACCCCGATCGAGACTTCCGCGCGCAGGAACCCGGCCTGCGCCTTGCGCGGGGCCGGGGGAATGCGCGACATGGCCAGATCTTTCTGGCCAGATCTCTCCCGGCCAGATCCTTCCTGGCCGGACCTATTCGGCCGGGCGTGTCTCGGCCACGCATGTCAGCCGAGGACCCGGGCCGGGTTTCCAGAGCCCCGTGAAGTAACGTATTCGTGCCACGGCCACGATCGGATCAGTGATGCAGGACTCCTTCGACTTGACGACCCTGATCTTTCTCGCGCTGGCGGTCTTCGTCATCTGGCGCCTGCGCTCGGTGCTGGGTCAGAAGACCGGCACGGAGCGCTCGCCCTTCAAGCCGGTGGACCGCAGCCGCACCGAGCCGCCGGCCCGCGGGGAAGGCGACAACGTCGTGCGCCTGCCCGGCGCCGACCGGGTCCAGCCCCCGGCCGATCGCGGCCAGACCGCGGTGAAGACCGACGTGCGCGACTGGCGCGGCATCGCCGAGCCCGGCTCGGCCATCGCCCAGGGCCTCGAATCCATCGTCCAGGTCGAGCCCGCCTTCGATCCGCGCGCCTTCGTGGAGGGGGCCCGCAGCGCCTACGAGGCCATCGTGATCGCCTTCGCCAAGGGCGACCGCAAGACCCTGCGCAGCCTGCTCTCCCGCGAGGTCTGCGAGGGCTTCGAGCGTGAGATCGACGCCCGCGAGGCCCGCCGCGAGACCGTGGAGACCACCTTCGTCTCCCTCGACAAGGCCGAGATCGTGGCCGTCGACGTGAAGAACCGCGTCGCGCAGGTCACCGTGCACTTCCTCTCCCACCTCATCACCGCCACCCGCAACGCGCAGGGGCAGGTGACCGACGGCAGCGCCGAGGCGGTGGTCGAGGTGCCGGACGTCTGGACCTTCGCCCGGACGCTGGGCACCCGCGACCCGAACTGGCAGCTCGTCGCCACGGAAGCCGGCGCCTGAGCCTTAAGAGGCCCAAGGTCGCGTGATCCGGTTCTTCCGTCCCGCGGCGAGTCTCCTCGCCGCCCTCAGCCTCCCCTCCCCCGGCTCGGCCGCCCCCGCGGCCGAGCCGTTTCGCGTGGGCGGGGCCGTGCTGGAGCCGGTCGATCCCGCCTCGCTGCCGGGGTTCCCTGGCCCCGACGCCGACGCGGCGCTCGCGGCCTTCCGCCGGACCTGCCGGACCCCGCCGGGGACGCCCCAGCCCGCCACCGTCGCGGGCGCGCCCGAGGCGCTCCGGACCGCCTGCGCCCGTGCCGAGTTCGTGCCCGAGCCCGTGGGTGACGCCGCGGCGGCCCGCTTCTTCGCCGAAGCCTTCACGCCCTACCGGATCGTCAGGCCTCCGGCCGGGGGCAAGCCCGAGCAGCGCACGGGCTTCCTCACCGGCTACTTCGAGCCGGAACTCGTCGGCGCCGCCACCCCGAGCCCGGATTTCACCGCCGCGGTGCTGGCCCGGCCCGACGACCTCGTCAGCCTGGAGCCCGGCGAGACGCGGCCCGGCCTCGACCCGTCCTTGCGCGCCGCGCGCCGGACCGGCGACGGCTTCGAGGCCTATCCCGACCGGGCCGCGATCGAGGACGGCGCCCTGGGCGCCCGCGCCCGCCCCCTCCTCTACCTGCGCGACGCCGTCGACCTGTTCGTGCTCCAGGTCCAGGGCTCCGGCCGGGTCCGCCTGACCGACGGGCGCTCCGTCCGGGTCCTCTACGACGGCCGCAACGGCCGGCCCTACACCTCCATCGGCAAGCTCATCGTGACGGAGGGGCACCTGCCCCTCGACGGCCTCACCCTGGCCCGCTGGACCGGCTGGCTGCGGGCCAACCCCCGGCACGCCGCCCGGCTGATGCGGGCCAACGCCTCCTACATCTTCTTCCGCCTGGCCGAGATCGACGACCCGACGCTCGGGCCGCCCGGCGGGGCCGGCGTGCCCCTGAGCCCCGGCCGCAACCTCGCGGTGGACGCCACCCTCTGGCGCTACGGCCTGCCGTTCTGGCTCGAGGGCCGGATCGCCGGATCCGCCGAGCCGGGGCGCCTCGTCGTCGCCGCCGACACGGGGTCGGCCATCGTCGGCCCGGCGCGCGGCGACCTCTATCTCGGCACCGGCGCGGAGGCGGGGATCGCCGCCGGCAACCTGCGCGACGCCGTCGGCTTCGTCGTCCTGCTCCCGAAATCCGGGACGTCCGCCCCATGAAGACGCCCCGGCGCCCGCGCGGCCTCTCCGGGGAGGACGCCTATCTGTGGGGCGAGATCGCCCGGCTGATCACGCCCCTGCGCGGCCGCCTCGCGGGGCGGGGCGCGGCGGGCAAGCCGGCCGCCGCCACGCCGGCCCCGGCGACGCCCGCGGGGGCGTCGTCCAAGGTCGTCCCCGCCAAGTCCGCCATCACCAAGTCCGCCATCACCAACTCGGGTCCCGCCAAGCCCGCGCCCCCGAAACCGATGCCCCGGACGCTGGCCAAGCGCGCGGCTCTGAAGCCGAACCCGCCGCCGGCGCCGCCGGCCCCCGTCCTGGCACCGGCACCGCCGACCGCGCCCGGTCTCGAGCGCCGCGTCCGCCTTGCCCTGCGCCGGGGCGCCCTCCAGGTCGATGCCCGGATCGATCTCCACGGGATGTACCAGGCGGAGGCGCACGGGGCGCTGATCGGCTTCCTGATGCGGGCCCGGGCGTCGGGCCACACCCACGTCCTCGTGGTCACCGGCAAGGGCGGCCCGACCTACGACGACGCCTTCTCCGAGCGCGGCGTGCTCCGCCGCAGCGTGCCCCACTGGCTGCGCGCGCCGGAGCTGCGCACCGTGGTCCTCGGCTTCGAGGAGGCGGCCCGCCACCACGGCGGCGCCGGGGCCCTCTACGTCCGCCTGCGCCGCCGCTGAGGGCCCCTGGCGGAGCCCCGACGGACGGACCTTGCGAAAAGCCGGGAAACGCGCTACCGCTGAGGCCTCTCCTCGTTACGCCGTGTTGCATCCGTGAGCCCCTGGCTCCGCCAAGACGATGCGCGGAGCCGTCTTTCCCCAGGACGGACCGACTGATCGGCGCCGAAACGGCGCCCGGCGACCAAACTCCCCGACTGCCCCGTCCGACCCTCTGCCCCGCCTCGCCCTTCCCGCCGGTTCTGAATCCCCCATGACGTCACCGTACGAGACCCTCCCCGTGGAAAGCCCGGCCGAGGGCGGAATCGTCGCCGCCGATCTCGACGGCATGCGCGAGGTCAAGCTCCAGGACCTCAAGTCCAGGACGCCGACCGACCTGATCGCCTTCGCCGAAGAGGTCGAGGTCGAGAACGCCTCGACCATGCGCAAGCAGGAACTGATGTTCGCGATCCTGAAGCAGCTCGCTGCCAAGGAAGTCGAGATCATCGGGGCCGGGACCGTCGAGGTGCTGCAGGACGGCTTCGGCTTCCTGCGCTCGTCCGACTCGAACTACCTGCCGGGTCCCGACGACATCTACATCTCGCCGACGCAGATCCGCCGCTTCGGCCTGCGCACCGGCGACACCGTCGAGGGGCCGATCCGCGGACCCAAGGACGGCGAGCGCTACTTCGCGCTGCTCAAGGTCAACACGATCAACTTCGAGAACCCGGAGAAGATCAAGCACAAGGTCCATTTCGACAACCTGACGCCGCTCTTCCCGACGCAGCGCTTCAAGCTCGAACTGGACAATCCGCCCAAGAAGGATTTCTCGCCGCGGATCATCGACATCGTCGCCCCCATCGGCAAGGGCCAGCGCGCCCTGATCGTGGCGCCGCCGCGCACCGGCAAGACCGTGCTGATGCAGAACATCGCGCAGTCGATCACCATCAACCACCCGGAATGCTACCTCATCGTGCTGCTCATCGACGAGCGCCCCGAGGAAGTCACCGACATGATCCGCTCGGTGAAGGGCGAGGTCATCGCCTCGACCTTCGACGAGCCGGCCACCCGCCACGTGCAGGTCGCCGAGATGGTGATCGAGAAGGCCAAGCGCCTCGTGGAGCATGGCCGTGACGTGGTCATCCTGCTCGATTCGATCACCCGCCTGGGCCGGGCCTACAACACCGTGGTGCCGTCCTCCGGCAAGGTGCTCACGGGCGGCGTCGACGCCAACGCCCTGCAGCGCCCGAAGCGCTTCTTCGGTGCCGCCCGCAACATCGAGGAGGGCGGCTCGCTCTCGATCATCGCCACCGCGCTCATCGACACCGGCTCGCGCATGGACGAGGTGATCTTCGAGGAGTTCAAGGGCACCGGCAACTCCGAGATCATTCTCGACCGCAAGGTCTCCGACAAGCGCATCTTCCCGGCCATCGACATCACCCGCTCGGGCACCCGCAAGGAAGAGCTCCTGGTGCCGCCGGATGCGCTCAAGAAGACCTACGTCCTGCGCCGCATCCTCAACCCGATGGGCGTCACCGACGCGATCGAGTTCCTCATGGACAAGCTGCGCCAGACCAAGAGCAACAACGACTTCTTCGACTCGATGAACACCTGAGACCGACCCGGCCGGACCCGCGCGGCATCAGCCTACGGGTCCGGTCGGTGCCCTCGACCGCTCGAAGATTTCCGGCTGAAACAAGTTTATTAGCTGGTTAACGATTGCCTGACGCGTCAGGGATTGGCGTCTGGGGCGCCGCGCCGATGACCGAAACCCCCACCCTCTACGCGCCTGCCACCGGCCCGGGTCGATCGGCGGTCAGTGTCATCCGGATCTCCGGACCGGCCTCGGCCGCGGTGGTTCACACCCTCGCCGGCCCCGTCCCCCCGCCCCGCCGCCTGTCCCTGCGCACGCTGCGCAGCCCCGACGGCACGCCGCTCGACCAGGCCCTCGTCGCCTGGATGCCGGGCCCTGCCAGCTTCACCGGCGAGGACATGGTGGAGCTGCACTTGCATGGCGGCCTGGCCGTTCGCAGCGCGGTCCTGCAAGCCCTGGCCGAGATCCCGCACTGTCGACCGGCCGAGCCCGGGGCCTTCACCCGCCGGGCCTTCCTCAACGGCCGTCTGGACCTCACCGAAGCCGAGGGGATCGCCGACCTCATCGATGCCGAGACCGAGGCGCAGCGACGCCAGGCCCTGCGCCAGCTCGATGGGGCCCTGGGCGGGCGGGTGGCCGATTGGCGCGCACGCCTCATCGATCTCCTCGCGGGCGTCGAGGCGGCCCTCGATTTCTCCGACGAAGGGGACGTCGACGACGGGGCCCTGGACGCCGCCCTGGCGCAGAAGGCCCGCGCGATCCGCGACGAGATCGCAACGGTCCTGGCCGATGCCCGGCGCGGCGAGCGCCTGCGGGATGGTTTCACCGTGGTCCTGGCCGGGCCACCCAATGCCGGCAAGTCGACGCTGCTGAACGCCCTGAGCCGGCGCGAGGCGGCCATCGTCTCGGCCATCCCCGGCACCACCCGCGACGTCATCGAGGTCCGCTGCGACCTCGGCGGCTTGCCGGTGATCCTGGTCGACACCGCCGGCCTGCGCGAGGCGGGCGATGCCATCGAGGCGGAGGGCATCCGCCGCACACGGGCCCGGATGCGGCAGGCCGACCTCGTCGTGATGCTCGACGGCCCGGACGCGCCGGCGACCACGCGCGAGCCGATGCCGGAGGGACCGGTGCTCCGCGTGCGGACCAAGCGCGACCTCGAGCCCGCCGTCGGCGTGCCGGAGAGCGCGATCGGCATCTCGGCGATCACCGGCGCGGGCCTGGACGGATTGCTGGCGGCCATCGAGGCCGAGGCTTCCCGAGCAGTGGGGAGCGGCGATGCTCTGATCACCCGCGAACGCCACCGGCTGGGGCTGACCCGCTGCCGTGAGGATCTCGACCGCCTGCTGGCGGGGGCCGCCCTGCCCGAGCTCGCCGCCGAGGATCTCCGGCTCGCCGTGCGCGCGCTGGGCGAAGTGGCAGGGCATGTGAGCGTCGAGGAGATGCTGGATCGGCTGTTCTCCGGCTTCTGCATCGGCAAGTGAGCCCGGTCGACCCCGGCCTGTGACCCTAGGACCACGGGGCGGCGGTTTCACGTGAAAACCACGCCGTGGTCGAACCATCGATTGACCATCGGCGCGCCAGCCGCTTAATCGATCCCATGCACCACACCCCTGATTCCTACGACGTGATCGTCGTCGGTGGAGGCCATGCCGGCGTCGAGGCGGCGGCCGCCGCGGCCCGGATCGGCGCGCGGACGGCCCTCGTGACCCATCAGGCCGCCACCATCGGTGCCATGTCCTGCAATCCCGCCATCGGCGGTCTGGGCAAGGGTCATCTGGTCTGCGAGGTCGATGCCCTCGACGGCCTGATGGGGCGGGTCGCCGACGCGGCCGGCATCCAGTTCCGGCTCCTTAACCGACGCAAGGGTCCCGCGGTCCGCGGTCCCCGCACCCAGGCTGATCGCAAGCTCTACGCCCGCGCCATGCAGGCGGCCATCGCCGGGACCGCGAACCTGGCGGTGATCGAAGGGGAGGTGGCCGACCTCGCCCTCGCCGGGGGACGCGTCTCGGGGGTGATCCTGGCCGATGGGCGCACCCTCCCCTGCGCCGCCGTCGTGCTGACCACCGGCACCTTCCTGCGCGGCCTCATCCATATCGGCGAGACCCAGATCCCCGCCGGTCGGATTGGCGAGGCGCCGTCCGTGGGCTTGGCCCGGACACTGGACCGCGCCGGTTTCGCCCTCGGCCGCCTGAAGACCGGCACGCCGGCCCGCCTCGACGGGCGCACCATCGACTGGTCCGGCCTGGAGATGCAGTCGGCCGACGCGGACCCCGTCCCGTTCTCGACCCTTACCGAGCGGATCACCACGCCGCAGATCCAGTGCGGCATCACCCGCACGACCCAGGCGGTCCACGACCTCATCCGCGCCAACCTGCACCGCTCGCCGATGTATTCCGGCGGAATCGCCAGTCGGGGGCCGCGCTACTGCCCGTCCATCGAGGACAAGGTGGTGCGCTTCGGCGATCGCGAGGGCCACCAGATCTTCCTCGAACCGGAAGGCCTGGACGACCCGACCGTCTACCCCAATGGCATCTCCACCGCGCTGCCCGAGAGCGTCCAGCGCGAGGTCATCGCGCTGATCCCCGGGCTGGAGCGCGCCGCGATCCTGCGGCCGGGTTACGCCATCGAGTACGACTACGTGGACCCCCGCGAACTCGACTCGACCCTCCAGGCCAAGCGCCTGCCGGGCCTGTTCCTGGCCGGGCAGATCAACGGCACCACCGGCTACGAGGAAGCGGCGGGGCAGGGGCTCGTGGCTGGCATCAACGCGGCCCGCCACGCCGGCGGCTCGGCCCTCGCCACCTTCGACCGGGCCGAATCCTACCTCGGCGTGATGATCGACGATCTCGTTACCCATGGGGTGAGCGAGCCCTACCGCATGTTCACCTCGCGCTCGGAATACCGGCTCTCCCTGCGCATCGACAATGCCGACGAGCGCCTGACGCCGAAGGGCGCCGCCCTCGGCTGCGTCGGGCGGCACCGCGCCGCGCATTTCGCCGCCGGGCAGACGGCCCTCGAGGCCGCGCGCGCGCAGCTCGACCGCCTGAGTCTCAGCCCGAACCAGGCCGGGGCCGCCGGCATCGCGCTCAACCAGGACGGAATCCGCCGCAGCGCCTTCCAGCTCCTGTCCTACCCGGACATCGACTGGGCGCGCCTCTGCGCGGTCTGGCCGGAACTCGCGGCGGTCCCGCCCCGCGTGGCCGAGCGGCTCTGCACGGATGCCACCTACGCCGTCTATCTAGACCGGCAGCGGGCCGACATCGCCGCCTTCCGCCGGGACGAGGCCGTGGCCCTGCCGATCCGCCTGGATTATGCGGGCATTCCCGGGTTGTCGAACGAGATGCGGCTGAAGCTCGAGGCCGTGCGTCCGGGAACCCTGGGGCAGGCGGCCCGCATCGAAGGCGTGACCCCCGCCGCCCTTACGCTCCTCGCCGCCCATGCCCGCCGGGCCGAGCGTGGGGCCTCCTATGGCCTCTGATCGCGACCGCGATCGGGTCCTGGCCGCTGCGGGTGTTTCACGTGAAACAGCGCAGCGCCTCGATCTCTATGTCGACCAGCTCCGGCGCTGGCAGACGGTCAAGAATCTGGTCGGACCGGCCACCCTGTCCGAGGTCTGGACCCGCCACATTGCCGACGCGCTCCAGCTTCGGGAGCTCGCGCCGGAGGCCGACACCTGGCTGGACCTCGGTGCGGGGGCGGGACTTCCCGGCCTCGTCCTTGCCATCGCAGGCCGGGAGCGTCCCGGGTTTCGGGTCGATCTCGTCGAGAGCAATGCGCGCAAATGCGCCTTCCTCACCGAGACCGCGCGCCTCACCGGCGCGCCTGCGACGGTGCACAACGCCCGGATCGAGCAGGTCATCGGCGCACATCGGGGCGTCGCGGTGGTCTGCGCCCGGGCGCTCGCCCCCCTCGCCCAGCTGCTCGCCTGGGCGGAGCCGCTGTTGACAACTGGCACGGTCGGCCTGTTTCCGAAAGGACGGGATGTCCAATCGGAATTGACCGAGGCCGCGCAACGGTGGAGATTCGTTTACGATCTCGAGCCGAGCCGAACCGAGTCGGAAGCGCGGATCGTCCGCGTCACGACCCTATCTCGCGTGGATTCATGACAAGCGATCCGACTGCCGTACCGACGACCGGAGCGCATCCGGATCGGCCGCTGCGCATCCTGGCCCTGGCCAACCAGAAGGGGGGCGTCGGCAAGACGACGACGGCGATCAACCTCGGCACCGCTCTGGCGGCCATCGGCGAGAGCGTTCTGGTGATCGACCTCGATCCGCAGGGCAACGCCTCCACGGGTCTCGGCATCGATCGCCGCCAGCGCAAGGTCTCGACCTACCACGTGCTCGCCGGCGAGGCGTCCCTGGGGCAGGCCTGCATCCCCACCGCGGTGCCGCGCCTGATGGTGGCCCCCTCCACCATGGACCTCCTCGGCCTGGAGCTGGAGATGGCAAGCGCGCCGGACCGCGCCCATCGCCTGCGCAACGTGCTGAAGGGCGTCGGCGAGGTTGGCGCCACGGCGGGTGTCACCTACGTGCTGATCGACTGCCCGCCCTCCCTGAACCTGCTGACGATCAACGCCCTGGCGGCCTCCGACGCGGTGCTGGTCCCCCTGCAATGCGAGTTCTTCGCCCTCGAAGGCTTGAGCCAGCTGCTGCGCACGGTGGAGCAGGTGCGGGGCGCCCTCAATCCGCGCCTCACCATCCAGGGCATCGTCCTGACCATGTTCGATCCCCGCAACAACCTGTCGGCGCAGGTGGTGGCGGATGTACGCAGCTTCATGGGGGAGAAGGTCTACGAGACCATGATTCCCCGCAACGTCCGCGTGTCCGAGGCGCCGTCGCACGGCAAGCCCGTGCTGCTCTACGATCTCAAATGTGCGGGCTCGCAGGCCTACCTGCGCCTCGCCTCCGAGATCATCCAGCGCGAGGGGCGTCTGCCCGTCGCCGCGTGACCGATGCGGGGGCCCCCTGCCCCCGGTGTGTGACAAGCGTTTCCCGAAGGTTCGGAGTTGAAGCAGGTGGCGATGGCGGATGATGTGGTGCGGCCCCGGCTCGGGCGCGGCCTCGCGGCCCTGATCGGCGATTTCGGCGACGACAGTGCCGCGGCGAGCAAGTCGCAGGAGCAGCGCAAGGTCGCGGTGGAATTCCTGCGTCCAAACCCGCGCAACCCGCGCCGCCGCTTCCACGAATCCGACCTCGAGGAGCTGTCGGCTTCGATCAAGCTGCGCGGCATCATCCAGCCCATCGTGGTCCGGGCCCTGGCCGGCGTGCCGGACACCTACGAGATCGTCGCCGGCGAGCGCCGCTGGCGCGCGGCCCAGCGGGCCGGGCTCCACGAAGTGCCGGTGGTCACGGTGGAGATCGACGATCGGACCTCCCTCGAATTTGCCATCCTGGAGAACGTCCAGCGCACGGACCTCAACGCCATCGAGGAGGCTGCGGGCTACGAGCGGTTGATGAGCGAGTTCCAGTACAGCCAGAGCGAGCTCGCAGAGATCCTCGGCAAGAGCCGCAGCCACCTCGCCAACACCCTTCGGCTGCTCCAGCTCGCCCCGACGATTCAGGACCGAGTCGTGGCCGGTGAGATCACGGCCGGCCATGCCCGCGCGCTCCTGGCCGTGCGGGATGCCGAGGGCGTCGCCCGCCGGATCGTGGAGGAGGGCCTGTCGGTCCGCGAGGTCGAGGCCTTGGCCTCCGCCGAGGTGCCGGAGGGCGACGGCCCCCGCCCCGGCCGGCCCCGGCGCGCGGCCGAGAAGGATGCGGAGATCCGCACCTTGGAGCAGGCCATGGCCCGCGCCCTCGGCATGACGGTGGCCGTCAAGTCGAAGGTGGCCGGGGCGGGGGAGATCCGCATCCGCTACGAGAACGCGGCCGAGCTCGAAGCCCTGTGCCAGCGCTTCAACCTGGGGCAGGCGGAGGCCTGAGCCAGACCGATCGCTAACGCCGCCGGGCCGCCTCGCCGGCGATGCGCAGGAGGGTGCTCGAGGCATGCGCGTGGGCCAGGTCCGGGTCCGCGCGGCGGCAGGCCAGGACGGAGTCCTGCAACAGCTGGATCGCGTGGCGCAGGGCCGGGGGCGACCAGCGGGCGAGCTGGGTCTCCACCAGGGCTTTCCGCCGGAAATGCAGGCCACGCCAGTTCGCCACCATCAGGCTGGCACTCTGCCCCTCCCCGGCGAGCCGCGTGGCCAGGAGCGTCAGGGCGTGCCGCAGGGCCGAGCCGAGCATCACCGAGGGATCCATGCCCTCGTGGCGGAAGCGGCGATAATCGCGCTCGACCTCGCCGCTGCGCCCGGCGAAGGCCGCATCGATCAGGGTGTTGAGCACGCTGCCGGCGACGTCGCTGACCACCGCCTCGACATCGTCGAGGCTCACCTGGCTCTGGCCACGGGCGTAGAGGGCGAGCTTCTCGATCTCCGACAGGCTGGCGCCGCGGTCGCCGCCGAGGCTGGTGGCGAGCACGTCCCGCGCCTCGCGGGCGATGCGCAGGCCCTGGTCCTGCAGGGTGCGGTCGATGAGGTCGCCCAAGGCCCGCTCGTCGTCGGGATAGCAGGGCAGGGCGAGGGCCTTCGGCGACTTCTCGCAGAGCGTCCGCAAGGGCGCGCTCTTGGCGAGGTCGCCGCCCTCCACCACGATGCGGGCGTTCTGGATCTCGGCCTTCAGGGCGGCCTCGACGGCGGGGGCGTAGTTGCGGCTGCCGGACCGGACCCAGATGGTGCGGGTGCCGCCGAAGAGTCCGACCGTGCCGGCCTCGTCCACGAGGCGGCCGGGGTCCTGGGCCAGCACGTCCCCGTCGATCTTCACCATGGCGAAGGGGTCGCCCGGATCGCTGACGAAGGCTTCCGCCAGGGCCTTGGCGCGGGTGAAGACGAGGCCCGTATCCGGGCCGTAGACGAGGAGGATCGCGATGCGCGGATCGGGCCCACGCCGGATCAGCCCGTCGACGTCGCCGGCCTTGACGGCGGTCACGCGCCCGTCCCGCTCAGGGCTTCGTCACCAGCACGGAGGCGATGCGGGTCTTGATCTGCTCGGCCAGGACCTTGGCGAGGCGGATCTCGGCGTCACGGGCGGCCCGCAGGCTGGCGAAGCGCTGGATCGAGCGGTCGTAGGTGGCGGTGGAGGTCGCCACGCCCTCGCTGATGATCTTCGTGCCGCTCAGGTCTTCCAGGGCGTACTCCACGGTTCCGACGATGGTGCCGGCCTCGGCGCGACCGGTCTGCGAGGAGACGATCGGGGTCTGCACCGACTCGCTGCCCTGCATCTTCAGGCGATAGCGCTTGGCGGAGGGCTGGCCCGAGCCGTCGAGATCGAAGATGAGTTCGCTGCGCAGGTAATGCCCCAGGCGCTCCTGGCCCTGCGCCATCGCCACGTCGTCCACCTGGACGGAGGCGAGGAGGGCGGCCATGGGCTCGCCGGAGGCGGTGGGGCCGTAGAGAGGGCGGAAGCAGGCCGACAGGTTGAGCGCCAGGGCGGCGACGGCCGCGACCCGCACGGCCCGGCCGACCGAACCGGTTGCCGCGACCCGAACCGCCATCGCCCCGTTTGCCAAGCGCATCATGCCCGCTGCCGTCCCGCTGTCTCGTCCTGCCCGTCTGTACGGCGAACCGAAGTTCGACGACAGCCTATTCGCGCCAAGCTTTACGTTTCCTATCCGGCAGGATCATGGTCGCCGGATCGGGGGTGTGGACAATGTGGGCGTCCCCCTTCCTCTTAAAGGGGCGGGGTCGGGGGTGTGGGCGGTTCCACTTGCCTTGGCAACGCGAGGGTCGCCCAACCACCCCCGCCTCCAACGCCTTCCCGCAAGCGCCATGGATCTCGGGCAGGCCCGAGATCCGCTGGGGAGGAGGGCTGCGTCGCGCGCGCCGAACCGAATTTCAGCGTTGGGAAGGCCGGGCGCTGTGCCAGGCCCCGTTCCGCCCGCCGGAAGCCGGAGCGCGGTCTCCTCGATCAGACGACGAGGTTCACGATCCGGCCCGGCACCACGATCACCTTCTTCGGGGCGCGGCCCTCCAGGGCCCGCTGCACCGCCTCGTCGGCGAGCACCAGGGCCTGGACCGCGGCGACGTCGGCGCTGCGCGGCACCGTGACGTCCGCCCGCTTCTTGCCGTTGAGCTGGACGGGGAGGGTGACGCTGTCCTCCACGAGAAGCGCGCGCTCGACCTTCGGCCAGGCCGCCTGCGCGGCCAGGCCGTCGCGGCCCAGCGCCTGCCAGCATTCCTCGGCGAGATGCGGCATCATCGGGGCGATCAGCTGGGTCAGGATCCCGGCCGCCTCCCCGGCGACGGCCCGCGAGACGCCGCCCCGCAGGGCCTCGTCGAGGGCGTTGGCAAGGGTGTAGATGTGCGCCACGCAGCGGTTGAAGCGCAGGCGCTCCACATCCTCCTCCACGGCGGCCAGGGCCTTGTGGGCGGCCTTGCGCAGGGCGGCGTCGCCGGCGGCCTCCGGTGCCGCCACGGTGCTCGCCAGGGAGACGAGACGCCAGACGCGCTGGACGAAGCGGGCCGCTCCCTGGACGCCGTCCTCGGTCCAGATCACGTCGCGCTCGGGCGGCGAGTCGGAGAGCATGAACCAGCGCGCGGTGTCGGCGCCGTAGCTGGCGATGATGTCGTCCGGGTCGACGACGTTCTTCTTCGACTTCGACATCTTCTCGATGGCGCCGATCGTGATCGGCGCCGCCGTTTTCACGTGAAACGCCTCCCGCATGCCGGACTCGGCCGAGATCCGGATGTCGGCCGGCGGCACCCAGGCCCCGGCCGCATCCTTGTAGGTCTCGTGGACCACCATGCCCTGCGTGAACAGGCCGTCGAAGGGCTCCGAGACGCCGGACCAGTCGGTGGCCTTCATCGCCCGCATGAAGAAGCGGGCGTAGAGCAGGTGCAGGATCGCGTGCTCGATGCCACCGATATATTGGTCGACGGCGAGCCACTGGTCGACCGCGGCGCGGTCGGTGGGCGCGTCCTGCAGCCAGGGGGCGGTGAAGCGGGCATAGTACCAGGACGAATCCACGAAGGTGTCCATGGTGTCGGTCTCGCGCCGCGCCGGCTGCCCGCAGGTGGGGCAGGGGACGTTGCGCCAGGCGTGGTCGCGCTCCAGGGGGTTGCCGGGCACGTCGAAGGAAACCGTGTCGGGGAGCTTCACCGGCAGGTCGGCCACCGGCACCGGCACGGGCCCGCAGGCCTCGCAGTGGATGATCGGGATGGGGCAGCCCCAGTAGCGCTGACGCGAGACGCCCCAGTCGCGCAGGCGGAACTGCACCTTGCGCTGCGCCACCGGCTCTCCGCCGAGGATCTCCGCCTCCAGGCGGTTGGCCACGGCATGGAAGGCCTCGTCCGTGGTCATGTCGTCGAGGAAGCGCGAGTGGATCATCCGCCCGTCGCCGTCATAGGCGGTGTCGGTGATGACGAAGCTGGCCGCGTCCTGGTCCTCCGGGCAGACCACGGGCGTGTTGCCGAGCCCGTACTTGTTGGCGAAGTCGAGGTCGCGCTGGTCGTGGGCCGGGCAGCCGAACACCGCGCCGGTGCCGTAGTCCATGAGCACGAAGTTCGCGACGTAGACCGGCAGCAGCCAGGACGGGTCGAGGGGGTGGCGGACCTTGAGGCCGGTGTCGAAGCCGAGCTTCTCCGCCGTGTCGATGGCGGCCTGGGCCGTGCCCGTGCGCCGGCATTCCTCGATGAAGCCCTGCAGGGCCGGGTGGGCCGGGGCCAGGGCGGCGGCGATGGGGTGGTCGGCGGCGATGGCCAGAAACTTCGCCCCGAACAGGGTGTCGGGCCGCGTCGTGTAGACCTTCACCTCGGGGTCGACATGGGCCGGCGGCGCCTCCAGGGCGAAGCGGACCTCCAGCCCTTCCGAGCGGCCGATCCAGTTCTTCTGCATCACCCGGACCTTCTCGGGCCAGCGCTCCAGGCCGTCGAGGGCGTCGTAGAGATCCTGGGCGAAATCGGTGATCTTGAAGAACCACTGGGTCAGCTCGCGCTGCTCCACCAGGGCGCCCGAGCGCCAGCCGCGCCCGTCAATGACCTGCTCGTTGGCCAGCACGGTGTGGTCCACCGGGTCCCAGTTCACCTTCGCGGTGCGGCGCGTCACCAGACCCTTGGCCAGGAAGTCGAGGAACATGCGCTGCTGGTGCTTGTAGTAGTCGGGGTCGCAGGTCGCGATCTCCCGGCTCCAGTCCAGCGACAGGCCCATGCTCTGGAGCTGGCCGCGCATCGTCGCGATGTTGGCGTAGGTCCAGTCGCGCGGGTTGACCCTGCGCTCCATGGCGGCGTTCTCGGCCGGCAGGCCGAAGGCGTCCCAGCCCATCGGGTGCAGCACGTTGAAGCCCCGCGCCCGCTTGTAGCGCGCCACCACGTCGCCCATGGCGTAGTTGCGCACGTGGCCCATGTGGATGCGCCCCGACGGGTAGGGGAACATCTCCAACACGTAGTATTTCGGCTTCGGATCGTCGTTCTTCGTGGCGTAGATGGCCGCCGCATCCCACGCCTGCTGCCAGCGCGGCTCTGTCTCCTTGGCGTTGTAGCGCTCGGGAGCGGGTTTGGGGGCGGGGGTGGTCGTCATGGGCCGGCGCCGGGGTTCGGGGG
>NZ_JCBANU010000089.1:0-702 GCF_059816145.1 Methylobacterium sp. 001424705 | reverse complement strand
ACGACGGGCTGGATCGCGATGAGGTTCAGGCGCGCGCCGAACAGGGTCCAGGGCGTCGCCCAGACGAAGGCCGGCAGGTTGACGTTCGATTCCGAGTCGAGCGGGCGCGTGTCGCGCACCCCGAAGCTGGACGTGTTGACGAAGTAGAGACCCACCGGGAGCTGGGCGCCGGCCGGGAGGCCGATGGTCTGGCCCGGCTGGGCCGCGGACCCCGCCAGGGCCGGGGCCGGGGC
Organism: Methylobacterium sp. 001424705; assembly: GCF_059816145.1. Lineage (NCBI taxonomy): Bacteria > Pseudomonadati > Pseudomonadota > Alphaproteobacteria > Hyphomicrobiales > Methylobacteriaceae > Methylobacterium > Methylobacterium sp. 001424705. The sequence continues at coordinate 469 of NZ_JCBANU010000089.1, read as the reverse complement.
CAGGAGTGGGAGGGGCAGGAGCGGGAGGGCGAGAAGGATCTTGCCGCCGCGCCGGCGGCGGGTGGTCGGACGGAGGGCCTTGGCGATGGTGCGGATCACGCATGTCTCCCTGGCTCGGCTGCCCGGGGACAGGTGCCGCCGGTCGGCGGCCGGCAACCCAGCGTCTTCCTGTCAGACGATTGCCCGCCACGCTTTAGTCCGGTGGCCCGCGCCCGCGCCGGGCGGAGGGGCGCGGGCCGACCGCCCTCAGAGACTTACGGCACCTTTGTCCAAGATGTATTCATGATGCATCGAGACGGGGTGAACCCTCATCTCAGGTCCAACCATTTAATCCTGTCCTCGACGTGCCTGGCCGCACGTCATGGCTGAGATCGAGGCCCCATATTGGGTTTAGACAGATGAAGCGAACCAAGAAAAACGGTTCGCACTGTATAGGAGCCCGATAGCCACAATGAAGACCCGTATCGCC
>NZ_JCBANU010000088.1:0-716 GCF_059816145.1 Methylobacterium sp. 001424705 | reverse complement strand
TTTCGGAACGGGAGGCGGCTCAGATGCATCATCAGCGCCAAGCCGGCCAGACGCCGTGCCGTTTTCGCATCCGCGGACCCGGGCCCCGGAGGTCACCACATCGTCTGGCGCGCCCGCTCGGCCCAGGACGCGTCGTAGGCCTCGCCGCCGACGCGCCCCCCGCTCAACCCGGCCAGGATCTCGCCGGGGCTCGGCAGGGTCTTCGGATCGACGTGGCTGTCCGGGCGCCACAGGCCCGAGCGGATCAACGCGCGGGCGCATTGGAAGTAGACCTCGCCCACGGTGATCACGAGGGCGGTGCGCGGCGCCTTGCCGTCCACCGCGAAACTGGCGAGCAGGGCCGGATCGTCCTCCACCACGGCCCGGCCGTTGACCCGCAGGGCGTTGCCGATGCCCGGGATGAGGAACATCAGCCCCACCCGCGGGTCGCGCACGACGTTGCGCAGGCTGTCGATCCGGTTGTTCCCGCGCCGGTCCGGCAGGATCAGGGTCCGGGGTCCGGCGACGCGCACGAAGCCCGGAACATCGCCGCGCGGCGAGCAGTCCAGCCCCTCCGGGCCGACGGTCGCCAGGGCGACGAAGGGCGCGACCGCGATGAAGCGCCCGTAATCCGGGGTGATGTGGTCGGCGACCTTGGTCGTCGAGGCCTCCCCGACGGCCCCGGGGGCTCCGTAGATGCGCTCCAGCTTTTCGATCGTCTCGACGGCCGCCATCGG
>NZ_JCBANU010000087.1:0-736 GCF_059816145.1 Methylobacterium sp. 001424705 | reverse complement strand
CTAGCTGTTTGGTCCCGGCATTTGGTGGAGCGGGTTTGATCTGAAGCGTCCGGGCTCGCCGGACCATGCCTTGCAGATGGCCTCGTAGGGCGTGAGACCGCGCAGGGTCTTCAGGCGTCGGCCAAAGTTGTAGGCGCTGACGAAATCAGCGAGGTGAGCGCCGAGCTGCTCGTGGCTGTCGTCGTGGTGGCGTTTGACCGTGGCGTCCTTGATTGTGCGGTTCATCCGCTTGACCTGACCGTTGGTCCAGGGGTGACGCGGCTTTGTCAGGCGATGATCGATATCGTTTCGGGCGCAGGCGGACTCGAAGCTGTGGGCCCGGAATGTCTCGCCGGCTGCAATCGCTTCCCTGATGATGGAGGCAAGTGAAGCGACGTTGCCCGGCGTGGTGAAGTGAGTGCCGTTGTCGGTGAGCACCGTGTGCACCTTGTAGGGCACCGCCTCGATGAGATACCGTAGGAAGTCGCCGGCAACTCGCCGCGTCGCCTTCTCGTGCAACTCGACAAAGGCGAACTTGGTCGTACGATCGATGGCGACGAGCAGGTAGAGCCGTCCTTCCGCCGCTTGGACCTCGGCCAGATCGATGTGGAAGTCGCCGAGCGGATAGGCCTTGAAGCGCGACCGCTTGGGTTTGTCGCCGTCGACCTCCGGCAATCGGCTGATCCCATGGCGCTGCAGGCAGCGATGCAGCGACGAGCGGGTCAGGTGCGGGATCGTCGCTCGGAGCGCGTAGAGG
>NZ_JCBANU010000086.1:0-761 GCF_059816145.1 Methylobacterium sp. 001424705 | reverse complement strand
AGGGCGAGCGCGCCGTAGAAGGCGCCCTGGGTGGCGGCGGACTTGGCGGCGACGGCCGCGGCTTCCGCCTTCACCTTGGCGGTCGCGACGGTCTCGTCGTACTGCTTGCGGTAGTCCTGGATCTGGGCCTTGGCCTGGTCGACCGGGATGCCCTGGGCCTTGGCCAGGGCGTCGGCCGCGCGGGTCTCGGCCTGGGCCTTCTGGGCCGGGTCACCGGTGAACAGCGCCCGGATGGCGGCCACGGCGGCGTCCTTGGCCGCCTGCGGGTCCTGGCCGGCCGCCTGGTTGCGCACCGACTGCTCGATGCCGTCCAGGGGGTTGGAGATCTTCGACAGCGACGGAGCCGCGGCCTGCGCGGCGGTCTGCACCGTGCCGCCCACCAGCGAGCCGGCCCCGCCCAGCGTGCTGGTCACGCCCGAGAAGGCGCCCCCGATGAGGCCGCCGGCGGCCGAGGTCAGGAGGTAGAGCACCACCAGGGTGGTCACCGCCCAGGAGACCAGCCCGTGCAGGCCGGCCGCGCCCGTGACGGGCTTGCCCGAGAGGCGCCCGGCGATGAGGCCGCCCGCCAGGGAAGCAACCACGCCCGAGCCCACGAACCAGAGGCCGGCGCTCAGCGAGAGCGTCGAGGCGGCCGGGTTGTCGGCGGCCACGGGTCCGACGCTGGACAGGCCGACGCCCACCCCGACCATGTTGAGGATGACCTGGGTCACCAGGGCGGTGACGGCGCCGGCGAAGATGGCGCCCCAGGAGACCTGGTTCAG
>NZ_JCBANU010000085.1:0-847 GCF_059816145.1 Methylobacterium sp. 001424705 | reverse complement strand
CTAGGGTCTGTCATCGCTTGAGCCAATCGAGGGCCGCGGCAAGACAGAGGACGCCCATGAAGCTGACGGTCGTCTTCTCGTAGCGTGTGGCGATGGCGCGCCACTCCTTGAGCCTGGCCCAGAGGCGCTCGACCTGGTTGCGGTTGTTGTAGATCCAGTCCGGGCAGGCGACGGGTGCTTCGTGGCGCTGAGGCGGGATCGCGGGCTGCGCGCCCATGTCCCAGATGTGCTCACGAAAGGCGTGGCTGGTGTAGCCCCGGTCCCCGACGACCCACTTGGGCACACCCGGAAGCTGGTCGAGCAGCGGAACCGCATGGGGCAGTTCATGGGCCTGACCGGGCGCCAGCCGGAAGGCGATGGCGCGACCCCGTCCATCCGCGATCACGCAAGCCTTGGTGCCATAGCCGCCACGTGAGCGGCCAAGAGCTTCACGAGCATCTCGCTCGGGCCCAGATCCCCCCTTTTGGCAGCTCCCGCCGCCTTTTGATGCGCTCGCATGTTCGTGCCGTCCAGGAACGCCATCCCGAGTTGGACGCCCCGCTCCTGCACGAGGCCAAGCAGTCGCTCCCAGACGCCGGCACGGGACCAGCGGATGAAGATCTGCGCAGCGCGCCACCAGGGACCCAGATGCTCCGGAATAGCCCGCCACTTGGCCCCGTTCTGATGCCGCCAGAGAATGGCTGAGAGCGTGCGCCGAAGATCCTGTGGGGGCGTCTTGGCCTTGGGCCGGCAGGCCTCCACCAGGGGCTCCAGTTCAGACCACTGCGCGTCGCTCAGCATCGTCCCTCCTGCATCAGAGAGACGAAAACGAAAGCCAAACCAATCCGTTCAGGCGACGACAGACCCT
>NZ_JCBANU010000084.1:0-875 GCF_059816145.1 Methylobacterium sp. 001424705 | reverse complement strand
TTGTTCAGTCCCGAGGTGAGGTGGGTCGGATTGTATCTGAACTGGTCCGGATCGTCTGCCCAGGCTTGGCAGGTCGCTTCGTATGGCGTGAGGCCGCGTAAGGTCTTGAGCCGGCGAACGAAGTTGTAGGCATCCAGGAAGGCGGCGAGATGGTCCCGCAGCTGATCGTGGCTGTCGTAGTGGTAGCGCTTGACCGTCGCCTCCTTGAGGGTCCGGTTCATGCGCTCGACCTGGCCATTGGTTCACGGGTGGTTTGGCTTGGTGAGCCGATGCTCGATGCCGTGCGCCCAGCAGATCTGATCGAAGCGGTTGATGCGGTACAAGGCAGTCGGGCCGCAACGGTTCTTGGGCAGCTCGGCGAACTGGATGCCGTTGTCGGTCAAGATGATGTGCAGGCGATAAGGACAAGCCTCGATGAGCGCCTCCAGGAAGGCGCAGGCCACGGGCCGATCAGCGCGTTCGTGCAGCTGGGCGAAGGCGTATTTGGATGTCCTGTCGATAGCCACCCAAAGGTACAGCTTGCCTTCGCCGGTGCGAACTTCCGCGATATTGATATGGAAGAAGCCGATCGGGTAGGCCTTGAACGCTTGCTTGCCGGGCTTGTCGCCGCCGACCTCGGGTAACCGGCTGATCCCGTGGCGCTGCAGACAGCGATGCAGCGACGAGCGGGTCAGGTGCGGGATGGTGGCTTGAAGCGCGTAGAGGCAATCGTCCAGCGGCAGCAGCGTGTGCCGGCGGAAGGCGACGATCACTGCCTCTTCCTCGGTCGTGAGCACGGTCGAGCGCAGCGTCTTCGGTCCCATCGCCGCGTCATGCACGAAGGCACGCTTGCGCCACTTCGCGACCGTCTTGGAGGTTCAGTCCATGCCGGGCGG
>NZ_JCBANU010000083.1:0-962 GCF_059816145.1 Methylobacterium sp. 001424705 | reverse complement strand
GGATCGACTCGCCGGCCGTGTACCCGGCCATGACGGGATTGGTCGTGGCCGCCGCCTTGACCTCGACGTTCGCCCCGTTGACCCCGTCGACGCGGCTGACATCCAAGAGCGCCTTCATGCGCGCGTAGGAATCGCCGGAGAGCGGAGCGTTCTTCTCGTCGTTCGTCATGAAGTCGCCGGCGGTGATGATGCCGACGTGGTAGGTCTTCTCCAGGCTGGTCAGGGTGTCGGTGATCGCCGCGACCTTAGCGGCGGCGACGTTGCGGAACGAGGGAAAGATCAGCGTGTCGTAGTTCGACAGCTTCGCCAGATCGGTGAGATCCGATTCCGACAGGAGGTCGTAGGGGACGCCCGCGGCCGCGGCCTGGTTCTGCGCCGCCATGTAGAGCTGCGAATACGCCATCGGGCTGAAGTAGTTCGCCGCCGTGGATTCCGAGTAGACGATCCCGACCTTGTGCCCCGTATAGGTCCGGGCCGGCAGGGTGCTGGCATCCGAGACCGTGTAGGGGCCGGCCCCGTAATCGCCCGGTAGGAAGACGCTGTTGTTCACGTCGGCCAGGACGTTGAGGCTCTTCGGCGTCCCGATCTGCGCCGCCGAGACGCTGACCTCCAGCACCGTGCGATCGGCATTGTAGACGGCGGTCAGCGGCGTCGCCGACACGAGCGTCTGTCCGTCGCCCCCGCGATAGAGATACGGCTTTCCGTCGGCAGCGATATTGATGTTGTAGTCGTAGCCCCCGTACAGACCCCAGATGCTGTAGCCGGTGGTGGCATTCTTGTCGGTGTTCAGCCAGATCGTCGTGTACGCCCCGATCGACGTCCCCGTCGGCGCCTGGAGGGCGAAGGTCAGGACACCGCCCGACAGGTCGCCGTACAAACTGTATCCGGCCGCTGTCGTGCCTGCGGGATTGAGCCGAGCCGACGATGTCCAATCGTTCAGGTTGCCATCAACCGTAGGCATG